>JAKVOB010000001.1:1300572-1625715 GCA_022483015.1 Atopobiaceae bacterium | reverse complement strand
GTCCTATGCCGCTTCCTATGGCTCCTCTCGCAGCCATGAGCCGCATTACGATGCGAGGATCTGGGGCCTGGCGACAGACCGCCAACGCCTCTACGACCGTATCGACGCTCGGGTCGACGGGATGATGGCCTCGGGGCTTCTCGACGAGGTGCGCACCCTAGGAGCGCATGGCCTCGATCGGGCACCAACCGCTTCCCAAGCCATAGGCTACAAGGAGCTCCTGGAGTATCTCGCGGGCGCCTGCACGCTCGACGAGGCGGTCACGAGGGTGAAGCGGCGATCAAGGCGATATGCGAAGCGGCAGCTCACCTGGCTTCGCCATGATGACCGTGTCAGATGGATCGATATGGATGTCACCGATGTCGGACATGCGGTGGAGACGATCGTCTCGGACTGGAAGGTCGGTTGATGGGTAGGTTCAAGCCTTATGTGACCCAGCAGGCGCGCGAGCGCGCGGTGCTCGTGGGTGTAGACATCGGGAGCCATGACTGGCCGCTTGATGACTCGATGGCAGAGCTTGCACGTCTTGCCGAGACGGACGGGGCCGATGTCATCGCGACCCTCACGCAACGTCTCGACGCACCCATCCCCAAGACCTTCATCGGAAGCGGCAAAGTCGAAGAGCTCGTCTCGCTCGTGCAGAGGTGCGAGGCCGATGTCGTCATATTCGACGACGAGCTGACGCCCTCGCAACAGGCCAACCTCGAGAAGGTCCTTCATGAGCCCGTCAAGGTCATCGACCGAACGGCCTTGGTGCTCGACATCTTCGGGCAGCATGCGAGCACCCGAGCCGGTCGCCTTCAGGTCCAGCTCGCACAGCTGCAGTACCTCTATCCTCGCCTGAGAGGCATGTGGAGTCACCTCATGGGCCAGCAGACTCGAGGTGGCATCGGGAGCCGGTTCGGCCAGGGAGAGAGCCAGCTGGAGGTGGACCGAAGGCTCGTGCGTGACAGGATCGTCTCCATCAAGGCCGACCTCGCCAAGGTCGAGACCCAGCGCGGTGTCCAGAGCAAGGCGCGATGGGAGTCCGGCATCTACCGTGTGGCGCTTGCCGGGTATACCAACGCCGGCAAGTCGACCCTGCTTAACGCGCTCACCGATTCCAGCGTCTATGCCAAGGACGAGCTCTTTGCCACGCTTGACCCCACGACAAGGGCCTTGGACCTCGATGAGGGACGTCGAATCACCATCACCGATACGGTCGGGTTCATCCAGAAGCTCCCGACTGACATCATCGAGGCATTCAAATCGACCCTCGCTGAGGTCTCTGGTGCCGACCTCATCCTGAAGGTCGTGGACGCGAGCGACGTGAACCTCGACAAGCAGGTCCAGGCGGTCGATGAGACGCTCGCGCTCGTCGGCGCCTCTGCCATCCGCTCCATAACCGTCTTCAACAAGTGCGACTGCCTCGAGGATGAGGGCCTCACCGTGTTGGGCGCCCATCATCCTGAGGCGCAACTGGTCTCCGCAACGACGGGATATGGCCTCTCGTCGTTGCTCCATGCCATTGCCAGAGAGGCCTCTGCAGGGGACGTCACGGTGACCGC
Source organism: Atopobiaceae bacterium (assembly GCA_022483015.1). NCBI lineage: Bacteria > Bacillati > Actinomycetota > Coriobacteriia > Coriobacteriales > Atopobiaceae > Atopobiaceae bacterium. The sequence goes on along the minus strand of JAKVOB010000001.1, from coordinate 1,624,168 downwards.
CCTCATCCCCTATGAGAAGGGGATGCTCATGAAGCTGGTGCACGAGCGATGCCAGGTGGTACACGAGAGCTATGAGGGTTTTGGCCTGCTCGTGACGGCGAAGGTCTCGAAGCGAATGGCCTCGACTCTGGAAGCCTACCTCGTGGAGGAATGACCCTCTAGAGAAGGCCGAGAAGGACCAGAAGCAGCGGTTGGTGCAGGACATAGAGCGCAAGCGAGTGACGACCCACGAACTCGAGCGGCCTCGCATGGAGGCTGCTGCAGAAGCGAGGCCACCCTCTTGCGGACCACCACGAGCCGAGGGCGCTACCGCAGAGATAGAGCAGGCAGTAGGGGAGAAGTGGGTAGTAGTCACCCGAGGAGAACGTCGGACCTGGAAGGCCGAGCCAACTGAGCCAGTCGGTACCGTACATCGAATGCGGGAGTGCGATCGAGAGAGGTCCCAGACCCACACGGCCAGAAGGGACCTCGAGACACAGCACGAAGAGGGAGGCGAGTACCATCGCAGCCACGGGGCCATGGGGAGCGACTCCGAATCGCTCGAGGGCCCATGCGACGAGCGTCGAGGCCCCCATGCAGAATATTATGCCGAAGGTGATGGGAAGGTCGACTCCGGCCAAGGTCGTGACCAACGTGATGAGCGCGGCAACGGCCAGGTAGACCACCGAGCGCCTCAGGTTGCTACGCGAGAGCGCGCACATGCACCCGGCCAGGAGCAGGAACGTCCATGATATCGAGGCCCTCCAGATGTCCTCGAACGGTGGCACGAAGAACCAGAGCACCATGCCCTTGAGTGCCGTGAGGTCATAGCAGAGGTGAAAACCCACCATCGAGAGGCAGGCAATGCCTCTAAGGACGTCAAACCCGCGAAGACGAGCCGGATGACCCGTCTCAGGACATCGACCTGATGAGCGCCGTGACATGGCCGAGGATGGTTGGGTTGTCGGCATAGATGGGCTCCATGTGGTCGTTCTCGGGCTGAAGTCGGATGCGGTCCTTCTCACGGTAGAAGGTCTTCACGGTGGCCTCCTCACCGATGAGGGCCACCACGATCTCGCCGTTTCGGGCCGTGGACTGCTCGCGGACGACGATGTAGTCGCCGTCGAGTATCCCCGCGTTGATCATGGACTCGCCGTGGACCTTGAGGATGAACGAACTCGAGTCACCCACGATGGAGGTCGGGAAGGTGAGCGTCTCCTCAACGTTCTGCTCTGCGAGGATGGGGACGCCTGCGGCGACACGGCCGACCAGGGGAAGCGTCACCGTGTTCGCATCGAGGTCCTGCGTGACGCTGGCAAGGCCGGGCTTGGAATCGGAGGGCGTCGACCCTTCGGTGACCTCGATCGTACGCGGTTTGTTGGGGTCCCTATGGATGTAGCCGTTCTCCTCGAGGAACTTGAGGTGCGCATGCACCGTTGAGGGAGACGCGAGACCTACCGCGGCGCCAATCTCTCGCACTGACGGCGGGTATGCGTGCTCGTTGGTATAGGAGCAGATGAAGTCATAGATCTGGCGCTGGCGCTTGCTCATGGACCGCTTCTCAGACATGGCCCCTCCTTCTTCGTTACCCGCATCTTACGCCTTGTCAGATCACCATGCAAACAGATGTTCGATTCTCGCTTGACACGAACATACGTACGCTCCACAATAGATGCGAACATCCGTTCCATCCCATTGGTGTCCTAAGCGTCGGATATACCTTGTGTGTCAACTACGCGAGGGGAGCTCTCATGGTTCAGCAGGCATGCAGCAGTGAGTACGTGTACGAGGGGAGCTCGGCTCTTGATGTCTCACGTCCTCGTCTGACACTCCTTGAAGGCGGTGCCTCCAGCAGCCCCGCTAGGTCCGTGGCCGTCACCGCCCATCCAACGCACGCGCGCCCTTCGGCACCGGATGTCCCGATGGCCCGCACCCGCACCCGTGCCGCCTCGTCTGCCGTTGCCTCCGCAGCTGCGCCTCGCATGCGTGTTCGGCTGGCTACGGCCGCAGCTTCCCCGACGGCGCGTCCCGCGTTGGTCCTGAGCCATCGCCTTGCTGCTGGTTTCCTTATCGCATCCCTGGTAATCTGCCTTTCCGTGACCCTTGGCGTCGATGCGTTCCGGTCGCAAGGCGTGGCCACGGCTACCAGCTCACTCTCGACCACCCAGATTGTCGTTTCACAAGGAGATTCGCTCTGGTCCCTTGCCCGGTCGCATCCCATTGACGGGCTCTCTGACCAAGAGACGGTGCATTGGCTCGAGTCCGAGAACAGCCTTTCCTCTGGCTCCCTGACGGTCGGTCAGGAGCTGTCCGTGGCGGCCCGCTGAATTGCCCGTGAGGGGTGATTGTGGAGTCCGTGTGTGCTATCTTCCTTATGGAGTATAGGTATGCCGAGGGGAGATTATGCGCTGTCCCAGATGCGGGTGCGAAGAGTCCAAGGTCGTGGATTCGCGTCCCTCCGAGAACAATGATGCCATCCGGCGTCGTCGAGAGTGCATCAGCTGCGGCTTTAGGTTCACTACCTATGAGCGTCGCGAGGAGATGCCCCTTATCGTCGTGAAGCGCGATGGCTCTCATGAGACCTTCGACCGGCAGAAGCTCATGCGTGGGCTCATGACGGCCACCGTGAAGCGTGACATTCCCGTGAGCTCCCTCGATTCGCTCATCGACGACATCGTCTCCGAGCTCAGGGACCGTTCGGTCACCGAGGTTCATTCGGAGAAGCTCGGTGAGATGGTGCTTCATCGTCTCCTCACGCTGGACAAGGTCGCCTATGTGCGCTTCGCCTCCGTCTATCGAGATTTCCATGACCTTGACGAGTTCACCGAGGAACTTCGGAGGATTGAGCAATGAGCAAGAAGATTGAGGTACAGATTCAGCGTCTGGTCCCTGATGTCGAGCTTCCCTCATATGCCTACAAGGGGGATGCGGGCCTCGACCTCAGGTCGAGCGAGGAGGTGACCCTCGCTCCCTTCGAGCGAAGGCTCATCTCGACCGGCCTTGCCGTCGCCATTCCCAAGGGATATGCGGGCTTCGTGCAACCAAGGAGCGGTCTGGCTCTCAAGCAGGGCCTTTCCATGGCCAACACACCCGGCCTCATCGACTCTGCGTATCGGGGCGAGCTCAAGGTGGTCGCCATCAACCTCGACCCGCACCGTGACATCATCATCGAGCGTGGCGAGCGCATCGCCCAGCTCGTCATCCAGAAGGTTCCGGTCGTCGAGCTCGTTGAGGTGGACCATCTCGAGGGCACGAAACGCGGCTCGGGCGGTTTCGGTTCTAGCGGTGCCTGATCGCAGGCGCCGATAAGGCCTGTACAGCCAGGGGTGGCACCACGGGCCAGGTAACGTCGTTTCGTACTAGGGAGAGGGTTCGTACATGGAGAAGTTCTTCAAGATCGAGGAGCGCGGCTCGTCGACGCATCAGGAGCTACGCGCCGGCCTCGTGACGTTCCTCGCGATGGCCTATATCATCGCCGTCAACCCGTCGCTGCTCGTCGAGGCTGGCGTTCCCATGAACGCCGCAGTGACGTCCACCTGCATCGGTGCTGGTGTCATGACCATCCTCATGGGCCTCATCGCCAACCGGCCGCTGGCCTGTGCGTCGGGCATGGGTATCAACGCTGTCGTTGCCTTCTCGCTCACGGCCGCCGCAGGCGGAGACTGGCATGCCGCCATGGCCGTCATCCTGCTCGAGGGCCTCGTGATCCTGGTCCTCGTTATCTGCGGCCTCCGCGAGGCCGTCATGGACGCCATACCCGAGTCGCTGAGGCATGCCATCGCTGCTGGTCTTGGCCTGTTCATCGCCTTCATCGGCCTCAAGGATGGTGGCATCATCGTCTCGAACGAGTCGACCTTCATCACCATGGGGTCCATCACCAGCCCGACGTTCATCGTCGCCGCCGTCTCCATCGTCGCCACGATGGTCCTGTATTGCCTCAAGGTGAAGGGCAACGTCCTCTGGGGCATCATCATCGCGGTCATCGTCGGCATTCCCCTGGGCATCACGGAGATGCCCACCGGCATCGTCTCGGCGCTTGACTTCTCCTCCTTCGGTGCTCCCTTCCAGACCGACGCCAACGGCATCATGGGCATCGCGAAGGTCGTCACCACGCCAGCGCTCCTCATGTTCGTCTTCTCGCTCATGATGAGTGACTTCTTCGACACCATGGGCACGGCAGTCGCCGTGGCCAAGCAAGGCGACTTCCTCGACGAGGACGGCAAGGTCGAGAACATCAAGGAGATCCTGCTCGTCGACTCTGCTGCCGCCGCAGTCGGTGGCCTTACCGGTGCCTCGTCGATCACGACCTTCGTCGAATCATCTGCCGGCGCGGCCTCCGGCGCCCGCACTGGCCTCGCATCCGTCACGACCGGCGTCCTCTTCATCCTTGCGGCGTTCTTCTCGCCGCTCATCTCCATCGTCGCCTCCGCCGCAACCTGCGGAGCCCTCGTAGAGGTCGGCTTCCTCATGATGGGCGAGGTCAAGGCCATCGATTGGTCCGACGTCCTCGACGGCTTCCCGGCCTTCATCACCGTCGTTGCGATTCCGTTCACCTATTCCATCGCGACGGGCATCGGCCTTGGCTTCATCAGCTACTGCATCATCGCGCTTGCCTGCGGCAAGGCCAAGCAGATCAAGCCGCTCATGTGGGTGGCTGCCGCGGCCTTCCTGGTCTCGTTCCTGTTTGCCTAATGACGATTCGTGTTCCAGGGAGGACCCTGCTTCGTGAAGCAGGGTCCTCCCTGCATGTCGATGACTTGAAGATTCACTTGAGGAGCAAGCAATGAAGAAGCAGCGAGACATCATCGGAGTCGACGACCGGGTACCGGTTAGCCACGCCATTCCGCTCGGAATCCAACACATGATGAGCATGTTCGGCTCGACCGTCCTCGTACCGATGCTCACGGGCCTTCATCCGTCCATCGCGATCATGTGCTCGGGCATCGGTACGATCTGTTACCTACTCGTGACCCGCAACAAGATCCCGAGCTACCTCGGTAGCTCGTTCGCATTCATCAGCCCGATCGTGGCCGTCGGCGCAACCAAGGGCCTTGATGCGGCGCTCTCGGGAATCGTGGTGGCCGGATTCGTCTACCTCATCGTCGCAGGGGTCATCAAGCTGGTCGGCACGGGATGGATGGACAGGATCCTTCCTCCCGTACTGGTCGGTTCCGTCATCGTGGTCATCGGTGTCGGCCTGTCTGCCACGGCCGTGAAGATGGCACTCAACTCGAGCACGGACTCCTTCGTGGCAACTGGTGCCATCGTCGCTGGCATCACACTGCTCTCAGCGGTTGTCTTCTCGAGCATGAGCGGACTCATCGGTACGGTGCCAGTGCTCCTGGCCATCGTCGTGGGCTATCTCAGCGCCTGCTTCGCGGGACTCGTCGACTTCCAACCGGTCATCGATGCCGCGCGGGTCGGCCTTCCCACGTTCACGTTCCCGCGCTTCGACATGGGCGCCATCCTGCTCATAGCCCCGGTGGCCTTCGTGGTGATCATCGAGCACATCGGTCACCTGCTCGTCGTGGGCGAGATCGTCGGCAGGGACTACAAGCCGATGCTGCCGCAGTCGCTGGCCGGTGACGGTATCGCGACGGTCATCGCCGGCTTCCTGGGTGGTGCCCCGACAACGACGTATGCCGAGAACATCGGCGTCATGAGCGTGACGCGCGTCTATTCGACCCAGGTCTTCTGGTATGCTGCCGGTTTCGCCCTCCTCGTAGGCGGCTTCTGCCCCAAGCTCGAGGCCCTCATCATGAGCATCCCCACGCCGGTCATGGGTGGCGTGAGCCTGCTGCTCTTCGGACTCATCGCCGTCAATGGCCTGCGTATGTTCGTGAGCAACAAGGTAGACTTCTCGATCAACCGCAACCTCATGATCGCGGCGGTCGTCATCATCGTCGGCGTCGGCATGGAGTGCTCTGGCATCTCGCTCCCGATCGGCGACTACACGCTTCCTGGCATGGCCACCTCGGCGCTGCTGGGCGTCATCATGAACCTCCTGATTCCCCAGGAGACCCACTCCGAGACCCCAGCAGAGCGTGACGAGCGCCTTGCCAAGGAGGCTGCGGAGACTCAGGAATAGCCTCACCCTGACATATGCATCACACGACGGGCCCCCACCATCACCACGTGGGGGCCCGTCGTGTGATGTGGGCATATCCTATGACGTCAGATGCTTATGCTACCGTACATGGTGAGACACGATTTCCGTCACTCTCGAGAAGGGCAGCTCACATGTCTGAGGACCTGACCGTTCATGACCTCGTGATAGTTGGCGGAGGACCCGCGGGGCTCTCCGCCTCCATCTATGCCAGTCGTGCCCTGCTTGATGCCGTGACCGTGGAGCAGGGTGCCTTTGGCGGGCAGGCAGCCATCACCGACCAGATCGAGAACTACCCTGGAGTCGAGACCATCAATGGGGCGGAGCTCGGCATGCGCATGCAGGCCCAGGCCGAGTCGCTCGGAGGTGAGTTCGTCTATGATGCCGTCACGGGCATCGACTACGACGAGGGTTCGTCCCTGTTCACATGCTCTTGCGAGAGCGAACCGAAGCTCGTCTCCAGGTCGGTCATCCTCGCGACCGGCGGTACTCCTCGTCATGCAGGGTTCACAGGCGAGGAGGAGTACGCAGGTCACGGCGTGTCCTACTGCGCCACCTGCGATGGCATGTTCTACCGCGGGAAGCCCGTCTATGTCATCGGAGGCGGCAACACGGCATGCGAGGAGGCACTCTTCCTCACGCGCTTCGCGAGCCATGTGACGCTGATCGTACGCAAGGACCATGTGCGAGCCACGCCAGCCATCGCCGAGCAGCTCGGGGGAAACGACAAGATCACCGTTCGCTATCTCACGAGCGTTGCGGCTGTGCATGGCAATGACGGGCTCTGCTCTATCACCTTGCATGACAACGCCTCCGGACGTGACACGAACGAGGACTTCTCGGAGGGTGGCTTCGGCGTCTTCGTCTTCGTGGGGCATGTGCCTTCGACGGAGCTCATCTCTGACCTGGTCCATCTCACTCCCGCAGGAACCGTGACCACCGACGAGCGCATGGAAACATCGCTCCCGGGTCTCTTCTGCGCAGGAGATGCCCGCGAGAAGCCCTTGCGCCAGGTGATAACCGCGGCCTCGGACGGAGTCATCGCTGCCACGAGCGCGGCACAGTTCCTCGGTCAGACTGCCGAGTAGGGGAGAGGCACCTCCCCCAGGACGCCGAGGCGTACGACGGGCATTCCTGAGTCCTGACCCTCATGGCTCGATGTGTCCGACAGAGTATTCCATATCGTGATGAAGGTCCTGAGGTGCCTTTACTCACGAGTTGTCTGTTGAGATGGATTATGTAAACCTGAAAGATCAGACCAGGCAGGGACGGGTCGAGCGACCTGGTGCCGTGGCATCACGATTGTAGCCGCCTCGCTAAGATACGAACCGAGCGATGCGAGCAATGCGTGAGAGGAGTTCCCATGCTGAGGGTTCCTCGGTCCCACCACCGAACATCAACTCTGTCAGCGGCGATCTTCATCGAAGGTATTCGGGTATCTCAGGGCAACCAGCTGACTCTGGGTCCTACGTGGCATTCAGATACCCATCGACCGCAGGGGCCAAGAGACTACGTGGGCCGACGCTCCAGGCCTCTCATTCCAAGGGCTTAGAACGCCTCTGAGAGGGCCATCAACGGAGCGTTACCGTGCCGTGGCAGCTCACGTGTCAAACACGCGTATATGGCTTCAAGGAGTCCCGGCCTCGGACGCTCACCGTGAGCTTGAGACTGGACCCGAAGGCGTCAGCCAAGCACCAGGTTGCGTGTCATGAGGGTCTCTCCAAGTAGAAGTACTTGGTGCCTCATAGTCCTACGCTATGGCATTGATGAATCGACTGCACACGGCTAGCTCGTCCAAAGCATAGTCATAACCGTGATAATATATGTTATGTTAAGTGGCGACAAGGACGACCAGGGATGGCCTATCCGTCCCTCTCCCCGGAATCGGCCTCTTGCGACTTGAGGAATCCCCTGGCAAGTCCGCGTACGATGATGTCCGAATCATCCTCGGTGGTGCCATCCATGAGCACGAGAATCCTGTCGAGGGCCTGGAGCCGGACCCCTCCGGTGGCCAACATGGTCTCTCCGCTGCGCTGTACTTCCACGACAAGGACGCGTGCCGGCCATGGGACCTCGCGTATCTGCTTGCCGACAAGGAAGCTCCCGACCTCGATGACATAGGTCCTGAGGACCTTGCCATAGGCACCTCGCCCTGGGACGCTTTCGGCCTCCTCCGAGCTCATCCCCATGAGTCGCGCGACGAGATGCTCATAGAACGGGTCGACCTTGAGCAGGTTCGCCGTCACGTAGGAAACGATGGAGACCATCGAGAGCGACAACAGCGCATCGAAGCTTCCCGTGAGCTCGAACACCAGGACGATGGCGGTCACAGGGCTCCTGACGACGCCAGCGAAGAGCGCCGCGACCCCGAGCATCATGAAGTTCGTGATGTATCCCACGCTCATGCCTAGGGAGTCGACGCAGACCGTGCCAAAGATGGCCCCAGCGAGGGCGCCCATCACTACCAGAGGGAAGAGCGTACCTCCTGGTGCCCCAGACCCGAAGCATATAGTGGTGTAGAGGTACTTCCCCACCAGGAGCGCCACGAGGCCGACGAGCGGGATCATCGTGCCGCTCTCGAGCTGGGCGACAATCGCGTCCCCACCGCAGAGCAGGTCAGGGGCCATAAAGCCGATGAGGCCGGCGAGTGCGAACGGGAGGACAAGACGCGTATAGGGTGCTCCCTTGGAGATGCGCGAGAACCGGTCGCTCGTCCAGAACATGCCGACGTTGTGAAGCGCCCCCAAGGCACCCATCATGATTCCCATGAGGAGGACCAGCCAGTAGGAGGCGTGCGGGAGGTCGCTCGCGAAGTGGAACGTGAGCACGGGCTTGATGCCCAGCACCTGGCTCACGAAGAAGTCCGCGACGACGCATGAGCTCATCACCGACACGACCAACGGAGCCGAGAAGGACTTGTGGATCTCCTCGAGCGCGAACATGACGCCGGTGAGCGGGGCATGGAACGCCGTCGCCATGCCGGCCGAGGCCCCGCAGGTCACGAGGATGCGCTCCTCTCCCCTCCCGAGGTGGAGCCCGCGCGAGACCGCCTTGCCCGCCATGCCGCCGATCTGCACGGCGGGGCCCTCCCTACCGAGCGAGAGCCCGGCGAAGGTGCAGAGCGTCCCCTCGGCGAACTTGGCCGCCAGGACCCTATGCCAAGGCATGTCGATACGCCCCATGACCTCGACGTCCACCTGTGGGATGCCTGAGCCCTGCGTGTAGGGCTCCCAGACCATGAGGCGCGAGACCCCCATGAGGACGAGGGCGAGCACGGCGAACCAGCCTGCGATGAGGAGCGGGTTGGCAGAGCAGAACGAGAGGATCTGCCTGAGCAGCGACTCGGCTCCCGAGAGGCTCAGGCGGTAGAGGGTCACCGCAGCCCCGCCCACGAGCCCGACGAGTGCTCCCTCCCATACCATGTTGACCTGGAAGCGCCCCGAGAGGCGGCGCTTCACCGGATCCTGCTCCATATGCCCTCCCTATGTCTGGCTCTAGGGTACTACCGCACGCACGGCAGAGGCATTGCCGGCACGAAGAAAGGGAGCCAGGCACCGGGCCCGACTCCCCTCTTGATACGTTGGTACGAGCGCACGAAGGTCCCTAGTACGTACCGCCACCGATGAAGCTGTAGACGGAGGTAATACACACCGTTCTTCCCGGATAAGGAGCATGAATCATCTGGTTATTGCCGATATATATGCCGACATGTCCCGAACTCGGGAAGACAAGATCACCTACCGAGAGCTCACTCTTACTCGTCTTCCAGTCACCAGAGGCCTGGAGGCTCGCAATCATGTCATAGGTTGTCCTGCCTCGTCCATAGCCGAAGCAATAGCAGACGAGCCCGGAGCAGTCGAAGCTGTTGGGTCCCGTCGCACCATAGACATACGGCTTCCCGATGCAGCCGTAGGCAGACGAGACACCGCCGCCTGAGTAGGTCGACCCAGACGAGCTCGAGCCTGAGCTAGACGAGCCTGAGCTGGAGGAGCTCGACCCCGAGCTGGATGAGCCTGAGCTTGAAGACCCCGAGCTGGACGAGCCGGAGTTGGAGCTCGATGACGTGCCGCCGCCCGTGGTGGTCGTGCCGCCCGCGGACTCGGTGGCATCCCCGCCTTGGTCAGCGGTGGTGTCGGCATCGGTCGTGCCACCAGTCACGGCATTCACGGCAGCGGCGACGTTGGCGTTCGTGCCCTCCTCTGCGGTCACCTGGGCCTGGACGTCCGAGTCGAGGGAGTCATAGTAGCTCTGCGCCGAGGAGACCTTCGACTGGTAGTCGTCGACCTGCGACTGCATGTCCGAGACGGCCTGCTGCTGGTCGGCCTGCTTCTGCTCGAGCGACGCCTTCTGCTGGGAGAGCTGGGTCTGGAGGTCCTCTACCTGGCTTATCGTGTCGGCATCCTGCTCGGAGACCTTGTCCATGTAATACACGCGCGAGATGAGGTCAGAGATGCTATCGGAGCCGAGGAGGATGTCGAGCATGTTGGTGCTGCCGGACTTGTAGGAGGACGAGATGCGATCGCCGAGCTTCGAGCGGGCCGCGTCGAGCTGCGTCTGGGTGTCGGAGATCTGGGAGTTCGCCTGGCTGATCTCGTAGTCGGTCTGCTCCACGTCATCGGTGGCAGTCGAGAGCTGGTCCTGGAGGCTCGAGAGCTCGGAGCCGAGGCTCTCGAGCTGGGACTGTGCCGAGGCCAGGTCATCCGTCGAGGGCTCGGCCAAGGCCGCTGGCGCACCCACGCCCATGCTCAACGCGAACGCCAGTCCGGCTACGACTGCTTTCTGGCGTACCTTCATAGAGAGAATCCCTTCGTTGGTTGCCCTCCCATTTTAGGAAGTCAGAAGATCAGGGATGCCCATTTCACAGAATGGGCATCCCATATGCTACTGCGATGGAACACTATGAAAGAGCTTGACGTCTGCTACTTGACGTCGATGAGCGAGAAGAAGTCGAGCCCAGGATACTCGGCCGAGACGCACTCGCGTGGCTTGAGGTACGAGAGCTCCAGGATGAAGGCGAATCCCTCGACCGTAGCCCCCGACTGCTCGACGAGCTTGGCCGTCGCGACGGAGGTACCTCCGGTGGCCACGAGGTCGTCGACCACGAGCACATGGTCGTCAGGCGTGAGTGCGTCCTTGTGGATCTGCAGCTCGTCGGTACCGTACTCGAGGGCATAGGTCTGCGAGAAGACCTCCCGGGGGAGCTTGCCGGGCTTGCGGGCCGGCACGAAGCCGGCGCCGAGACGATAGGCCACAGGGGCGCCGATGAGGAACCCACGTGCCTCGGCACCGACGACCTTCGTGATCCCCTTGGCGAGGAAGTGGTCGCTCATCTGGTCGACGGCGGCAGCGAGGCCGCGCTCGTCAGAGAGGAGCGGCGTGATGTCCTTGAAGATGACGCCAGGCTCGGGGTAGTCGGGGATGTCCACGATGAGGTTCTCGTACTCGAAGTTCGACACAGGTGGTTCCTTTCGTTGGATATGCCGCTGGGCTTAGGGTCAGTCTGAGAGCCCCTTGAGGGAGTCCTTGATGGTGCGCTTGATGAGCGCCCCCCGGACGTAGTCGGTGAGCGAGAGTATCTGGTCGAAGGCCTGGGAGAGCTCGGCCCGCTGTACCTCGGAGAAGTCCTCCCCTGCCCTTCTCACGTACGGGACGAGGGCCTGCTCGAACATGGCAGACTCACGGTTGGCCGCACTCACGTACTGTCTGAGGTTACGAGGCTCGATGCCGAACCGGCGCAGTGCGTCGGCGGCACGAATCAGCGAGAGGTCATGTCCGTCCACGAGGTCGCGACCGTGCGGGGAGCGTTGGAGCGTGATGAGGCCGACCTCGGAGAGCTGTCGTACGAAGGCCACGGAGACGCCCGCGATCTCGGGCATGTGCTCGATGGCATGCAACTTGGAGGAGGTCTCCTCGTCGTCCTGCTCGACCTGGGCATCGGGTGTCGCGGGCGTGAACGAGGAGGAACCCCGTCCCTCGTCTGAGGCCTTGAGCTCGTCCTTGATGACCGAGAGAGGGAGGAAGCGCTGCTTCTGCAGATAGAGGATCGTCTCGAGCCGCTTGATGTCCTTTGGCGAGTAGAGCCGGTAGCCGCCCGAGGTGCGCGAGGGGTCGAGAAGGCCCTCGTCCTCGAGGTAGCGGACCTTCGACACGGAGAGGTCAGGGTACTGCGCCTGCAGCCTACGAACGACCTTCCCGATGGTGAGATACCCTGCCTCGGCCATGGTCGCTAGCCGACCGTGATCTTCTCGGTGCCCCGGGTGGTGTGGAACACCATGCGGAACGAACCGACCTGGAGCGTGGAGCCGTCCGCGAGGGGAGCACGATTGATGATGGCCCCGTCCACCCAGGTACCGTTGAGGCTTCCTAGGTCGGAGACCTCGGCAGTGCCGTCGACGAAGTCGATGCGCGCGTGATGGCGCGAGACGGTCATGTCGTTCAGGAAGACGTCGTTGCGCGGGTCGCGACCGATGGTGATCTGGGGTGTCTCGAGCGTGAAGGTCACGCCGGTCTGGGGGCCCTTGATGACGGAGAGCGTGGGGTGAGCCAAGGACTCCCGGCCGAGGAGGTCAGGGGTCGTAGCGTCGGTCGGAGGCATCCTGAAGATGGTCGTCGCCTCGTCCACGCTGGTCTTCTTTGAATCGTTTGCCATGTTCCCTCTCCTGCCAGATTGCTCTGCAGCTGAAATACGTCGATTACTACGCAGATTGTACCCCACTGCCACCAAGCGCGCATGGTCTTACCTGCATGCGACGCATTCGATCTCGACCAGTCCCCCGCCGACGAGCCCGGCCACCCCGACCACGGTGCGCGCAGGGTATGGTGCTGGGAACCGCTCGGCATAGACCTCGTTCATCTCGTCGTATGAGGTGATGTCAGCGAGGTAGACCGTGACCTTGGTGACGTCCTCGAGCGTGAGGTCGGCGTCCTCGAGGATGATGCTGACGTTCGCGAGCGCACGGGCGGTCTGCGCACCGATGCCTCCCGAGACGAGGCTACCGGTTGCCGGGTCGACCCCCGACTGTCCGCTCACGAAGGCATAGCGTGCCGCCGTGGTCCCCTGCGAGAAGGGCCCCTGTGCCTTGGGGGCATCATCTGCCGTGATGGGATACTTCATCTTGAACCGCCTCCACGTTCAAAGGGCGCTTACAGACCGGCGCCGTCCAAGGCCACGGCGAGGCGCTCGAGCGAGGCCTGGATGACCGAAGACGGAGCCGCCAGGTTGATGCGCTCGAAGCCGGCGCCCTGGCTACCAAAAACATACCCCTCATCGAGGTAGAGCCTCGCCTCGTTCCTCATGAATCTCTCGAGCGCGGCCTGGTCCATCCCGAGGCACCTGAGGTCCACCCACTGGAGGTAGGTCCCCTCGAGCTCGAAGGCATGGGACTGGGGCAGCCTCCGCGAGAAGAACCTCTCGCAGAGGGCATGGTTGGCCTCGATGACCCCGATGAGCTGGTCGAGCCAGGCCTCGCAGCTCGTGTAGGCGGCGATGGCCCCAGGATAGGCGAAGGTGTTGAGCTCGATGCTGGCGGATCGTTCGAAGTCGCTGACGAGGGCCTTGCGCACCTCTGGGTCTGGGACGAAGGTGTTGGAGCATTGGAGGCCCCGCGAGGTTGAACGTCTTGGAAGGGGCCGTCGCGACCATGCAGCGGTTCCGCTCGGACGCGTCGAGGACGTTCATGAGGGTCGTATGGGCATGCCCAGGCATGATGAGGTCGTCATGGATCTCGTCACAGACGATGAAGACGTCGTTCTCCAGGCAGATGTCACACACTGCCCTCAGCTCGTCTGCGCCCCACACACGGCCCACGGGGTTATGGGGGCTGCAGAGGATCAGCATCCTGGTCGATGGCAGGGCTGCCTTCGCTGCAAGGTCGTCGAGGTCGAACTCATAGCGTATGCCGTCGACGAGCCTGAGGGGATTCTCCACCACGGCCCGGTCGTTCTCCTCGATGGCCAGCCTGAACGGATAGTAGACCGGCGGCTGGATGATGATGCCGTCGCCAGGTGACGTGAGGGCATGGACCGCAGCGAACAGCGCGGGGACCACGCCCGGTGAGGTCACGACCCAATCTCGGTCGGGCGTCCACCCATGCCGACGCGCCTGCCAGCCGAGCACGGCTTCGAAGTACCCGTCGGTGGGGACCGTGTACCCGAGCACCGCCTCCTGTGCGTAGCGCACGAGCGCATCGCGGATCTCAGGCGCCTCGACGAACTCCATGTCGGCGACCGAAAGGGGGACGACGTCGGGGTCGAGTCCAGGCTGGTCCTCCAGCATGGACTCCCACTTCTCGGAGCCCAACCCCTCTCGTCGTGGGACCGTGGTGAAGTCGTAGTCCATGGGGACCTTCCTGGTTGTCGTGGGCGGGTCGGTCAGGCAGCGACGGAGAGCCAGGGCAGGGACGAGTCGAAGGAGGTGCCCTTGACGAGCCCGGAGCCCGTGGAGCTCGAGCACGCCGCCACGACCCGACCGTCCTGCTGATAGAGCGTCACGCTATAGGTCTGGTCAGGGACAGCCAGCTTGCCGCCCCCCGTGGTGATGGTCGTGTAGGTGGTGTCCCCGCCATAGGGCCAGACGAGTCCGTCCACCTTCGCGTCGGCCGAGAGCACGCAGTACCACCCGAAGCGGTACGCATAGGGGACGTAGCGCTTCGACTGGTCCGGGTCCGCGAGGTGGTAGGTCACGTAGGTGTCGTAGGCCCAGTCCATCATGGTCGCGGTGTCATCGAAGCGTCCTTGGGTCGTGCTGCAGCCGAGCACCGCGGTGTAGAGCGTGACGCCGTCACGGGACGAGCATCCGAGGAACGTGGTGCCTCCCTCGCAGGAACCGGTCTTGATGCCGAGAAGGCCCTGATAGGTCTCCATGAGGTCGTCCGTCGAGTCGAACGTGAGCTGGGAGTCCCCGACGGGTACCGTCACGCTGCGCGTGCTCACCATCTTCCTGATGAAGGGATAGTTGAGCATGGCATAGCGGCCCATCTTGACGAGGTCAGAGACGCTCGAGTAGTGGCCGTCCGCATCGAGGCCGTGCACGTTCTCGAAATGGGTGTGGGTAAGGCCGAGCTGTGCGGCCTTCTCGTTCATGCGCTCGACGAACGCGTCCTCGCTCCCGGCGACGGCACGGGCGACCTCGACGGCGGCGTCGTTCGCCGAATAGACGAGCATGACCCTCATGAGGTCCTCGAAGGACGAGGTCTCCCCACCCTTGTAGCCGGCGACCTGCGCGTTCTCGGACAGCGTGACGTCACTGAGCGTGACGGTGCTCGAGAAGGAGTAGCCCGAGTCTATGGCGACCATGGCCGTCATGATCTTGGTGATGGAGGCCATGGGATACTCGACGTCCTCGTTGACGCCCCAGAGCTCGTTGCCGGAGCCGTCTACGACGATGGCGCCTTGCGCCTCTGACAAGGTCGGGCTGGACTCGGCAGCCTGCGCCGATGACGGCGAGACCACGAAGGCGAGCGCGAGGGCCACAAGGGACGCCACGATGACGGACCCGAAGGCCCGGTCATGCCTTATCGGGGACGATGCATCCATCAGCGAGCACCGCCTTCGCCCAGAAGGGCCTCCTTGCGGATGGCGTAGCCCTTCTTGGTGTAGACGACCGCCGTGCAGACGGAGCAGATGCATCCGGCATAGACGAAGAGCATGCCGATGGGAGCGGCTTGGGCGTTCAGGAGGGGGAGCCAGGAGGCGCCCACGATCCCGAACCCCTGCATGACGGGAAGCCCCAGGAGCAGGTCACAGAAGCCGAACATGAGCAGGGCCGTGGTGACCTTGCCGATGTAGACGACGTCGACCGGGCGCTTGCGGAAACGACGCAGGTAGAGCGAACCAAGACCGAGGTAGCAGTCTCGTCCCACCACGAGGACGCAGACCCACACAGGCAGCTCGCCACGGAGCATGAGGCCGATGACGCCCGTGAACAGGAGGGCTCGGTCGACGATGGGGTCGAGGACCTTACCGAACCAGCTCACCGTCTGGGTGCGTCGGGCGATCTGGCCATCGAGCCAGTCCGTGCAGGCAGCGACCGCATAGACCACGAGGGCGACGGTGCGGTCGGCACCGGTCACGAAGAGCCAGAGGAACACGAAGGTGAGGACCAAGCGGGCGACGGTGATGACGTTCGCGACGGTGAGGACCTTGTGGGTAGGATTGTTCGAGGTCCCTGGTGCGTCCATGACCTCGGCGTCTGCATGATCCTGCGTTTGTGGCACGAGCCCTCCCCATAGTCTGCTTGTCGTTCCATGGTACCCCATGAGAGCGAGAAGTCTCCCAACGCGGGACACCCTTCATGGTGACCAGACAGGCCTCTCAGCACCCACCGTCGAGCGTGGCCTTCGCCTCCCGCCAATCGGGAAGGAGCCCATCGAGGGTCGCATAGAACCGCGGGCCGTGGTTGGCCTCCACGAGGTGGGCAAGCTCATGGGCGACCACGTAGTCGAGACATTCCGGTGGGTACTCGGCCAGATGGACGTTGAGTGAGATGCGTCGAGTCCCGGGCGCGCACGATCCCCAGCGGCTCCTCATCACCCTCGTATGCCACGAGTCGGGCGCAAGCCCCGAGCGCTCCTGCCAGGAGAGGAAGCATCTGTCGGCCTCGGGCTCGAGGAGCAATCGATACCAGCCGAGCAGCCGCTTCCGACGTGCGTCCTCGGAAGCCCCCGACGGCGCGCCCAGCAGGACCGTCCCGCAGGCAGCCGCGACATCTGGCGGGCAGGACCGAGGCTCCACTGACCAGTGGGCGGTCTGGCGCACCTCGAGCGTCCAGACATGCCCCCACACGCTCAGGCGGCTCCCATCCACGAGGCCGGACGTGTCTGGAGACGGATGCGCCTCGACCGCGGCCATCCTTCGCATGACCCAGGCGGCTCGCGAGGTCACGAAGCGACGTATCGTGGCGTCCGACGTATGGAGGGGTGCAGACACGGACAGCGTCCCGTCGGGGCCGACCTTGAGATAGAGGTTACGGATGCGCTTGCGGCAGACCTCGCAGCACCACTCCCCTACCTGCAGGGTCGTGACGTTCCCCGAGCGTTTCATGTCCCGGACCTCCCACCGACGAGCCGCCTTCTGACATCACGCACCTCCAGAGCCTACCCGATTCTTATGGCTTCTCGCTTGCAAGGAGTCGGCGCGCATGCTAAAGTCTCTTTCGCTGTCGTGAGGCGGCGGTCGCGGGACGTGGCGCAGTTTGGTAGCGCACTTGACTGGGGGTCAAGGGGTCGCTGGTTCGAATCCAGTCGTCCCGACCATGTGAGTTCTGGGCCGGGGGCATTTGCCTCCGGCCCCATTTGTATACCGATACGTCGATCGGAGCTGCCATGGCCGCGAAGAAGATGCTCACCCTGGAGGCGTTCGAGGAAGCCGCCGAGAAGGTCAAGGAAGCCACGATTCCGACCCCGCTCATCTACAGCGACTACTTCAGCCAGGAGTGCGGCAACAAGGTCTACCTCAAGCCCGAGAACATGCAGCGCACCGGTGCCTACAAGGTGCGTGGGGCCTACTACAAGATCAGCACCCTCACGGACGCCGAGAAGGCCCGCGGCCTCATCACGGCGAGTGCCGGCAACCATGCCCAGGGCGTGGCCTATGCGGCCCAGAAGTGCGGCGCCCATGCCGTCATCGTCATGCCCTCGACCACGCCGCTCATCAAGGTCGAGCGCACCAAGAGCTACGGTGCGGAGGTCATTCTCCATGGCGACGTCTATGACGAGGCGAGCGCCTATGCCCTCTCTCTTGCCGACGAGAAGGGTTATACCGTCATCCCGCCCTTCAACGACCTCGCGGTCGCCACGGGCCAAGGCACGATCGCGATGGAGATCGTGGCTGACCTCCCCGTGGTGGACTACATCCTCGTCCCCATCGGCGGCGGCGGACTCGCGACGGGCGTCTCGACGCTCGCCAAGCTGCTTAACCCCAGCATCCATGTGATAGGCGTCGAGCCCGAGGGGGCCGCCTGCATGACGGCCTCGCTCAAGGCCGGCCATGTGGTGACGCTCCCCTCGGCCAACACCATCGCCGATGGCACGGCGGTCCTCACCCCGGGTGACAAGGTGTTCCCCTACCTCCAGAAGAACCTCGACGGCATCATCACCATCGCCGACGACGAGCTCATCGCCGCCTTCCTCGACATGGTCGAGAACCACAAGATGGTCGTCGAGAACTCGGGCCTGCTCTCGGTCGCCGCCCTGAAGCATCTCAAGACCAAGGACAAGAAGGTCGTGAGCATCCTGTCTGGCGGGAACATGGACGTGATCACGATGGCCTCGGTGGTCCAGAACGGGCTCATCCTGCGCGACCGCATCTTCACGGTGTCCGTGCTCCTCCCGGACAAGCCTGGCATGCTCGTGAAGGTCGCCGACATCATCGCGAAGCACCAGGGCAACGTCATCAAGCTGGAGCACGACCAGTTCTATAGCACGAACCGCTACGAGGCCGTGGAGCTCAAGATCACGATCGAGGCCTTCGGGACCGAGCACAAGCATGAGATCATCTCGGCTCTCGGCGAGGCAGGCCTCAAGACGCGAGAGACGCACGCGAACCTGTAACGGACCGGTTGCATCGACCCTGACTACCAGCGACCCCTTGACCCCCAGTCAAGGGGTCGCTTGCATATGGTCAGACTAGCAACCTCACCACGAGCTCGATGACAGCCCCAAGGGCGATCGTGGTAGGTAGGGTCACGAACCAAGACCTCACGATGCCGCCAACCGTCCCCCACCTGACCGCACCCGGCCTGTGTGCGCTCCCGGCACCCATGACGGAGGCCGTGACCACCTGGGTCGTGCTCACAGGGGCACCGATGGCCGTCATGACCGCTATCGCCAGGGCCGACGAGGTCTCCGCCACGAACCCGGAGGCGGGCTCGAGCTTGGTCACGCCCTCCCCCACCGTGCCCATGATGCGCTTGCCGCCCACAGCCGTGCCCAACATCATCGTGCTCGCACAGAACAGCTTGACCCAGAGCGGGACGCCGGCATTCGCATCAAGCTGACCGACCGTGACCAAGGCGAGCGTGATGATGCCCATGGTCTTCTGTGCGTCGTTGCTGCCGTGCTCATAGGCCATGAATGCCGATGAGAGGATCTGCATCTTGCTGAAGAACGCGTTGGCATGACGCGGGGTCCAGTTGGCGAAGAGCTCGAAGACGAGCCGCATGCCGACGAAGCCGAGGACGATTCCCATGAGGGGCGAGGAGAAGAGCGGGATGATGACCTTCTGCAGGACACCGTCCCATCGGATGGTCTGCACCGTGCCGGTGTAGGCCATGGTCGCACCGATGAGGCCCCCGATGAGGGCGTGGGACGAGCTCGTGGGGATGCGGCGCCACCAGGTGAAGACGTCCCACAGCGTGGCCCCGAGAAGCGCGGCCAGGATGACGACCAGGTCGACATCGACGTTCACGATGCCCTTTGCGATGGTCTCGGCAACGCTCTCGTTGGTGAGCGCACCCACGAAGTTCATGACCGCACAGAGGGCGATCGCCTGGAAGGCCGTCAGCGCCCGCGTGAAGACCATAGGCGCGATCGCGTTCGCCGTATCGTGGAACCCATTGATGAGCTCGAAGCAGAATGCGGCCACCAGCACGCCTATGAGCAAGCCGCTAGGCATTTTTCATGACCACGCCTTGGATGACCACCGAGACGTCCTTGCAGGAATCGAGGGTGTCCTCCATCTTGTCGAGGAGGGTCTTCCACTTGATGACCTTGAGCGGCTCGGTCTCGTCATGGAAGAGGGCGCCCAAGGCATCGTGGTAGACGACGTCGCCCTTGTCCTCGGTGGCCCCGACGCGGAGCGCGATCTTGGTCATCTTGTCGTCATGCTTGTAGTTGGGAAGCCTGCGGAAGAGCTTGTCGATGTCCTGGGTCGCAGAGAGTATGAGGTCGGCCATCTCGAGCGCGGCTGGAATCGACCTCGTCACGGCAAAGAGCTGGTAGCGCAAGGCAACGCCCTGCATGTTGTCGACGATGTCATCCATCATGCGGATGAGCGCATCGATGTCCTCGCGGTCGAACGGGGTGACGAAGGAGTTATCGAGCTCCTCGAAGAGCTGCTTGGCCTTCTCATCGCACTTGAGCTCGTACTCCTTCATCTCAGGGACGCGCGACTCGGAGTCCGGGTACTCACGGACGATACCGCGGAAGAGCTCCGCAGCCTCGACAGTCATGGCGCTGAGCTCGGAGAACAGCGTGTAGAAGGCGTCTTGCTTCTTGTGGACCTTACTCATGGATCCCCTCCGAGCTGACAGGAGCAGTCATGTGCCGCAAGGTGGCGGGGCTGCCTTCGAGCCAGGCCGGCAGGGACCCGTAACCATCGCGTAACATCATTGTAAGGGAACAACCAAGTGATATGCGCGGCAGTTGGAGCTTCCTGAAGCTGTTCGCATCAGGCAAGCGCCTCGAGAAGCTCGTCAAGGGAGACGACCCTGGTACCGAAGCAGCGCTGGCAGTACTCCAGCGCACCCTCCTGCGTGCCGACGAGGAACGTTCGTGTCGCCTCTGATACAAGCATGGTCCCATAGCACCGATAGAACGCACCTGCGAGCGTCTGGAGCACGCAGATGTTGGTATCGCACCCGATGACGATGACATCGCATACGCCAAGCTCGCGCAAGGTGATGTCGAGGTCGGTCCCGAAGAAGGCATCGTAGCGACGCTTCGGGATCACGATGTCGTCAGGACCGACATCGAGGCAGTCGGCGGGCGCCGCCGCTTCCGTTCCCGCCATGCCGTGCTCCCCCCAGAGGGCCAACTCGTGGTCCGAGCCGGCACGGTGTGCATCGTCGCAGCAGATCACCTGCACACCGGCATCGCGACAGGCCTTCGTCACCCGCGCGCAGGCATCGGCGAATGCCTCGACGGCTGGGTCATAGACCGTGTCGTCCGCGCCGCCCGCAAGGACATCAACGACGAGTAGGGCGGTCCTGGAAGGGTCGATGGTCATGTCACTCCTGACTCGAGTTCGGCTGGCTACGCCCATGATACAGGCCGAGAGCATGACGAGGCCCGTCTCCTACGCGCTAGCGAACATCCACCTCAGCGAACTGGCTCTTGTAGATCCCCGCATACACGCCATCCCTGGCAAGGAGCTCGTCATGCGTCCCCTGCTCGGCGATGACCCCGTCGGAGAGCACGAGGATGAGGTCCGCGTTCCTGACGGTCGAGAGGCGGTGCGCAACGACGAGGCTCGTGCGACTGGCGACCATGCGGTCGAAGGCCGCCTGGACGATGGCCTCCGTCCTCGAGTCGATCGAGCTCGTGGCTTCGTCGAGCAGGAGGATCGGAGGGTCCTCGAGCATCACGCGCGAGATGCAGAGCAGCTGGCGCTGCCCCTCCGAGAGTCCCCCGCCAGCAGGTCCGACATGTGTGTCGAGGCCCCGTTCGAGGCGTTCTATGAAGGGCCATGCCATGGCTTCGCGGGCCGCAGCGATGACCTCCTCGTCCGAGGCGTCGGGACGACCGTACGCGATGTTGTCGCGGACCGTGCCCTCGAAGAGCCAGGTGTCCTGGAGCACCATGCCGAACGAGCGTCTGAGGCTCGCGCGGGTCACGGTATCGACATCGCAGCCGTCGATCCTGATGGTTCCGGCATCAGCCTCATAGAAGCGGAGTAGGAGGTTCACGAGCGTCGTCTTGCCGCACCCCGTCCTGCCGACGAGTGCGACCTTCTGGCCGGGTCTGACATGGAATTCGATGTCCCTGAGCAGCGGTCGTGGGGGGTCATACGAGAACACGACGTCCTCGAACTCGATGTCACCACGGACGTGGTCGAGGCAGATGGCCCCAGGGGAATCGGGGTCCTCCTCGGGGGCGTCGATGAGGGCGATGAGCCTCCGCGCCGAGGCGAAGGCGGTCTGGATCTGGGTGAGCACAGCCGTGATCTCATTGAACGGCTTCGTGTACTGGTTGGCATACGAGAGGAACGACTGCACGCCGCCGACCGTGAGGGGCGCCGGGACGCCCGTGATGACGCACATGAAGCCCACGACGGCTACCACGGCATAGATGAGGTTGTTGACGAACCGCGTGCAGGGGTTCGAGAGAGAGCTCGTGAACTGTGCTCGCTCCCCCGCCACATAGAGGTCGTCGTTCCTGCGGGAGAAGTCCCTCTCGGCACGAGAGGAATAGGCGAAGGCTGAGACGAGCCGCTGGTTCGTTATCATCTCCTCGGCATATCCGCCGAGGTCCCCCTGGAGCCGCTGCTGCTCCGCGAAGCTCTTGTGCGAGAGGTGCGCTATGAGCGAGGCCACGAGGACGGACACCGGGGTGACCAGCGCGACGACGAGCGCCATGACCGGTGATATCGACACCATGAACACGAGCGTCCCCACGATGGTCACCGTGCCACCGAAGAGTTGGGTGAGTCCCTGGATGAGGCCGTCGCCGACCTGGTCGACGTCGTTCACGACGCGAGAGATGAGGTCCCCGTGCGCATGGGTGTCGATGGTCGAGAGCGGCAGCGACCTGATCTTATCGAACGAGAGGACCCTGAGGTCACGAACGACCTCATATGAGAGCCGGTTCGTCGCATACCCCTGCAGCCACTGGAACGCCGCTGCGACCACCACCGTCACGACAAGCCGTACGAGCAGCGCCATGAGCGCCGTGAGATCGACCTGCGACGAACCGACCATGAGGTCGATGGCTCGACCGATCAGGATGGGCACATAGAGCTGGGCCACGACCGTGACGATGGCCGAGAGGAAGGCCACGAGGCACCCGAGGGCATGGGGCGACATGACCGGGGCGAGACGGCGTATGACGGAGAGCGGGCCCATGTCGGCACCAGAGCCCATGCCCTCGGTGGGGTCAGAGGGCCCGTGGGTGCCGCCTCCTGAGACCGAGGCGACGAGGTTGGCCGCCGTTCCGGAACCTTGGTAGGCATCCATGATCGTCAGCGCACCTCCCCGACGCCGAGCTGCGAGGCCGCGAGCTCGGCATAGACGGGACAGTCACGGACGAGCTGATCATGCGAGCCCAAGCCCGACACCCTGCCGGCATCGAGCACGAGGATGAGGTCGGCATCGCGCACCGTCGAGATGCGCTGTGAGATCATGACGCAGGTGAAGGGCGTGGCACTCGAGCGGAGGGCGTGCCTCAGCGCCGCATCGGTCGCGAAGTCGAGGGCCGAGGAGGCGTCGTCGAGGACGAGGACCGAGGGCCCGCCCACGAGGGCGCGCGCGATCGTGATGCGCTGTCGCTGGCCCCCGGAGAGGTTGAGCCCTCCCGCCGAGACCGGCATGTCGAGCCCCTCCGGGCGTGCGCGGACGAAGTCTGCGGCCTGGGCCGTCTCGAGGGCCTCCCAGAGCTCGGAATCGCCGGCCTCGGCGTCACGCCAGAGCAGGTTGGAGCGAACGGTCCCACTCAGCAGCGAGACGTCCTGTGGGACGACCCCGACCAAGGACCTGAGCTCATCGAGGCGATAGTCCCTCACATCGTGGCCGAAGAGGCGTACTGACCCTTCGCACGCGTCATACAGACGCGGCACGAGGTTCGCCAGGCACGACTTGCCAGAACCGGTCCCACCGATGACTCCCAGGGTCCCCCCGCGCGGCACGCGAACCGAGACGTCCTCGAGCGCGTCAGCCTTACTCCCGGCGAAGCCGAACGAGACATGGTCGAGCTCTACCGCAGGGCACCCGTCCGAGGAGGCCCCGAGCCGCACCCCAGGCCCGTCATGCATCCCCGGCTCGAGGTCAAGGACCTCCGAGACACGCGACGCGGAGGCAGAGGCCTTGGTGAAGATGACGACGAGGTTGGCGACGTAGACGATGGCAAGGAGCATCTGGGTCAGGTAGTTCACGAAGGCCATGACCTCGCCTTGTGTGAGGTCGCCAAGGTCCACACGAGCACCTCCGACCCAGAGAATGGCCACGACCCCAAGGTCCATGACGGCCAATGTGGCTGGGTTCAGCAGCGACGAGAGCCTTCCGGCGGCGATGGCGGTCTCCGCCTGGTCCGCGGCGGCCCGCTCGAAGCGGCGGTCCTCGTGATCCTCACGTACGAATGCCCGTATCACGCGGGCACCCGAGAGCGCCTCGCGGCAGATCGTGGCCACCCTGTCGAGCTTGGCCTGCATGGACCTGAAGTAGGGTATGCAGCGTCGCATCACGAGGAGAAAGACGAGGGCGATGGCTGGGGTGAGGACGACGAAGATGAGCCCCAGCCGCACGTCTATGGCCAAGGCGCACAGCATGGACCCGATGGCGAGGAAGGGCCACCTGATCACCTGCCTGACGAGCATGGCGACGGCCACCTGGAGCTGGTTGACGTCGTTGGTGATCCGGGTCACGAGCGAGGCGCACCCCAGATGGTCGAGGTCGGCGTATGAGAGCCGGTTGACCTGTGAGAAGAGCTCGCGCCGCAGGTCGGTGCCCACACCCTGCGAGGTGAGTGCAGCCATCTTCTGGCAGACGAGCGTCGACGCGAGGCCGGCCACGGCCATGACACCGAGCAGGGCCCCGAGCCTCAGGACCACGGAGGAGTCCCGCAGGGCCACCCCCTCATCGACCATACGCGCTACCACGATGGGCACGCAGAGGTCGAAGACGACCTCGAGGAGCTTGGCCGCCGGGCCTATCACGAGATAGCGACGGTAGCGTGGGAGGAACCTACGGGCGAGCCCGACCATGCCCGAACCCGCCTTCGACGATGTCGAAGGGCGGCTCATTCTATGCCGAGCGTCTCAGAGAGCTCCAGCCATTCGTCCTCGAGCTCGGATCTCTCGGTATTGGTCTGGTCAAGCTCGTCCTGGAGGGCCTCGAGGCCGACGTAGTCGGTCGGTTCAGCCTCACCCATCGCAATCCGCAGACGGTCCGGCTCCCCTGAGAGCTTCTCGAGCCTGCGCGTCACGGCATCGAAGCGATGCTTGAGGTCGCGACGTTCTGCGTTGCTCATACCGGGCACCGCGGTCGCATGGGGCGGGTCGACCTTCTCGGCGGTGGCATCCGTGTCGTCATCGGCAGCCCCCTGCCTCCTGGCATCACGCTCGTCGAGGAGGTGAAGGTACTCGTCGACTCCGCCAGGGACGTGGCGAAGATGGCCGTCGAGAAGCGCGAACTGGTCATCGGTCACCCGTTCCATGAGGTAGCGGTCGTGCGAGACCAGAAGGAGCGTGCCGGGCCAGCCGTCGAGAAGGTCCTCCATCACGGCAAGCATGTCGGTGTCGAGGTCGTTGCCCGGCTCGTCGAGGACGAGGACGTTGGGCTCGCTCAGCAGCACGCACATGAGGGCGAGGCGACGGCGTTGGCCTCCCGAGAAGTCACCGATGGGGGTGGAGGTCTCTCGCTTTCCGAAGCCGAGGCGCTCGAGGAGCTGTGTCGGGGTCACCTCCTTGCCATCGATGACGTAGTGGGTGTGATAGCGAGCGAGGAGGTCGGAGACCCGCCAGTCGGCCTTGTCCGAGAGGAGGTCGAGATGCTGCGAGAGCGTACCTATCTTGACGCTCTTCCCCACCTTGACGGAGCCCGAGCTGGGCGCGATCCTACCCTGGATGACCTTGAGCAACGTGGACTTGCCGGCCCCGTTCTCACCGAGGATGCCGTAACGGTCGCCGGGTCCGATGAGCCAGGAGACGTGGTCGAGCACCGTGAGGTCACCAAAGCCGACGCTCACGTCCTTCATCTCGAACACCTGCTTGCCGAGACGGGAGACCGCAAGACGCTTGAGCTCGATGGGGTCTCGCAGCGCCGGTACGTCGGCCACGGCGGCCTGGGCCTCGGCGATGCGGAACTTCGGCTTGCTCGACCGCGCCTGCGCACCACGCGAGAGCCAGGCGAGCTCACGCCTGAGCATGTTCTGACGCCGCTCCTCATGTGCCGCGGCCTGACGTGCCCGCTCGACGCGCTGCTGGATGTAGGCGGAGTAACCTCCCTCGAAGGGGTCGATGGTCCCGTCATGGACCTCCCACATCCGTTGGCAGACCTCGTCGAGGAACCATCGGTCGTGGGTCACGCAGAGCAGCGCTCCCTCGCCGTCACGCCAGCGGTTCCGCAGGTGGTCGGCGAGCCAGGTGATGGCCCGCATGTCGAGGTGGTTCGTGGGCTCGTCAAGGGCGAGCACGTCCCAGTCGCCCACGAGCAGGCGGCAGAGGTCGACGCGCCTGCGCTGGCCTCCCGAGAGGGTCCCCACTGCGGCATCCCAGTCGACGTCAGCCAGGAGGGAGCCTATGATCTCTCGCGTGCGGGGGTCTGACGCCCACTCGTACTCGGGCCGCTCCCCCACCACCACGCCTGAGACCGTGGCGTCGTCGGCGAGCTCGTCGGTCTGGCCCAACAGCCCCACCCGTATGCCGCCCCTCCAGGTGACCGCCCCGGAATCGGGCTCGAGGGTATGCGCTATGAGCGAGAGGAGCGTCGACTTGCCATCGCCGTTCGCGCCGACGATGCCGATGCGGTCGCCTTCCTCGATGCCGATGGTCTCGTCGTCAAGGACCCGCTTGCCAGGCCACTCGTGAGAGAGGTGCTCGCACCCTATGAGGATTCCCATGGGCCTACGCCTCGTCCCTGGAGGGCGCATCGTCCGCAAGGCCCCTGAGCATTGCGATCTCACGAGCCCAACCGTCGAGGTCGTTCGGGGTCTCGAGAATCATGGGGAGCCGGGAGAGCCGGCCGTTGGTGACGATCGCGCGGAAGGTGTCGATGCCCAACGTGCCCTCGCCGATCCGCTCGTGACGGTCCTTGTGCGACGCCGGCGGGTTCTTTGAGTCGTTGACGTGCAGGGCGCAGAGACGGTCGAGGCCGATGACATGGTCGAACTCATCGAGCACACCGTCAAGGTCGCCGATGATGTCATAGCCGGCATCGCTCACATGGCAGGTATCGAGGCACACGCCAAGCTCGTCGCCATGGGAGGACGCGTCCATGATGGCACGGAGCTCCTCGAAGGTGCCCCCGACCTCAGAGCCCTTGCCGCTCATGGTCTCGAGGAGCACCCGCGCGCGGTGCGGACGTTCCAAGGCCTCATCGAGCCCCTGTGCAATAAGCTCGATGCCTGCGTCGACCCCCTGGCCCACATGGCTGCCAGGGTGGAAGTTGTAATAGCTTGATGGCAGCGAGTCGAGCCGTGTGAGGTCGTCAGCCATGGCCTCACGGCCGAAGGCGCGGACCTCCGGCTTGGCTGAGGCGAGGTTCAACGTGTAGGGGGCGTGGGCCACGAGCATGCCGAACCCATGCTGGTCCATCTCGTGGGCGAGCCCTGCAACGTCAGCCGCATCCAACGCCCGAACGGAGCCGCCGCGCGGGTTACGGGTGAAGTAGGCGAAGGTGTTCGCGCCGATGCCGATGGCGTCGAGGCCCATGGCAGCGAACCCCTTGGCACACGAGAGGTGACATCCTAGGGTCAGCACTGCGCACCACCGGGTCGAGGCATCACCATGGTCGCATCGACCGCGACGGCCATGCCCCTGGCTCGAAGCTCGATGGCACGGCAGACGACCGCCTCAGCGACGAGGTCCTTCGAGAGGCACCCTAGCTTGGTCTCGCCGTCCGCATCGACCAGGGTCACCGTATCGGTGTCGGAACCGAAGGTAGAGTCTGGGCGCGACACGTCGTTGGCGACGATGAGGTCACACCCCTTCGACCTCAGCTTGGTACGAGCGGACGCGACGAGGTCGTCCGTCTCGGCGGCGAACCCCACGACGACACGCCTGCCCTTCTCGAGGCAGAGGGCCCTGAGGATGTCGGGGTTCTCGACGAGCTCGACCTTCTCGAGCGGTTCCTTCGACTTCTTGAGCTTGTGGTCGGCAGTCGCTGCGGGAGTGTAGTCGGCGACGGCGGCTGCGCAGATCGCGAGGCCACAGCCTTGGAACGCGGATGCGGTCGCCACGAGCATCTCGGCTGCCGTCGTGACGCGTACGACCTCGACGTCCTCGGGAGGTTCCGCCTCGCAGGGACCGCACACGACGGTCACCTCGGCGCCATGGCGCACGAGGGCGCGGGCGAGGGCCATGCCCATCTTACCTGAGCTCGCGTTCGCGATGAAGCGTACCGGGTCTATGGGTTCATGAGTGGGACCGGCGGTGACGAGGGCACGGACGCCGGCGAGCTCCTGCCCCGGCACCCCGCCGAGCGCGACCAGCGCGTAGCGCACCACCTCGTCGACCGAGGAGAGCTTCCCCTCCCCCGTAGTCCCGCATGCGAGCCTGCCCTGGACGGGTCCGACGATGCCGACGCCACGAGAGCGCAGGGCGGCGACGTTGGCCTGGGTGGCAGGGTTCTGCCACATATGGACGTTCATGGCAGGCGCCACGACGACCGGGGAGTCGGCTGCCACAAGACAGGACGTGAGACAGTCGTCCGCGATGCCATGCGCCATCTTCGCGAGGACGTTGGCGGTGGCAGGGCAGACGAGGATGAGGTCGGCCCACTCCGCGAGGTGCACGTGGGGGATGGGCGAGTCCGCATAGCCGTACAGGTCGACGGCGACCGGATGCCCGGAGAGGGCCTCGAAGGTCACCGGCGACACGAAGCGAGTGGCGTCCTGCGTCATGACGACGCGGATGTCACAGGAGGCGTCCTGGAGCCCCCTCAGGACCTCGCAGGCCTTATAGGCGGCGATGCCGCCGGTGACGCAGAGCACGACGTCGGCACGCATGCCCGGGAGCTTCTCGATCATGAGATATCGTTCCTTCCTACCATCCGCAGCGGCAGCCTCCCCTAGCGAGCCTCAGTGACGAGGATGCGATGGCAGTAGGGGCATTCGGTGATGACGGGGCCATGCGCGAGGTCAGAGAACTGGCTCGGCTGTAGCGTGACCCGGCAGGCGGAGGGCTTGTTCCCCTCGAGGTGCTCGACGGCGATGCCGGAGAAGCGCTTGCAGGCCTTATCGTAGCGCGCGACGAGCTCGGGGGTGAGGTCGGCGACGACCCGGTCACGCTCGGCCTCGAGCTGGTCGACCTCCTCCTGGATGGAGCCCGCATCCGACCTGAAGGTCTCAGTGAGGGCAGCCTCCTGCTCGACGAGACGGGCGTCGAGGTCATGGGCGTTCCGCTCGGCGCGCTCGATCTTCTCGAGCTCGTCGGTGAGCTGGTCATCCTCGTAGCTGAGCTTCTCGAGGCGCTTGGCATAGAGCGAGAGCCGCTCCTCGAGATCCTTGGCATGCCTGAACTCGGAGGAACCCTCGGCAGCCTCGACCTGGGCCTCCTCGACCTTGGCCTCGAACGAGGCGCGCTCCTTGCCGTTGTCCTCGATCTCCATCTCGAGGTCCTTGCGCTGCCCGACGATGCGAGTGACCTCCGTGGCGATCTTCTTGCGGGCCGCGCGCACCGCAAGGATCCTCTTGCGCTGGGGCAGGGCCGCAATCGTGTTGCGACACCGGATGAGCGAGAGGTCTATCTCCTGAAGTCGTACCAACGCCTCGGGCTCCGTCATGGTCTCTCCCGTCCTCGAGCCATCTGGCTCGTCATCCATCGTGGTTCGTCCTTGAGCCGCACGTGCCTGATCCCAGGCGCACATGCGGCCACCGTACGGTCGAGCAGGCCCGCGTAGGCAAGCTCGGAGATGTCATGTCCAACGAGTATAACCGCGCAGCCGGCTGCGACGAGGTCCAGGACGCGATGGTAGCCACATTCCCCAGCGATGACACACGTGCATCCGCGCTCGACGGCATCCCTCCCGAGGTCCCCCGCAGACCCGCTCAGGAAGCCCACGGACCCGGGGACCGAGGAGGCGTCGCCGTAGATGCGCGCCTCGCCTCCGAGGCGCACGTCCAGACGTCGTGCGAGGAGGGCGACGGAAGAGCCGTCGCCCTCGAGGAGCGCCCCATACCCATCGGGCTCAACGATACGGCCGGACCGCACGAGCCCCACCGACGACGCGCAGAGGTCGAGTGCCGTATCGCTCCGGTCAAGGTTGGTGTGCATCGCAACGAGCGAGACGCCCGAGCGCACGGCCGTCCACACGACCTCTCCCGCGAGCGACGAGGTGAGGGCCGAGGGCGTGACCAGAGAGGGGGCGTCGAGGAAGGCCGGATGATGCGTGAGGAGGACGTTGCACCCCGAGGCGGAGGCAGCAAGGACCGTGGCAGGTAGCGGGTCGAGGGCGGTGGCAATTCCCTCAACCTCTGCTAGAGGGTCACCTACGCTCAGTCCCGGGTGATCCCATTCCTCAGCCTGAGCCTGAGGAAACGATTCAAACAGTCTACCAGCAAGTTCAGCGATATTCATACTAACCTCAAGCTCTCATATAGTGTTCGCTTGACCCCTGGAATCGAATGCCTCAACCCTCGATACATGGTTAGCAGCCAAAGGCTCCTACGAGGTTATGATACCCCCACCTACGACGACATCACCTTGATAGAGAGCTGCCGTCTGACCCGGTACCACGAGCTCTTCGCCGTCGAGCATTTCTATACGAGCCTCACCATGCGTCCCAAGTGACCTGACCCGGGCGTGGCGGATCGGGCCATGGAAACGCGTCTGCACGACCAGCTCGTCCTCCGGCCTGGATGCATCGGGGTGATAGACAAGGTCACGCACGGTCATCGTCGGCTCCGTAGGGTGATGGAGGCGCGACACGACGACCCTATGCCCATCGACGTCAATCCGCTGCACGTACCACGGTCCCCCGGCAAGGCCGAGGCCCTTACGCTGCCCGATGGTATAACCTGGGGTCCCCTCATGATGTCCGAGCACGCTACCCTGCTCGTCCACGATGTCTCCCGGTGCGAATGCCATCGGGTCCTCAGTGGGGAGAAGGGTGCGATAGTCCCCGCCAGGCGCGAAGCAGAGTCCCTGCGAGTCATGGGCGTCGGAGGCAGGTAGTTCCTCCTCTGCCGCATAGTGCCTCGTCTGGGCCTTCGTGGCATCGCAGAGAGGGAACAGGCAACGGGACACGACGTCGGGGCCAAGCCTGCACATGAAGTAGCTCTGGTCACGTAGGGTGTCCCTCCCTCGTACGAGACGCCACATCCCATCGGCCCCCTCGGTCCTGCCGACGTAATGACCGGTCGCGACCGCATCGCAGGACAGCTCGTCGGAGAGGCGCACGAGGGTCGCGAACTTCACGTGCTCGTTGCAGCCGATGCAGGGACTTGGTGTCAGGCCCTTTAGGTACTCGGCGCAGAAGGGTCCGGAGACATACTTCCGGAACGCCTCGGACGCATCGTACTCGATAAGGGGGACCCCCAATGATTCGCAGGTCTGACGCGCACGCTCGAGTGCCTCGGGCCCGGGGACCGCAATGGGGTCGTGCTGCATCACGAGCGTGGCGGCGATGACCGTGTCGCCCTGCTCGACGAGATGCGCAACCACCGCAGAGGAGTCGACACCTCCCGAGAGGCCCACGAGGACCCTCAACGGGTGCGTCCCCGTCGTGTCAGGTCTGCCACGATCGCAAGGAGGCTGTCGCAGAAGGCATCGAGGTCCTCCGGTGCGACCCTCTCGTCAAAGGAGACCCTGAGCGAGCCGAAGGCGTCATCCCTGGGGATGCCCATGGCCGTGAGGACATGGCTCGGGTCGAGCGAGCCGGATGAGCAGGCCGACCCCGCAGAGACCTCGAACCCTGCCTCGTCCAGACGCACGATGAGGGTCTCGGAGTCGATGCCGGGGACCATGACGCTCACCATACCGGGGAGCCGCGTGTCGTCGACATGGGCGACCGTGGTAGGCAGGATGCCGGTACCCTCGGCGCAGAGCCGTTCGTAGACATGGTTGGAGTATCCCGCGACCTGCTCTCGCGTGCTGTCGAGCGCCCCCATGCAGGTCCGCACAGCCGCCGAGAAGGCCATGGCGCCGCGGACGTCCTGGGTACCTGGGCGCCTGCCGGCTTCCTGACCTCCCCCGAAGGTCTGGGGCCTGAAGGCACAACGGCCCCTGATGGCCAGGGCACCGATTCCGACAGGGCCACCGATCTTATGTGCGGCGATGCTGACGGCATCGGCAGAGGCGACGTCGAGGGGGATGCGACCGAAGCCTTGGACAGCATCGACATGGTACGCCGCCCCGACGGAATGCGCGGCATCGCCAATGGCACCCGTAGGCTGAACCACACCGGTCTCGTTGTTGGCGCACATCACGCTCACAAGGGCGACATGCCCGTCAAGATGGTGTTCAACCTCCTCGGCAGAGACGACCCCGTCGCGCGCCGGACGGGCGAGCTCGACCTCGAAACCTCGGTCCTTGAGCGGTGACACCAGGTCGAGGACCGAGTCATGCTCAATCGCCGAGAGGACGACCTTCGTCCGGCCACGGTCGCGCATGCGCATCCCCTCGGCGATGCCATAGAGCGCGAGGTTGTTCGACTCCGTCCCCCCTGAGGTCAGGACGACGTCGGCCGGCCTGAAACGACCACCGACGGCCCGGGCGATGACGGCACGGGCGGAGTCGAGCTCGCGGGCCGCATCGCGTCCGAGCGAATGGAGCGAGTTCGGGTTGGCACCGGCGCAGGCAAGCCGGGCATAGGCATTCTCGGCCTCGAGGGCCTCGGGCCGCTCGGGCGCAGATGCCGCATAGTCGAGATAGACGTAACGAGGGTCATCAGATGGCATGGGCTATGCCTCCACAGAGAGACCACGGGCAGCATACTCGCGCAGGATGGAAATTGCTTGCTCTCGATAGTCGGAACCAAAGACCGCGCTGCCGGCCACGAGCCTCGTCGCGCCCGCAGCGACGACATCAGCCGCAGTCCTGGCATTGATGCCACCGTCGACCTCGATGACAGGCGAGCAGTGGAGCCGGTCGCAGAGGGCCTTGAGCTTCGAGAGCTTCGCGAGCGATGCCTCGATGAAGGGCTGTCCGCCGTAGCCAGGGTCCACCGTCATGACGAGCACCTGGTCGACGATGCCGACGAGTTCCTCGAGGGCAGACACCGGCGTTGCCGGGCACAGCGCGACGCCGGCCTTGGAACCATGGGCATGGATGGCCTCGACGATGCGATGCGAATGTGTGGCCGCCTCCACATGGAAGGTGAGTATGTCGGCACCAGCCTCGAGGTAGTCGGCATAGCAGGCGTCAGGGTCATCGACCATGAGATGGACGTCGAGCGGGAGCGTGGTAGCACGCCGGCACGACGAGACCATGGAGGCCCCGAAGGTGATGGGTGGCACGAAGTGCCCGTCCATCACGTCGACGTGGACGAGGTCCGCGGACTCGATCGTGGCAAGGTCGGCAGCCACTGCCATCTGGTCTGCAGACAGGATGGACGGGGCTATCTCGATGGGACCAAGCATGGTGTGACCTTTCATTGACGTTGGTCGAGGCCATAGAACTCGACGTCGGGGAGGCGGTCGAGGAGGGTCTCCATCTCCTGGTCATAGGTGGCGCGCCCAGAGAGGATCTGGCGCACGGCGGAGCAGATGGGCATGTCGACACCGAGGCGTGTGGCGAGGTCGGTGACGCTCCTCGCAGCCGCCGCACCTTCGACGACCATATGGGTCTTGGACTCGTAGTCGGAGAGGCTCGACCCCGCTGCCAGGGCCTCACCGAAGGTGCGGTTACGCGAGTGCTCTGACGTGCAGGTGGCGATGAGGTCGCCCATCCCGGCAAGGCCCATGCACGTGAGCGGGTCTCCGCCCCGAGCGACGACGAGACGGCTTATCTCGGCAAGCCCCCTCGTCATGAGCAAAGCCTGGGTGTTATCGCCGAACCCGAGCCCGGCCGAGATGCCGCAGGCGATGGCGATGACGTTCTTGGCGGCACCGCAGGTCTCGACGCCCACGAGGTCCTCTGAGACGTAGACCCTGAACGACGGCGAGACCAGCAGGTCCTGGAAGGTCCTACCGAGCTCCGCCTCCGGTGCGGCCACGACCGCGGCGGCGACCTTGCCGAGGCAGACCTCCTCCGCATGGTTCGGACCAGAGAGGGCAGCGACGCGCTCGGGGCCGCCGAGCTCGGATGCCACGACCTCCGTCAGCGTGAGCCCGGTGGACTCCTCCACGCCCTTGGCAAGGACGAGGACCGGCATGCAGTCCGAGACCAACGGTGCCATCTCGTGGGTCGTCTGACGGAGGAAGGCGGACGGGACGGCGAGCAGGACCCGCGTGGCCCCCGCGAGGGCACACGCAAGGTCGGTGGTCGCAGTCACGTTGTCGGGGAGCCGATAGGCCGCAAGGTAGCGGGGGTTCATATGGCCGGTGTTGATACCATCCGCGACCTCAGGCGAGTGCGACCATGCCACGACCCCGGAGGCGCGAGGCGCCACAAGCCCACAGACAGCCGTACCCCACGAGCCGGCGCCGATGACGGCGACCCGTTCGCTCATGCCTGGTCACCCTCCTTGGAGGCTTCGTCGTGATGGAACGAGAAGCGCTTCTCGGTGCCATGGGCGAGCTTGGCGATGTTGGCCCTATGCGCCCATACCACGACGGCAGACACGCAGACGATCGGGACCATGAACCCGAGGGAGGGCTGATAGAGGAACCAGCACAGGAAGGGCAGCGAGATCGCCGCGGCCACGGAGCCAAGCGACACGTAGCGCGATGGGAGTGCGAAGAGTACGAAGAACGCCAGCAGCCCCAGGGCCACGGGCCACATGAACCCGAGGGCGGCACCGAACCCGACCGCGATGCCCTTCCCGCCATGGAAGTGCAGGTACGGCGAGAAGACATGGCCACAGATGGCCGCAAGGTAGACGAGCCCCATCATCCATGACCATATGCCGCCGGGGATGACGGCAGCAACGCCACCACAGCAGACAACCGACCCCAGGAGCTGCGATGAGACGAAGGTGCAGACGAGCCCCTTGCCTGCATCACAGAGGAGCGTGAGGCCACCTGCCGAGGCCCCCACGGTACGCGAGACATTGGTCGTACCGATGTTGCCGCTGCCGGCAGCCCTCACGTCGACACCGGCGCGCCTCGAGGCGATGATGAGGCCGAAGGGTATGCCGCAGACGAGATAGGTCACGAGGACACAGACCGCACAGAGCCAGACCGCTGGCGACGTCAGCGTCATGAGGTCTGCTCCTTCCGACGGAAGCGCATCCTGACAGGGGTCCCCGTGAGGTCGAACGACTCACGCAGGCGATTCTCGACATAGCGCTCGTAGTTGTCATCGACGAGCTCGGGAAGGTTGCAGAAGAAGGTGAAGGTCGGCGGCTTGGTGCCCGTCTGGGTGGCGTATTGCACCTTGAGCCGCTTGGGTCCCTTGACCACGGTGTGCCCCGTCTCGCGCATCTGTGTGAGCATGACGTTGAGCTTGGAGGTCGGGATGTGGGCCTCATGGGCGGCGGCGGCCGCCTCCACGAGCTCCCAGATGCGGTCGACCGAGCGGCCCGTGAGCGCCGAGATCCTCAGGACGGGCGTCCAGGTCGCGAAGGCCATACGACGCGCGAGCGACTGCATGACGTGCTCGCGCTCGTCCGCATCGCGCATGAGGTCCCACTTGTTGAGCAGGATCACGAGGGCGCAGCCCCGCTCGATGGCGAGTCCGGCGACCTTCTGGTCCTGCTCGGTCACACCGACCGTCGCGTCGACGACGAGCAGGCACACGTCGGCGCGCTCGATGGCGGCAAGGCCACGCACGAGCCCGTAATACTCGATGTCCTCGTGCACGACGTTGCGCTTGCGCATACCGGCCGTGTCGACGAGCCTGAACCGCTGCCCGTCATGCTCGACCAGGATATCCACGGCATCACGCGTCGTTCCGGCGACGTCCGAGACGATGGAGCGCTCGGAACCCGCGATGCGGTTGGTGAGCGACGACTTGCCCACGTTGGGACGTCCGATGATGGCGACGTTCACGAGCCCGTCGTCCTCCTCGACCTCGTCGTCCTCGCCGGGAAAGTACGAGATGATCTCATCGAGAAGGTCACCGGTACCATGCCCGTGGAGGGCCGACAGGGCCCTCGGCTCACCGACGCCCAGCGTGTAGAAGTCCCAGAGGGCCTCCTCCTCGCGCGCAGGGTCGTCACACTTGTTGACGAGGAGGAAGACCGGCTTGTCGGACTTGCGCAGGACGCGGGCCACGGCCTCGTCCTCCTCGGTGACGCCCACGGAGCCGTCAACCAGGAAGAGGATGACGTTCGCCTGGTCACAGGCAGCCTCCGCCTGCTCGCGGATGGGGTTCGCGAACGGGTCGTCAGAGCGGGAAGACTCGATGCCGCCCGTGTCGACGATCACGAAGTCCCGTCCGTTCCAGTCCGCGTCATGGTATGACCGGTCACGCGTGACGCCACGCGACTCATGGACGATGGCTTCTCGGGACTGCGATATGCGGTTGACGAGCGTTGACTTTCCGACGTTGGGTCGACCGACGACGGCAACGATGGGTTTGGTCATGGGTGCACTCCTTGCGTTAGCTGTCCTGCCAGTCTAGCATGCGCGCCCTCGCGACGAGGGCCGCAGGGGTGGCATCAACGCGAGCCCGAGGGAAACCACAGGGACGAGGAAAGTCGGCCCGACCGCCAGCACCGTCGGCAACGAGCGGACGGTGCAGCAGGTGCGACCGGACGCCCGGGCAAGGTCGCGATCACGCCCCGACTGCGTCGCATATGGCATGGATACGTTCGATGACCTCGGCGATCTGCGCCTGGGGCGTGGAGGCTCCCGCCGTGATGCCGCATGCGTCGCACCCATCGAACCAGTGCGGGTCGAGCTCGTCCGCACACTCGATATGATGGGTCTGGGGGCATCGCCCCTGGCAGATCTCAGCAAGATGCCCGGTATTTGCGGAGTTCCTCCCCCCGATGACCACCATCACGTCAGACGCGTCCGCAAGCTCGGCAGCCGCGGCCTGGCGCTCGGAGGTGGCGGAGCAGATGGTGTTCGCGCAGTCGAGCTCGTCAACGCGGGGCAGGATGGCGCATACGACCTCGTCGAGAAGGGCCTGCGACTGCGTGGTCTGCACCACCAGACCCACCTTGCGGGAGAGGTCGAGCCCATCGACGTCATCCGCACTCGCGACGACCAGGGAGCCAGGGGCATGGCCCACGATCCCCTCGACCTCAGGATGCCCTGCCTCCCCCACCACGAGGACCTGGCAGCCGTCGTGCGCCAGACGCTCGGCAGCAAGCTGGGCCTTCTGCACGAAGGGACAGGTGGCATCCACGACCACGAGCCCCCTCTTCCGTGCCTGGTCGAGGACGCCCGGCACGACACCGTGCGAGCGGATCACGAGGGTGCTTCCCGCGTCGCTCGGGACCTCATCGACCACGGTGACCCCTCGGCCCTCGAGGTCAGCCACGACCTGCGGGTTATGGATGAGCGGCCCAAGCGTCCGCACCGGGCCGGCCGCCTCATCCAAGGCCTTGCCCACGAGCGTGAGGGCGCGCTCGACGCCATAGCAGGAGCCGGCACGTTCGGCGATGGTGACCTTCATAGGACTCAGACCTTTCCGGGGTGTTCCTCGCGAAGATGCGCACGCAGCGCATAGACGCGCTCCATCGAGACCCTCTCCATGGCGCTCAGCTGTGCCTTGCGCCCCTCGACACCGAGGCCATCGAAGGTGATGGGCTCGCCAAGGGCCAGGTAGACAGTGAGAGGACGGGGGACGTGATGCCCCTTGGGGGTCACGTCACGTGCACCGACGACCGCCCCCGGAACCACGTCCGTCTTTGCGACCTGGGCCATGAGCGAGAAGCCACCATGGATCTCGACGGGCTGGTCATCCGTCTTGATGCGGGTCCCCTCTGGGAATATGAGGATGCACTCACCGCGCTCGAGCGCGTGCTGCGCCCGCCGGACTGCCTTCAGGTCGGCCGTACCCCTGTGGACCGGGATGCCTCCTACGCGGGAGAACACCCATCGCGAGATCGCCGTCGAATCGAACTCTGCCTTGTACACGGGGCGGATGCGCAGATGGTGGGACCACATCATGATGACGAGGAGTATCGGCTCGACCATGCTCACATGATTCATGACGACCACCGACCCATGGCCACGCACATGGTCGAGGAACTCGCGCTGTCCCTCGAACGACCAGCGCCACATCAGCTTCGAGAGCACCAGGACGACCGCGGCGGCAATGTCGTAGAGCGCCCGGTCGAGCAGTGGGAAGGTGCTCATCGCGTTATCGAAGTAGCGGGCACGGGGGTCCTCGGCACGACGTGGTGCCGAACCCGTGCTGGTCTTGGAGCTCT
Organism: Atopobiaceae bacterium; assembly: GCA_022483015.1. Classification (NCBI taxonomy): domain Bacteria; kingdom Bacillati; phylum Actinomycetota; class Coriobacteriia; order Coriobacteriales; family Atopobiaceae; species Atopobiaceae bacterium. The sequence continues at coordinate 1,586,072 of JAKVOB010000001.1, read as the reverse complement.
CTTCGCTCATCGCGCGGCCTCCATGAGGGACTCGATGCGCTCGCAGACCCCTTCGACCGACAGGTCGGTCGAGTCGAGGCGCACGGCATCTACGGCAGGTACGAGCGGCGAGGCGGCACGACTCGAGTCGAGCTCGTCCCGATGGCGCAGCTCGGAGGCGACCTCGACCTCCTCGTCCCTGGAGACGTCGACATGCCTGCCTCGGGACTCGTCCCCGCCTTCCCTCTGGACGGCACGGCGACGGGCGCGCGCTGAGACGTCAGCCGTGAGGAAGACCTTGACCTCGGCATCGGGGAAGACGACCGTGCCGATGTCCCGGCCCTCTGCGACGACGTCCTTGTCTGCGGCCATGGCTCGCTGTGCCCCCACGAGCACCTCTCGCACGGCAGGGATGGCGGCGACCCCGCTCACCGAGGCATCAACCTCGGAGGTGCGTATCTGGGCCGTGACGTCCTCCCCGTCGAGAAGCACCGTCGTACCTTGCGGCGTAGGCTCGAGAACGAGGCTCGACGAGCGCGCGACCTCGCTCACGGCATCACCGTCCGCGGTGTCGACGCCCCGGGAGAGGCAGCCCCAGGTGATGGCACGGTACATGGCCCCCGTGTCAAGGTAGGTGAGCCCGTCTCGGGCCGCAAGCGCCTTAGCCACGGTGGACTTGCCAGAGCCTGCCGGCCCGTCGATGGCAACGATCATCAGTACTCCCCCCGAGCGTTGACGGTCCCCATCCGACCCGGGTCGGCCATGCGTCGCATGACCTCCTCGGGGGTGAGTCCGAACGCCTCAAGATAGAGCCTCCTGCCATCGGTCGAGAAGACCTGGGAGGAGACATTCGCTACGGAATAGTGCCAGAACTCGTGGAGGTCCCCGTTGTAGGCGGCCGCCATGACGGCCCTGGTGAACCCACCATGGGTGACGCAGGCAGTACGTCCCGGAAGACCTTTCAAGGTATGCAGGAGCGATCTGGCACGCTGGAAGAGGTGCTCGAAGCTCTCGGCACCCGGAGCCGGCTGCGAGAGGTCGTCCGCCTCCGAGAAGCCCCACGGGAACTGGTAGCCCGCCTTCACCATCTCCTCGTGTGTGATGCCCTCGATGTCGCCGAACTCGATCTCGACAAGCCGAGGCTCGACGTCGAAGTCGCACCCCACATGCTCCGCCACGGGGTCTGCGATCGATACGCATCTGCTCAAGGGACTCGTGAGCACGCGATCAGGGCGCCACGCCTCAAGAGCGGCTATGGCACGGTCCCGCTGGGCCTCTCCCTTGGGAGTCAGTGCGACGTCGCTCCTGCCCGAGAGGAACCCTTCCACGTTGGCGACCGTCTCGGGATGACGCAGGAAGAGGATGGTGCCCGTGATGGAGCTCATGAGACGGCCTCCCCCCGTGCCGCCGCGACGAGGGCCCGCTGCTCGCCCTCGTCCAGCAGCCGCCAGGTACCCTCCTGCATCCCACGGACCCCGATTGGGCCGAAGGCGTCACGGTGGAGGCTTATGACAGGGTGACCGATGGCTGAGAGCATGCGCTTCACCTGATGCTTCCTACCCTCATGGATGGCGAGACCGACCACCGAGGAGCCACTAGGCCACGATCCAGCGACGAGGGATGCCCGCGGGTCGTGGACCGGCAGCACCTCGGCCTCCGCAGGCTGGCACCGACCATCGTCGAGCTCGATCCCCTGCCTCAGGACGTCGAGCTCATGGTCCCGTACGACCCCCTCCACGAGGGCGAGGTAGTGCTTCCTCACGTGATGGGAGGGATGGAGCAGACCCTGTGCGGTGTCACCGTCCGTGGTGAACAGGAGGGCCCCTGTCGTGTCCCGGTCCAGACGGCCGACCGCGAACAGGCCGGGGTACTTATCGGTCGGGACGAGGTCGGCGACGCACGGACGTCCCTGGGGGTCACGCATCGTCGTCACGAACCCAGCGGGCTTGTCGAGCACGAGGTAGCAATGCTCGTCCTCGAGACGGCAGACCTTGCCATCGACGGTGACGACGTCGCAGGATGGGTCGACCTTGCTCCCCAGCTCGGTGACGACCGCCCCGTTGACCTGGACGCGGCCGGCGCACATGAGGTTCTCGGAACCCCTACGGCTTGCCACGCCAGCACGCGCCAGGAACCGCTGCAGCCTCATCGGCACGACGCGCTCGTCGGACGACCCCTCACTCGTCATCCTCGTCATCATCCCCCAGGTCCTCATCGTCGTCGACCTCTACGTCGAGCAGGATGTCATCGTCATGCTCGACGTCATCGGTCCCCTCGTCATCGACCTCGTCGTCATCGAGGAGGTCGCGCTCGTCGTCGAGGTCCTCCGAGACGTCCTCGAGGGTCGACTGTATGGACCTACCCGAGAGGCGTTCGCGGATGAACTTCTTCGACTCGTCGTCCGGGGCGAAGTCCTCGAGGTCAGGAAGGTCACGTAGGTTCTTGAGGCCGAAACGCTCGAGGAACGAGGCAGTGGTGCCGTAGAGGATGGCACCGCCCCTGGCATCCTCGCGGCCGACCTCGCGCACGAGGCCCTTGTCGGCAAGGCTCGAGATGACGCCGTCGGAGTTGACCCCTCGAATCGCCTTGACCCCCTCACGGGAGACCGGCTGGTGGTAGGCAATGACCGCGAGCGTCTCGAGGGCAGCCTGCGAGAGCCGACGAGTGTCCCAGCTCATGACATAGGCCTCGACCTGGTCATGGTAGGCGGGATGCGTATAGAGCCTCCAACCGCCGGCGACCTCCCGGAGCTGGAAGCCACGGTTGGCATCCGAGTACTCGGCTGCCAGCTCGGCCAACGCCGAGGCGACCTCACCGGGGGCGACCCCGAGCACCGAGCTCAGGCTGGTGGCCGGAACGGGATCGCCCGACACGAGCAGGAGGGCCTCGATCACCCCTTTGAGCGAGTCGGGCGGCAACGTCTCAAGCGTCTCCATGGTTACTCCTCCCCCGCGTACTCGAGGGCAGAGTCGTCGACCACGTAGGCCGGCGCTCCCTCGACGCGGTCGATGTCGATGGTTCCGAAGAGCTCCTTCTGCACGACCTCGATCGAGCCCTTCTTATACAGCTCGAGCATGGCCAGGAAGGTCACCACGACCTGCTCCGGGGAGGCCTGCCCGTCCAGGAGGTCGGTGAAGGTCAGGTGGTGCCGAGCCATCGTCATGCGGTCGACCGAGGCGACCGTGAGGGCGACCGGCAGACGTTTGGGAGCGATATGCTCCGCCTCGAGCAGGAAGGTCTCCTGCCGGCTGTCGATGTCCGCACAGATCACGGCCAGGCCGCGCAGGGTGATGCCTTCGAGGTAGTCGGGCATGATGCCGAGGAACTCGGGGTCGGGGCCTGCCGTGCGCGGGTGCATATGGGCCTCGGCCTCCATGCGGCTCCCAAGGGCGGCGCCTGCATTCCTGAACTGCTTGTAGGCGATGAGTCGGGCGATGAGCACCTCACGGGCATCAGAGGCAGAGAGGTCGGCGAACTCGTCGTCCTCGTCGTCGAGGTCGTCGTGAGCGAGGTCCCGGACGAGGTCGTCTGGCACCAGCGAGGCTGCCTTGATGTCGAGGAGCGTCGCGGCCACGAGCACGAAGTCGCTCGCCACGTCGAGGTCCATGTCACGCATGCGCTCGACCTCGGCGAGGTACTGGTCGGTCACCTCCGAGATCGAGATGGCACCGATGTCGACCTTCTGCCGGCTCACGAGCTGCAGGAGGAGGTCGAACGGGCCCGAGTAGACCTGCGTCTGCACACGGTAGCTCATGTGGCTCAGGCCCCCAGGAGCAAGGAGTAGAGGTTGCCGGCCGTCACGTCGAGGTAGATTCCGAGCGGGTCGAAGCTCGTGACCATAGGGATGAGATAGAGCACGATGAGAAGGATGGGAAGCGAGTAACGCTGTATCTGGTAGTACTTCTCGAGGGCCGAGCCCGAGAGGAACACCCCGATGATCGAGGAGCCGTCGAGCGGCGGCAGCGGTATGAGGTTGAAGAACATGAGCACGAGGTTCACGTAGACATAGCTCGAGAGGATGTAGCAGACGTAGTAGGCGACCTCGGAGACCGACGAGGAGTACCATCCGAACGCGGCCTGGAAGAGGGCTGCACCGACGATGGCCTGCAGGAGGTTGGCACATGGGCCCGCCAGGGCGACAAGGAGCTCGTCACGACGGCGGTTACGCAGGTTATAGGGGTTGTACGGGACGGCTTGGCAAAGGCGAAGATGGGGCCGCCTGCGATGCCCATGATGATCGGGAGGATGACCGAGCCGAAGGGGTCGATATGGGCCAGCGGGTTCAAGGTGAGCCGCCCGGCGTCCTTGGCGGTGTTGTCACCGCAGCGATAGGCGACCCATCCGTGCGCGACCTCGTGCAGGATGGCCGAGAACATGACGAGTATGACGGATATCACGATGCCGACGTAGTGGTTCATGTGATGAGCTCCCCTCTCGCGACGTCACCGCAGCGAGGTAGATGCCTTGGTCAGAATCCAGTCGAGCACGAGCAGGCCGGCGGCGACGATCGCCAGGTCGCCCCGGAAGATGCCCTCGAAGGGCGTCTCGTACACGAGTATGCCCGAGACGCCCGCAGGAATCATGGAGATGATACCGCCGACCGAGGACAGGAGGGTCGAGACACGGGGCGACAGGCCGAGAAGCACCACGAGCGCCGAGATGAGGATGCCGGAGACCCTGAGGACGACGGCTAGCAGTCGGAGTGCCGTCGAGGCCGCATGCCCGCCGCTAGGCATCCTGCGACTCCTCGAGCTTGGTCGAGAGCTCGAGCCACTCGTCCTCGAGCGAGGGGACCTTGGACTTCAGCGCGTTGTACTCCTTGAGGCAGGCGTCGAAGCGGTCGGCGTCCGCATAGAGGTTCTCGTCGGCCATGAGGTCCACGAGCTCGGCGAGGCGTGCTCGTGCGGGAGTAAGGGCGTCCTCGACCTGCTTGAGGCGCTTCCTGGTGGAACGCAGGCGCTTGCTGGAGGCGTTCCTGGCCTCAGCCTCGGCACGACGCTGCTCCTTCGTCTTCACGTTCCGCCCACCCGAGGGCTCTGACGAGACAGTGCCAGCGCCCTTGGACGAGGATGCCTCGTGAGGTTGGGAGGCCTCGGGGGCCCTCGGGGCATCGGGCGTCGCGGATGGGGCCGAGGCGTCTTCCTCGGCCCGCGAGGCGAGCTCCGCGCGCTTGAAGAGGTAGTAGTCATAGTCGCCGTCATAGAGGGTGACCTGGCCGTCGCGGACCTCGATGACCTTGTTTGCCACAGCGCGCACGAGATGCTCGTCGTGGCTGATGAGCATGATGGTGCCCTTGAAGTCTATGAGGGCATGCTCGAGGACGTCGACCGAGTCGATGTCCAGATGGTTCGTCGGCTCGTCGAGGCAGAGGAGCGGGTCGGGCGCCACGAGCATCTTGGCGAGGGCCAGCCGTGCGCGCTCGCCACCAGAGAGGACGGCGACGCGCTTGTCGACGTCGTCTCCATGGAACAGGAAGGCACCCAGGAGCTTGCGCTCCTGCGAAGTGGTCCATCCCGGGGCGGCACCGTCCATCTCGGCCATGACCGTGTTGGCAGGGTCGAGCGACTCGAGCTGGTGCTGGGCATAGTAGGCCGTGGTCACGTTCTGCCCGAGCTCGACGGTCCCCTTGTCAGGCTCCTCGAGGCCGAGTGCGAGCTTCATGAGGGTCGACTTGCCGGCGCCGTTGGGACCGACCAGGACGGCATGGTCACCGCGATAGAGTGTCACGGTCGCATCATCGTAGACGTGGTTCTCGTCGAAGGACTTGGCGACGTCCTCGACGTCGATCACCATGTCACCAGTGCGCGGCGGCTCGGGGAACGAGAAGTTCACCTTCTTGGAGTTCTCGGGAAGCATCACCAGCTCGCTCTGCACGCGCTCGAGCTTCTTCACGCGCTCCTGGACCTGACGCGCCTTGGTGGGCTTGTAGCGGAAGCGCTCGATGAAGGTCTCCATGTGGGAGATGTCGCGCTCCTGGGCGGCACGCTTGGCACGGAGCTGCTCGAGGTTGTCGGCACGTTGCTTGAGATAGGCGGAATAGTTGCCGGTGTAGGTGGTGAGCCGACGGTTCTCGAGGGCGGCCACGTGCGTCACGCACGCGTCCATGAAGGAGCGGTCGTGGCTGACGAGCAGGACCGCCCCGTCATAGGCCGAGAGGAACGTCTCGAGCCATTGGACGCTCTCAAGGTCGAGGTGGTTGGTCGGCTCGTCCAGAAGAAGCACGTCGGGATGCTTGAGGAGGAGCTTCGAGAGCGCGATGCGCATCTGCCAGCCGCCCGAGAAGTCGGAGGCCGACTTGTCGAGGTCCTCGACGGGAAAGCCGAGACCGCAGAGGATGGCGCGGGCGCGGCTCTCGAGCTCGTAGCCACCGGCGTGCTCGAAGCGGTCCTGGGCGCGACCATACTCCTCGAGGAAGGAGTCGAGCTCGGGACCCGGCTCGGTCGTCGAGATGAGGCGCTCGAGCTCGTGGATCCGCTTCCCGAGGTCACGGATCTCGGTCGCGGAGTCGACGACCTCGCCGAGTGCCGACTTGCTTCCCGCAAGCTTGGTCTCCTGCTCGAGGTAGCCCAGACTCGCACCGCGGGCGAAGCTCACGGTGCCCTCGTCGGCACTCTCAAGGCCCATGATGATCTTGAGGAGCGTGGTCTTGCCGGCGCCGTTGGGCCCGACGAGGGCCCATGACTCACCGGCGTTGAGCTGGAGCGTGGCGCCGGAATAGAGCACCTGGCCGCCAAAGGACTTGGCTATCTTGTCTGCAAGGAGGATCACTGCGAGATCTCACGTCCTGTGAACGGGCAGGGCGACGCCCTGCGAGGGGATTTGGATACGACGGGCAAGAATGTGCGCACGACAAGGTGACGGCACGAGGCATGCCGTGGGGCAGGCAGCGCCTGACAGCCAGCTCAGCCTTGCGTGAGATGGATCGCGAAGCCACCGACCTGCTCCTTGAAGTAGACGAGGAAGGTCGTGCCATCGGGGTTGAGCTTACGAGACGCCTCATCGACCTCGAAGCCACGGCCCGAGAAGTACTCCTCGGCAGCCGGGATGTCATCCACATGGAAGCCGATATGGCCCTTCTCGCCACGTCCGCATCCCTTCATGGTCTCGACGAGCGTGCCCGAGAACACGGAGATGGGAGCCACCGCGTTGCGAGGAAGGCCCATGAGTGCCTGGAACTTGGCGGCGACAGCCTCTGCCTCGGCGTCGGAGGCGGCGTTGATACCGATGTGCGCGATGCGCAGGCCGAGGTCTGCGACCGGATCTGAGACGGACATGGTGGCTCCAATCCTTGCGGCTCCTGCCGCCCATACGTATGACCTGCCACATTGTAGCAGGGCAGCGAGAACGCCGTTCCAGGCAAGCATGGTGGGGTGCGAGGTCTGCGCCAAGCACTAGACTCAGGGTGGTTCTCGAACGTCACCCTCAAACAGGATCGGATCATATGAAGCACCTCCTTGATACCTCAGACCTCGCCGTCACGCTCGCACAGGACGGCAGCGAGAGGACCGTCTTCTCTGATGTCGCGTTCCACCTGGACGAGGGGGAGGTCGTCGACGTCACGGGCCCCTCTGGATGCGGGAAGACCACGCTCCTCCGCACGCTGGCGCTCCTCGAGCCCGGGGCCACGGGCCGCGTGCGGCTCGATGGGACCGACTCCTCGTCCTTCACGCCGCAGCACTGGCGCGCACGCGTCACCCTGCTCCCCCAGAGCCCCGCACTCGTGCGAGGGACGGTCGCGGAGAACCTGCTGCTCCCCTACTCGATGTCCGTTCGTGCCGCGTCAGGGGCGCCCGACGAGGGAAGGATGCGAGCCCTGCTCGATGACGTCGGCCTCGATGATGTGGAGCTCACACGTGACGTGAGCCGGCTCTCGCTCGGCCAGAAGGCTCGCGTGGCACTCGTCCGCACCATCGTTACCGACCCCGACGTGCTGCTCCTCGACGAGGCAGACGCATCGCTCGACACCGAGAGCATGGAGAGGATCGGCGAGCTCACGGCTCGGTACGTAGGCGAGGGGCACCGGGGGTGCCTTCGCATCCGCCACCGCGACCCGGACCGCTACACGATGCGCCGTCTCGCATTTGGCGACGGCACCTTCGTCGAGGAGGACCTCTCATGAGCGGCGTCGTACCCATAGGGAACTGGCAGCTCGCCCTCGCGGCCTGCTTCATGCTGGCAGCAGGCATCGCCTCGAGACGCCTCCGGTTGGGGCTCACCAAAGACATCGCAGTGGCCACGCTGCGCGTGTTCCTGCAGCTCATCGCGCTCGGAATCGTGCTCGGGTACGTCTTCCAGTACCAGACTCCCTGGCTCGTGGGGGCACTGCTCCTCGTGATGCTCGTGAGCGCCACCATCATCGCCAGGGGACGTGTGAAGAACGGGCCGTCGGGACTGGGACCCACGCTCTTCATCTCGCTCTTCGTGACAAGCGCCACGGTCACCTGCGCCGTGGTGGCCCTCGTGGTACGGCCAGACCCACTCTGGGACGCTCGCACGGTACTCACGCTCGGGGGCATGGTCCTCGGAAACTCGATGAGCGCCGCCGCCGTGGCACTTGACCGCCTCTATGCGGACCTCGACACCCGAGCGGACGAGATCCTCTCGCTCACGGCCTTGGGGGCCACACCGGCAGAGGCAGCACATGCCTCTATGGCCTCCTCCATCAGGTCAGGGATGATACCGACGCTCTCCACGATGTGCGCAGCGGGGCTCGTGACCATCCCGGGCATGATGAGCGGCCAGATCCTTGCAGGAGCCGACCCCCTCATGGCTGCCAAGTACCAGATCGTGGTGCTCCTCATGATCTCTGCCGCCACGACCATCTGCAACGTGCTGGTGGTGGGCCTGGGGTACCGTAAGCGGTTCGACAAGAACGGTGTCTTCCTGGAACCGGGGCTCAGGGAGCGCTGAGGCCTCCCGAAGCATGGCACGGGCCCGGGTCTTCCCATCCTGTTGGGCACTTCGTTGGCTACCCATGTTGGCTTACAGCCCGAAAAGACACGAGGCCGAACCATTTGACTGGTCCGACCTCGTTTTTTCTTATGGTGGGCGACGCTGGTTTCGAACCAGCGACCTCTTCCGTGTGAAGGAAGCGCTCTACCCCTGAGCTAGTCGCCCCGCTTTGCCGTCGAGACGGCGAGCGTCATTGTAGCACAGACTCCCGCGCCGCCAAGGCCCACGTTGCCATCCGCCTCCGCCGGCACGCATACGACGCTGCCGCCCATGCGAGCTCGAAAGGAGGCGTCAGGCCTCGACCTGGGCTCTGACCCTACGCCCGAGCACCAGCGCGACGACGGAGACCGCGAGCATGATGGCACCGGAGGCGACCGCCTCCAGGGACTGCGAGGCAAAGACCCGCGAGAAGACCAGGTTGGCGACAAGGGTCGCTACCTGGACACCCAAGGCCACATACGTCGACACGAGGAAGCCGCCGACGCGCCGGGGGCTGTTTGCCCCGATGACACCCGTGACGCCCATCAGGACCGAGAGCGCGACATCCGCGAGAAGGACCACGAGGAGGAAGAGGCCTCCCTCGGAGTAGGAGTCCGTGGAGAGCAGTGCCATGACGTCATAGGCCGCAATCGCGGCACAGGCGATGGCCCAGCAGAGGAGCAGGACGCTCAGGATCTTGAGAAGCCTCTGGTCAGCAGACAAGGCTCAGTCTCCCCTCTCGGCGGACGAAGCCGCACCATCATTGATGACCCTGCGTGCATACCAGAGCACAGCCGCGCCCAGGAGCACGTCGAGGGCTGCCGTGAAGACCTGCTGGCTGTCAGTGGAGACACCAAGCGCCCGCGAAAGGCCGCACCCCACGAGTACGACGGCATACAGGATGACGCACAGGGTCGCGAGGCCAATCGCGACCGTAGCGTACGTGGGAGCCGCCGAGAGCGACCGCGAGAAGCCACCACAGGCCATGTCGATGCCACCGCCGACCACGAACACCAGCCCGGTGCCATAGGCCGAGGCGAGGAACGAGAGCAGGTCATGGCCGAATGCCTCGTCCGCAGGCATCCCGAAGAGCAGCATGAGGCCCATGAAGACCTTGAGGACCCCCCAGATGAGCATGATAGTCGAGAAGCCCCTGAGCCCGCGGGCGTCAGGCGTGAGGTCTGCCTGCCCGGGGCCGAAGGCACCAGCGCTCTCGAGGGAGTCCCGGTCCGGCGTAGGTGCCTCGGCACTGATGCTCCCGCTCTCGACGCACCGGGCCGTCGTCGCGAGGTTCACCAGAAGGGCGCCGGTCAGCAGCGACGAATAGAGGAAGACGAGGACCATGACGAAGTCATGCTGCGAGAGGTATCCCACGAGCCCGAGCAGGCTCAGGACCAGCACCACGATGGCAAGGCGCGACGCCCTTCTCGCCAGCATGGGATGACGTGACACCCTGATCGAATAGATCCCGAGGAAGAACCCAAGGGCCACCACCCCGAGGCACAATACGAGGAAGACGAGGGAGGCCACCCGTACGTCGACGGGATAGGGACCGACCGCTATGGAGTCGGGCAGGTCGTATGGCAGCTTGAGCACATGGAAGGCACCCAGGATGGATGCCAGGGACACCAGGACGAGCACGATCGAGAGGATGGAGTGCCAGACGAGGAAGAGGATCCCAAGGATCTGGAGATAGTTTCTCCCCCTGGGTTCGGCATCATCCTGTGAGCTTGCCGCCATAATCTCCCCTGCTTCGCCTCTTCGGGCAAGAACCTTCCTGACCCACTGTAGCAAATCTCCCCTTGACCGCTCGGCGCGCTTTGGTATAGTAATCAACGCAACGGCACGGGGATATAGCTCAGCTGGGAGAGCGCATGACTGGCAGTCATGAGGTCAGGGGTTCGAACCCCCTTATCTCCACCATGTGAACAATGGGGCGGCGGCGAAGGTCGCCGCCCTTTTTTTGATTCCCCCACGTCCCCATCGGACGAGAAGGGCCCATGGCGCAGCGGTCAGCGCAGGGGACTCATAATCCCTAGGTCGTAGGTTCGAATCCTACTGGGCCCACCAACAAACAAGCAGGTCACGGCATAGAAAGTCGTGGCCTGCTCTTTTGTGTATCTCTCCGATGCGTGCAGTTGGTGTGCAGGGGTCGGAGGAGAGGGGCCAAGGTCCTTCTCGGATACCCTGCCCTACCAGGTGAGCATGTCCTCGTCGATGTCGTCGATGGATGCGGCGCCGCACATGCCCATGACGTCAGCGAGCTCGTCCGAGAGGACACTGATGAGGTCCCTGACACCCTGTTGGCCGTTGCCGTAGGCCGCCACGACGAACGGGCGTGCGAGAAGCACCGCATCGGCACCGAGGGCAAGCGCCCTGAACACGTCCGTACCGCTGCGGATGCCACCGTCCACGAGGACCGCGACGTCATCGCCGACGGCATCCACCACGTCCGGGAGCACCTCAGCCGTCGACGGGACCCCGTCGAGCACACGACCTCCATGGTTCGAGACCACGACTGCGGCCGCCCCTGCCTTGACGGCCTTCTCGGCACCTGACGCGCTCATGACGCCCTTCACGATGAAGGGTTGGTCGCAGTCCGAGATGATCGAGGCAAGTTCCTTGACTGACTTGAAGCCCGCGGGAGGGTCCTGGTCCTTGAGGAACGGGAGCCCGGCGGCATCGACGTCCATGGCGATGGCGACCGGGTCCGCAGCGCGTACCAGGTCGAGCTTCTGCCGCACCACATCTGCCGCCCAAGGCTTGATCGTGGGGATGCCGGCGCCTCCCAACCTGCCGATGAGCGAAGCCGCCCCTTCGACCACCTCGGGCCTGAGGCCGTCGCCGGTGAAGGCGACCGTGCCTGCGGAGGCGGCAGCAGTGAGCACGCACTCGTTGTAGGTGACGTCGTCGAACGCGGTGCCGTAGTGGCGTTGCACGTCACCGACCGGCCCCACCATGACGGGGAGCGAGAGCGTCCTGCCCAGGAACTCGGTCGTGAGGTCCGGGACGAACGACGCATGGAGCGTGTCCATGTTGAGGCGGAACGTGCACCACGCCTCGTAGTTCCTCGTGGAGACGTTGCCCGTGCCCTTGGCCCCTGGACCGGGGATATGGTTCGTGCAGGCCCTCCCGTCACAGACCGGGCAGGCATGGCAGGGTCCCATCTTCCCTTGGGCCTCATGTGCTATCTCGGCGTATGTCATATGAGCTCCTTCGCCCGCTGGTGGTTGGAGGGACGCACGGCGATGCCGCCTGACTTCGTCCTCAGTCGCAGGCAGGCTCGCGCTCGGCAGCGACGCGTGCGGCGAGGACCGACGCGACCTCGTCGAGCGAGACGACCTCGCGCTCGCCGGTCTGCCTGTTCTTGACTTCGCAGTTCCCGTCCTTGACGGCGCGCTTGCCACAGACGACCTGGTAGGGGAACCCATAGAGGTCCGCGTCGTTGAACTTGACGCCGGGCCGCTCGGCACGGTCGTCCATGATCGTCTCGACGCCAGCGCCCACGAGCGCCTCAGCGACCCTCTGAGCTGCCGGCCAGACGAGGTCGCCATCCACGTCGAGGGGTATGACCTCGACCTCGTACGGGGCGACCGAGACGGGCCAGCAGATGCCGTGCTCGTCGTTGTGCTGCTCGACCACGGCGGCAAGCGTGCGAGAGACGCCCACGCCATAGCATCCCATGATGAGGGGCTGCTCGTCGCCGTTCTCGTCGGCGAAGGTCGCACCGAGGGTCTTGGAGTACTTGGTGCCCAGTTGGAACACCTGCGAGACCTCTATGCCACGAGCGCCCTTGAGCGGACGCCCACACGCGGGGCACAGGTCGCCCTCCTGTGCGGCCGCCACGTCGACCCATTCGTCGACCTCGAAGTCACGACCGGGTCGAGCACCCTTGATGTGAGTCTCGTCCTCGTTGCCGCCCACGAGCCAGCTCATGGAGCCCTTGAGCGAGACGTCAGCGACCACCTTCACGCCTGGCTTCAGGCCGATGGGACCCATGAAGCCCTTCACGAGGCCATAGGCCTCCAGCTCGTCGTCATCCATGAGACGATAGGTGCCGAAGGCATGCTCGGCCTTCACGTCGTTCATCTCGTGGTCGCCTGGGATGATCGCGAGAATGGGCGTACCGCCCTCGGTCATCACGGCCAAGGACTTCCGGGTCGCTCTCACGTCGACGCCCATGAACGAGGCCACGGCCTCGCAGCTCCCCTCGCAGGGCGTATGGACGCGCTCGCAGGTGTCTCCGGGACCTTCCATGACGTCGATGGTGGCAGTGCCCGCCTCGGTGTCGGCCGCGAAGCCGCAGTCGCACCACACCAGTGCTGCCTCGCCGGCATCGGCAAGCGCCATGTACTCGACCGAGGTGTCGCCACCGATCTGCCCGCAGTCTGCGGCGACGGGAAGCGCCCTCAGGCCACAGCGCTCGCAGATACGGGCGTAGGCACCCTTCATGTCGTCATAGATCGACTGGAGCGAGGCCTGGTCGGCACTGAAGGAGTAGGCGTCCTTCATGATGAACTCGCGTCCGCGCATGAGCCCGAACCGGGGACGCATCTCGTCGCGGAACTTGGTCTGGATCTGGTAGAGCGTCACCGGGAGCTGCTTGTAGCTGCGGAGCTCGTTGCGCACGAGGTCGGTCACCGTCTCCTCGTGGGTGGGACCGAGGCAGAACTCGCGCTCGTGGCGGTCGGAGATGCGCATGAGCTCGGGGCCGTAGTCGTCCCAACGCCCCGACTCGCGCCAGAGCTCGCCGGGCGTGAGGATGGGCAGGAGGCACTCCTGCGCACCGATGCCGTCCATCTCCTCGCGCACGATCTGCTCGATCTTCTTGAGAGATGCCCAGGCGAGCGGGAGGTAGGAGTAGACGCCCGAGGCGCACTTGCGGATCATGCCCGCGCGGAGCAGCAGCCTATGACTCGCGAGCTCGGCCTCGGCCGGATCCTCCTTGAGCGTGGGTGCATAGAGGTTGGTCATCCTGGAATAGGTCTTCACGGGTACTCCTTGGTGTTCGTTTTCGAGAAGCACGGCCGGCAGCCGTACCGTGCACGTTGCATCATAGCCCTTGGGAGCCAGGCAGGTCAGGCCTCTGGATACCTCCGCGCGACCTCGGCCATCAGCTCATCGACGATAGCCTCTTCAGGGACCTTACGCACGACCTCGCCGTTCGCGAAGAGGAGGCCCTGCCCATGCCCGCAGGCCACGCCGAGGTCAGCGTCCTTGGCCTCGCCTGGCCCGTTCACCACGCACCCCATCACGGCGACGCTGATGGGGGCGGTGATGCCAGCAAGCCTCTCGGTCACCTGGTCAGCAAGACCGACGAGGTCGACCTCCGTGCGGCCGCACGTGGGACAACTCACGATCTCGGGACCACGCCGACGGATCCCAAGGGCTTGGAGTATCCCCCACGCGACAGGAAGCTCGTCTTCCGGAGGCGCCGTGAGCGACACGCGGATGGTGTCACCGATTCCCTCGGCAAGCAGGATGCCGAGCCCACAGGAGCTCTTGATGGTCCCTTGTCGGGGGGTGCCTGCCTCGGTGACCCCGAGGTGGAGCGGGACCTCGGGAAGCTCCGTCGAGAGGCGCCTGTTCACCGCCACCATCGTGGGGACGTCATGGGCCTTGGCGGACAGGACGAGGTCCTCGAACCCCCTCCCATGGATATGGCTCACATACGAGACCGCAGAGGCCACCATCTTGTCCTCGAGGCTGAGGTCGTCTCGAGCTGCGAGCGCGGGGTCGAGCGAGCCTGCGTTGACGCCGATCCTCAGGGGGACCCCCGCATCGCGTGCGGCATCGACCACGGCGTCCACGCGGTCCCATCCGCCAACGTTGCCAGGATTGATACGGACCGCAGAGGCGCCCGCCTCGATGGCCGAGATGGCAAGGCGATGGTCGAAGTGGATGTCCGCGATGACAGGGAGGGGGCTCCTGCGACAGACCTCGGCGAAGCCGTCGAGGGCCGAGGCGTGCGGTACCGCAAGACGGATGAGCTCACAGCCTGCCTGCATCAACGTCTCAATCTGAGCGAGCGAGGCGTCCGCGTCGGAGGTAGCCGTGTTGCACATGGACTGCACCACCACCGGGGCACCACCACCCACCGTGACGCCACCCACGTGCACGGGACGCGTAAGCGACCGTGAGAGCGGAGCGGATGCGAGCTCTGGCCTCCTAAGGTCAGCCATCATGGAACCCCCTAGCCGAGGATGAAGCGGAATACGTCCTGCCTGAGCATGTATACAAAGAGGAGCATGAACAGGCCCAGGCCGATATAGTTGATGACCAGGTTGGCCTTGGCCGGAATCTTGCGATGCGCGATGGCCTGGATCGCCTCGATGAGGATCTTCCCACCATCGAGCGGCGGGATCGGCAGTAGGTTCATGAACCCGAGCGAGAGCGAGATGGCCGCGGCGAACAGGGCAAGCTGGTCCGCGCCGGCAGCCGCCGCCTGGCTCGCCATGACCGAGATCCCCACGATCGAGGTCGAGCTCTGCAGGACCTCTGCCGTGTGCGTGGGAATCATGAGCTTCACAACATAGCTTGCGACGACCCCTATATAGCTGGCGGTATAGGCGCAGGAATCAGTGAACCCGAGATAGGTCCTCCCCTGCTCGGCATAGATGCCGAACTGAGAGGTGTCACGACCGTCCACCGGGACCGTGGAGGTGAGGTCCTGGCCGTCATGCGTATAGGTGATCGCGAAGTCCTGACCGGTGCCCAAGGCATCGCTGAGGGCGCCCACGAGCGCCTCCCAGTCATCGGTCTGCGTTCCCTGCGACGGACGGTGATGCTGTCACCGGCGGCAAGGCCCGAGTCCTGTGCGAGGGACCCCTCCACGACACCAGAGATGACGTTGGTGCCCGTGGTGGTCTCGACGCCCGCGAACATCAGCACGCACACGACGAGAAGGAACCCACAGACCACGTTCACGGTCGCGCCGGCCACCAGGATGCAGAATCGCCTCCAGAAGCCGAGCCCTTGGTAGGTGTGCGAACGCTCGCCCGAGAGGAACCCTTCGGGCTCGCCCTCGATGGGACGAGGAGCGCCTGCATCGCTCACGCCTGGAGCCTCGAAGTCATGGTCACGGTCGTAGGCAGTCAGGAGCGCACCGTCACGCCGGACCGTCTGGAAGCACTCCGGATAGTAGCGCTGCGTGGGCCTCTCACCCTTCTCGGGGTCGTAGAACGCCTCGACGCTCGCCCAGTCCGACAGCGTGACCAAGGAGGCGAGGGCGACGTCATGGTCGAGGGCGCACTCGGTCGCGACCTCGTCCACGCTCACGCGGCCGTGGGCCTGCACGCAGGCGAGCACCCCGGCCAGCGTGCCGTCGTCGTCACCCTCCATGCCGCAGATGCGGTTATACCCGCCAAGCAGGAGCGGGGTGACACCGACCTCGGTACCGTAGCGACGGCTCCGATGCGAGAGCTTGAACCTGCAGGGGAGGCCGAGGAAGAACTCGGTCACACGGACACCGAAGGCTCGCGCGAGGAGGAAGTGGCCTCCCTCGTGAACGAACACCAGCAGGGAAAGGATGATGACGCCCCAGAACACAGCCGAGACGACAGACATGGCACCGCTCACAGGCGAATCCCCTCCGAGGCCCGCTCGGCACGTGCGCGCGCCAGGCGGTCGACCTCTGCGAGTTGCTCGATTGATGCGACAGGCTCGACGTCGGTTGCCTCCATGACCTTCTCGACGATGGCATCGATGTCAGTGAACCGACAGAGCCCCTTCCTGAACGCCGCGTTGGCAACCTCGTTGGCCGCGTTCATGGCACAGGGGAGGGTCCCCCCGGTACGGCCGGCAGACAAGGCGAGCGAGAGGCAGCGGAAGGCGCCGAGGTCAGGGCTCGAGAAGGAGAGCTCCCCCACCGAGGAGTAGTCAACCCGGTCGGCAGGCGTGTCCCAGCGCTCGGGGTACGAGAATGCGTACTGGATGGGGAGGCGCATGTCCGATGGGCCGAGCTGGGCCTTCACCGACCCGTCTACGAACTCGACCATGGAATGGATCCGGCTCTGTGGGTGGACCACGACGTGGATGTCGTCGATGGGCACGTCGAAGAGATGATGCGCCTCGATGACCTCGAGCCCCTTGTTCATGAGGGAGGCGGAGTCGATGGTTATCTTGGGACCCATCGACCAGCTGGGATGTGCCAGGGCCTCGGCCACGGTCACGTCGGCGAGCTCGGAGCGCGAGCGGCCCCGGAAGGGGCCTCCCGAGCAGGTGAGCCAGATGGCGTGGACCTCGTCGTGCCTCTCCCCCACCAGGCACTGGAAGATCGCACTGTGCTCGGAGTCGACGGGAAGCATGCGACCGGGTCGCGCGAGGGGCATGAGGAGGTCGCCCCCCGAGACGAGGGGCTCCTTGTTGGCGCAGGCAAGAATCTTGTCGGCCTTGAGCGTACGCCAGCTCGCACCTATGCCAGCCTCCCCCACCACAGCCACGAGGACGCAATCCACGCAGTCGAGGTCACAGAGGTCCTCGACAGCGTCGTGGCCGAAGGCGACCTCGCAGGAATCGGAGAGGTCGGCAAGCGCGGGGTCATGGGCTCGGGACGCATCGGCGACCGCGAGGTGGGTCGCCCCGAACTCGCGGGCGGCAGCCACGAGCCCTGCGCAGGAGGAGTTGACGGCCAGCGCCACGACGTCGAGCCGGTCGGGATGCTGCCGGCAGACGTCAAGGGCCTGACGTCCGATGGAGCCCGTGCATCCAAGGATCGCGACGCGCAGGACCTCTGGGCGCGGCGAACAAGGGGCCGTGTCCTCGAAGATGCTCATAGGACGCCTCCCATCAACAGGACGAAGTAGGCGACCATGCACCCGAAGATCATGGAGTCGGAACGGTCGAGCAGCCCGCCATGCCCAGGCATGAGGTTGCCGGAGTCCTTGACCCCGGCCCCTCGCTTGAGCCTGCTCTCGAAGAGGTCTCCCATGACGCTTGCCGCGGCCGAGAGCAGCGCCGCGCAGACGGCAAGCGGCAGCGAGACCGACCGGACCCCGATGAAGGCGATCGCCAGCCAGACGACCAAGGAGCCCAGGATGCCTCCCACGAGGCCCTCGATGCTCTTGTGAGGCGATATGCGTGGCGCAAGCGGATGACGTCCGATGCGGGACCCCACGAAGTAGGCGGCGGCGTCGTTGATCCAGACGGACGCCATGACGGCAAAGGTGAGCAAGGCTCCCTCGCCGCCAGCGTCGCACACGCGGATGGAGACGATGGCCGAGAGCATGAGACCGGTATAGACCGGGCCGAAGACGGTGGCGGCGACGTCGGCGATGCTCGCCCTCGGCGTTGCCACATACCAGACGCCTACAGCGAACACCAGGCAGAACAGGAGGAACAGCATGACCGACCCATGCAGGAGGACCGAGACGGGGAACGCCACGGCAAAGGCAAGTCCGATGAACTCGTTCGGCATCCTGCCGCCCATGCGGATGATGCGGAAGAACTCGGAGCAGCAGAGCCACGACATGGCCGCCACGAGGAGGTCCGTGGCAATGGGACCGAGGTAGAGGCAGACGAGGATGGTGATGGCATAGATGGCACCCGAGGTGGTACGGGTCAGGACCCGCTCGGCTCCGCCACGCACCTTCTGGCTCTTGAGGTCGCCGACGACGCGCTGGCTCTCGTGGGCCTCGCGACGCTCCTCACGGGCCGCACGCCGGTCATCACGCTGGGAGGCAGACTCCTGGCTGGCAGGGCCATTGGCGTCGCTCATGAGGCAGACACCCCGCCGAACCTGCGGTTGCGGTGCTGGAAGGAGTCGATGGCGCGAAGGAGCTGCCAACGGGAGAAGTCAGGCCAGTAACCGTCCCATACATAGAACTCGGTATAGGCAAGCTGCCAGAGCAGGTAGTTGGAGAGCCTCAGCTCGCCAGACGTGCGGATGAGCAGCTCGGGGTCAGGAAGGCCCTCCGTGTAGAGGGCATCCGAGACCACCTTGTCGTCGATGTCATCAGCGGAGAGCTCGCCTGCGGCGACCTTCGCAGAGATCATCTGACACGCCCTCACGATCTCTGCCCTGCTGCCGTAGTTCACGGCGAGGGCCAGCACCATACCGGTGTGGTGCGCCGTACGGTCGAGGCCCTCCTGGAACACGTCTCGGGTCGCCGCGGGAAGGCCCGCAAGGTCGCCAAGGAAGCGCAGCTGGACGTTCTCGCGATCGAACAGCGGCAGCTCGCGCAGGAGCGTCGTGGCAAAGAGGTGCATGAGGAGGTCGACCTCATGTTGGGGCCTCTTCCAGTTCTCGGTGGAGAAGGCGTAGGCCGACAGCACGTCGATGCCAAGGCGCACGCTCGCCGTGATGGTCTCGCGAAGCGCCTTCACGCCCGCCTCGTGACCAGCCCCCCGCTCGAGCCCACGTTCCGTCGCCCAACGCCCGTTCCCATCCATGATGATGGAGACGTGGTGCGGCATGCGGTCGAGGTCGACCGAGTCGAGTGAGATGTCCTCAGGGGGATTGCAGAAGTAGTCCCTGAGCTTTTTCTCGTCTCGTTGCACTAGATCTCCATGACCTCGGCCTCTTTGGCCTTGACGAGTTCGTCGATCTTCTCGATGAACGAATCGGTGACCTTCTGGACCTGCTGCTTGCCGCGTGTCACATCATCGTCGGAGAGGTCGTCATCATGCTCGAGCTTGGTGTTGGCCTCGCGACGGACGTTGCGCACGGCGACACGCGCGTCCTCGCCATAGGCACGGCACTCCTTGGCAAGCTCGCGGCGGCGCTCCTCGGTGGGGCTCGGGAACGGCAGCCTGATGGCAGAGCCATCGTTTCCGGGGGTGATGCCGAGGTCGGAGGTGGCGATGGCCTTCTCGATGGCGTTCAGGGCTGTCTTGTCCCAAGGCTCCACGACGAGCATGGTCGCCTCGGGGACCTTCACGGCAGCAAGCTGCGTGATGGGCGTGGCTACGCCGTAGTAGTCGACCCTGATGGAATCGAGGACGTGCGGGTTGGCCCGTCCGGTGCGGACCTTCGCGAAGTTCGCCTTGAGGGATGTGACGCACTTGTCCATGTGGTCGCGCGTGAAGTCCTGGATATCGCTCATTGGTTGTTCTCCTCCCGGATGACGGTGGTGCCGACGGACTCCCCCATGAGGGCCCGCTTGAAGACGTCTTGCTCGGTCATGTTGAAGACGATAATCGGCATGGAGTTGTCGTTGCACAGGGCCGTGGCCGAGGCGTCCATGACCTTGAGGTCGCGCATGAGCACCTCATGGTAGGAGATGACGTCGAACTTCTTGGCCTCGGGGTGCACGGCGGGGTCCATGTCATAGATGCCATCGACCTTGGTGGCCTTCATGAGACAGTCGGCATCGATCTCGCAGGCCCGCAGGGCCGCTGCCGTGTCGGTGGTGAAGTAGGGGTTGCCCGTTCCGGCAGCGAAGATGCAGACGCGGCCCTTCTCGAGGTGACGGATCGCGCGACGACGGATATAGGTCTCGCATATCTCATGCATCTCGATGGCGCTCATGACGCGACTCGTCAGGCCGTGCTTCTCGAAGGCATCCTGGATGGCGAGGGCATTCATGACCGTGGCGAGCATGCCGATGTAGTCAGCCTGAGCGCGCTCCATACCCGCCGCGGCCCCAGACATCCCCCTGAAGATGTTGCCACCACCGACCACGACGCCGACCTCGACGCCGTCGTCGTGGATGACGCGGATCTCCTCAGCGAGCTTGTTGAGGACGTCAGGGTCGATGTTACCCTGGCCGCTACCCATGAGGGCCTCGCCTGAGAGCTTGAGGAGCACGCGCTTGTACTTGTAGTCCGTATGGTCCGCCACGCGACATCCCTTCCTTTGGCGCCGCCTGGGCGCTGTTATACCTCGATGATTCTAGCAGAGCTGATACCTCAGACCGGTCACGCAGGGCATGTGGCAGGGGGTCTGCACATGACAGAGGCCGACGCCATAGGCGCCGGCCTCTGCAGGATCGATCGGGTCTCGGGCTACTCGCCGAAGGTGAAACGCACGAACTTCATGATTTGGATCGTGTCGCCGCACGTGGAGCCGACCTTCTTGGCAAGCTCCGAGATCGTGGTCTCGGAGTCCTTGATGAAGACCTGCTCGGTAAGGACGCTCTCGCGATAGAACTTCTCGAGACGCCCCTCGGCGATCTTCTCCTGGATGGCCTCGGGCTTGCCGGAGTCGGCGGCCTGCGCCTTATAGATGGACTTCTCATGCTCGATGGTGTCAGCAGGGACGTCCTCGCGACGGGCGCAGATGGGGGTGGCAGCGGCCACCTGCATGGCGACGTCGTGTGCGAAGGCCTTGAACTCGTCATTGGCAGCAGTCTCAGGCTTGGAGAAGGCGAACTCGACGATGACGCCGAGCTTGCCGCCAAGGTGGACGTAGCTCGAGAGGGCACCGGACTCGACGGAGAGCCTCGAGAAGCGAGCGATCTTCATGTTCTCGCCCATGGTGTGGATCATCTCGGTGAGGGCCGAGTCGACCGTGTCCTTCTCGTCGAACTGGCATGCCTTCAGCGCCTCGACGTCGGCAGGGTCGTTCTTGGCGACGACCTGAGCCAGGGCCTTGGCGAACCCGGTGAACTTGGGGTTGGTGCCCACGAAGTCGGTCTCGCAGGTGACCTCGACGAGCGCGCCCGAGCGGGAGTCATCCGAGATGGAGACGCCGATGGTGCCCTCGTTGGTCTCGCGGCCAGCCTTCTTGACGGCCTTGGCCATGCCCATGGTACGCAGCACGTCGACGGCCTTCTCGATGTCGCCATCGGCCTCGACCAGGGCCTTCTTGCACTCCATCATGGGTGAGTCGGTCATCTCGCGGAGCTGCTTGACCAGAGCTGCGGTAACAGTAGCCATTGGATACCTCTATTCGGGATTCAGATGAGCGGTTGGACGAGCTACTTGGCAGGTGCGGCCTCGGGGGCAGCTGCAGGCGCCGCGGCCTCGGGGGCAGCTGCAGGCGCTGCCTCGGGAGCGGTGGCCACAGGGGCGGCTGCGGGAGCGGCGGCCATCTCCTCAGCCGTGACCTGCTCCTTGCCGGTGCCGGCAAGGACGGCGTCGGCAGCAAGCTCGCACATGAGCGAGACGGAGCGGATCGCGTCGTCGTTGGCAGGGATGCCATAGTCGATGACGTCAGGGTCCGAGTTGGTGTCGAGGAGCGCGACGACGGGGATGTGCAGGCGGTTTGCCTCGCGTACCGCGATCTCCTCACGCTTCGAGTCGACGACGAAGAGCGCCTGGGGCGTGGCCTTCATGTCGCGGACGCCACCGAGGTTGCGCTGGAGCTTACCGAGCTCCTTGCCCAGGAGCGCCTGCTCCTTCTTGGGGAGAAGGGCCATGCGGCCGTCCTCGACCATGGCCTCGAGCTCCTCCATGCGGTCGATACGCGAGCGCATGGTGACGAAGTTGGTGAGGACGCCGCCGAGCCAGCGCTGGTTGATGTAGGGCATGCCGCAGCGGTCAGCCTGGATCTGCACGGGGTCCTGTGCCTGCTTCTTGGTACCCACGAAGAGGACCTTGCCGCCCTTGGAGGCGGTGTCACGCAGGAACGTGTATGCCTTGTCGGCATCAAGGATGGTCTGCTTGAGGTCAAGGATGTAGATGTCGTTGCGCTCACCGAAGATGTAGGGCTTCATCTTGGGGTTCCAGCGACGCGTCTGGTGACCATAGTGGCAGCCGGCCTCGAGCAGGGTGTTGATGTTGATCTTGACAGCCATTGCGTTCTCCTTCTGGTTAGCCTTGCGCGTGGGGTCGACCCTGACGGACCACCCAGGTCATGGCTTGTAAGTCCTGGGCACCATGGCCATCAGGTAGCCACGCGTGTTATGTATGCCGTGCTTTTGCACAGCGAGTGAGAGTATAGCATGACTTGTCGTCACCTCAGCTACGGGGATGTGCCTGTCGTGTGGCGGCCTTGAGGCGGTCGACCGAGAGATGCGTGTAGATCTGCGTGGTCGAGAGGCTCTCATGGCCAAGCAGCTCCTGCACGCTCCTCAGGTCGGCTCCCCCCGAGAGGAGCTCGGTGGCATAGGAGTGCCGCATGGCGTGAGGTGTGAGGGTCGCGTCGAGCCCCGCCGCACGCGCGTCATGCTCGAAGCGGGTACGGAGCGCGTCGGCGCTCATCCTGCGTCCCCTGGTCGAGAGGAGCAGGGCGCTCGTGGGCTCCTTGCCATTGCGCGCAAGCGTGGGCCTTGCCCGGAGCAGATAGGCATGGACCTGCTCGACGGCAAGGTCATAGATGGGGACGATCCGCTGCTTGGACCCCTTCCCGAAGAGGCTCACCTGCCCCTGCGAGAGGTCGACGTCCGCAACGTCAAGGTGCGAGAGCTCGGATATGCGCGCGCCCGTGGCATAGAGGAGCTCGAGCATGGTCCGGTCGCGGACCGAACACGCGTCATCGCCGTCGACGGAGCCTATGAGGAGCTCGACCTCGGCGTCGGTCAAGGTCTTCGGAAGCAGGCGTGCCGCCTTGGGAGTCGCCAACGCAGCCGCCGCGTCCTCGTCCGTGATCCCCTCGTCGACGAGCCAGCGGTAGAACGAGCGGATGGCCGAGAGCCTGCGATCGATGGTGTGGGTGGAGTACCGCGCCCGTGACTGCTCCGAGAGATAGAGCCTCAGCTGACGATGGGTGACATGGAGCGGCTCTACCCCCGACCTCGCCACCCACTCCTGGAAGGATGCGAGGTCGGCACCGTATGCACGCACGGTGTTGGGCGAGAGGTTCCTGACATCTCCGAGGTACGACAGGAACCGTCCCACGAGGGGCTCGAGGACGGGATCCGGCCCCTCCCCCACGGCCACAGGAACCTCATGATCCCTGCTCATGTGAGGTCGATCCCAAGGTCGGGACGACCCTCCAGATATCCCATGAGGTCACGGCGCGCGCGGTCGGCGTAGGCCTGGTAGCGCTCGCGCTTCTTGAGACGCGGGCCCTCCAAGGGCGGCACGAGGCCGAAGTTCACGTGCATGGGTTGGTAGGGACTCGTCGCCGGGTCCGTCGCATAGGAGACGAGCGAGCCCAACGCCCCCGTACGCGGAAGGGAGACGGCCGGCCTGCCATCAAGCGCGGCGGCGGTGTTCAGGGCAGCGAGGAGCCCCGATGCAATCGCCTCCGTATACCCTTCGGTACCACAGATCTGCCCGGCCAGACGGACCTGGGTCCCAGGGACCGCGAAGGTGTGGTCGAGCACGCGTGGTGCGTCCACGAAGGAGTTGCGATGCATGACGCCATACCGGAAGAACTCAGCATGGGAGAGCCCGGGAATCATCCGGAAGACCCGACGCTGCTCGGGCCAGGTGAGGTTGGTCTGGAAGCCGACGAGGTTATAGGCCGTACGGGCCGCATTCTCGCTCCTCAGCTGCACGGCAGCCCACGGGCGATGCCCCGTCCTCGGGTCGACGAGGCCGACCGGCTTCATGGCGCCGAACCTCAGCGAGTCGAGGCCGGTCCGTGCGACCTCCTCGGCTGGCTGGCAGGCACAGAACAGGTCACCCTGCTCGAAGTCACGGGCGATGACGCGCGAGGCCGAGACCAAGGCCGCGTGGAAGGCCTCGTACTCATCCCGCGAGAAGGGGCAGTTCAGATAGTCGCCCGAGCCTTCCTCGTCATACCGGGACTGCTCGAAGACGATCGAGCGATCGAGCGTATCGGCGTCGACGATGGGCGCTGCGGCATCGAAGAACGACATGGCCTCGCCGCCCACGAGCCCTGAGACCGCCTTGAACAGGGCGTCAGAGCACAGCGGCCCGGCAGCTATCACACAGGGACCTGAGGGGATCGAGGAGACCTCCTCGCGCACGAGCGTTATGGCAGGCTCAGAGGCAATGCGGGCGGTGACCGCCTGCGAGAAGGCGTCACGGTCGACCGCGAGGGCGCCGCCCGCAGGGACGGCGGCCTCATGGGCCACCTCGAGGAGTTGCGAGCCCATGAGCGCGAGCTCCTCCTTGAGGAGGCCTGCCGCGCTGTCAGGACGAGACGACTTGAGTGAGTTCGAGCAGACGAGCTCGGCAAGCCCATCCGTCCTGTGCGCAGCCGTCGTATGGACGGGACGCTGCTCGAAGAGCACGACGTCTACGCCGCGGGAGGCGAGTTGGAGCGCGCATTCCGAGCCTGCGAGGCCTCCTCCGACAACGCTGACCTGAGCCATGCATCCCCCAAACATACCTTGGCATGGGCACGCCATGCCTTCCGACCGTCAGCTCCCATTGTGCCCCAAGAGCGAGGCCTCGGAGGCTGCATACCTCCCATCGGCCAGCCTCGTCACAAGGCCTCGGGACTCGTAGTCGGACAACGTCCTCAGGATCGTGAGCAGCCCCTCGCCCAGACGCGATGCGAGGTCGTCGGGACGTGCCGGTGAGGCCACGAGCGCCGAGAGGATGCGCCCACGCTCCTGGCAATGCGAACCCGTGGGACTCAGGCGTAGCAGCCGATAGTCATCCTCGAGCATGTCCTGAAGGGTCGTCTCGCCTATGAACGGCCGCGCCCCATCATAGAGGAGCTGGTTGGTCCCGCGCGAGTTGGGCGAGAAGATCGACCCAGGCGCACAATAGACGGACCTGCCGAGCTCTGCAGCGCTCACGGCCGTGCTCATCGTCCCCGAGGGCAGCCCGGCCTCGGTGACCACGAGCACCGGCGAGAGGGCCGCTATGAGGACGTTCCTCTTGGGAAACGCGTACCGGCGGGGTTGCGTCCCCCAGCTCCCAAGTGATATGACGGCCCCGCCCTGCGTGCGCGCGGCATCGAAGACGTCTGCGGAGGAACGTGGGTAGACGACGTCGGCCCCGCATCCGGAGACGACGACCGTGGCGCCCCCCGCGTCCACCGCGGCCAAGCCGGCCGCCCGGTCGACCCCCATGGCCCCTCCGGACACGACCACGATGCCGCTCTCGGCCGCGACCCTTCCGACCATCTCGGCGACCGCGAGCCCATAGGGAGTCGCCCTCCGGGCTCCCACGACCGAGACGCATGGCCTCGAGAGGACCTCGGCAGAGCCCACGCCCCAGATCCTCTCGAACCCTGAGCCCTCGTGCGCATCGCGTGCGAGAGGCGGATACGAGTCGTCGGATGGGGCCATCGTCCATCCGTCATCTGGCATCTCACGGATTCCGTCGCTCATGATATCGCCCCCGTCCTGAACCCCATGGCCTCGGCCACGTCGTCTGAGGTCACCTCCGGATGGCATTCGACGTCGCCGACCGTACGGGCGACGCGCGCCACACGGGCGATGGCACGGCCACCGAGCGCGAGCCTCGCGGCCATCCCCTCCAGCGTGGCACGGACCGAACGTGAGAAGGAGAGCCCCGAGAGCGGGCCTGCGCTCCCCCGGCCCGCCCCCTCGGGCACATGTCGCTCTCGCTCAGCGGCGAATGCACGTGCCCTCGAGACCAACTCGCACATCTCGCGCGTGCCAAGACCCTCCTGGCCCCGTATGATCCTCTCGGAGGAGGGGCGTGCCATGGCGATGGCGAGGTCGATGCGGTCAAGGAGCGGCCCCCCGATCCGACCGCGGTAGCGATGGATGTCAGCCTCCCCACAGGTGCAGGGATGGTCAGGGTCCCCGAGGTACCCGCAGGGGCAGGGGTTCGCCGCAGCGACGAGCTGGAAGTCGCAGGGGAACGTATAGGTGCCATCCACTCGAACGATACGGACCTCGCCGTCCTCGAGCGGCTGCCGGAGGGCCTGGAGCGAGCCAGGTCCGAACTCCGGCATCTCGTCAAGGAAAAGGACCCCTCCATGCGCCAGCGATATCTCGCCGGGAACCACCGGGCGGCCGCCCCCTATGAGGCCTGCCGTCGACACCGAGTGGTGCGGGGCCCTGAAGGGGCGCTCGCCCCGCATGAGAGCAGAACCGTCAAGCCCCGCGACCGAATGGACCAGGAGGGCCTGGAGGCGCTCCTCCCCTACGAGGGGAGGCAGCACCTGCGGCATCCTCCGCGCAAGCATGGTCTTGCCGGCACCAGGGGGCCCGACCATGAGCAGACCGAGCCGCCCGGCGCTCGCTATGACGCAGGCGCGCTTCGCGAGCTCCTGGTCAATCACATCGGAGAAGTCCGTCGTGGAAGCAGGGTCGGTCATGCGCTCCGGCATATTGGGGGACCCCACCTCGGCGACTCGCGCCAGGCCGGCCTTGAGCTGGGAGAGCGTCTCGATGCGCCTGAGCTTGACCCCTACCTCGGAGGCACACCATGATCCGAGGTGCCCCGCAAGGTCAAGTCCCTCGTCCCGAGCGAGGAGCGCGTAGGCCACGTCCCCCCCGCACGGGGCTCACCGCACCGTCCAGCCCGAGCTCGCCCACGAAGAGGCTTCCGTCAAGACCAGAGGCGGGGATCTGCGCAGTCGCCGCAAGGATTGCGGTGGCCATCGCAAGGTCGAGGCCCGTGCCCTGCTTTCGGACATCGCTCGGGGCAAGGTTGACCGTGATATGAAGACGGGGAATCTCGAAGTCGCAGGCGCGCAGGGCACATCGCACGCGACTGCGCGCCTCGAGGACGGCCGCATCCGGCATCCCCACGATGGTTATCCCGGGGATGCCTCCCGCAAGGTCGACCTCCACCGTCACGGGGACCGCCGAGATTCCCCTCAGCACCGCCCCATGGACGCAGAACCCCCTGCTGCCCATCAGTCATCCCAGCTGAACGCGGCCATCAGGTGGCGAAGGCGGGCGCACTGCTCCCCTACTATGCTCACGGCGATGACATCGAATCGAACCGATCTGACATCGGGGTTCTCGACCATGTACATGAGGCCGATGTCGCGGTATCGCCTCTGCTTGGCTCCGTCGACGGCAAGCTCCGGGATGAAGTCCTCCTCCCCGACCTGGACCCTGGTCTTCACCTCGACGAGGACGTGCGTGTCCCCATCGATGGCGACGATATCGGCCTCGCCCTTGATGCACCGCCAGTTGCGAGCGATGACCTCGTACCCTCGACGCCTGAGGTAGAGGGCGGCTATGGTCTCGCCCTCGCGCCCTACCTCGCGCGAGGTCCATTGGCCGATGGGCTTGTCGGGCGCCTTATACCTCGGGGCCTCGTAGGGGATTCGCCTGAAGGACGGTACGAGCCTCGAACACGCATCGAGGTCGTCGTCGGGGGCGCCGTCATCGACACCGACCGCGTCGGGATCGTCCTTCGCTTCGATGGCCGCATCAAGGTCCTCGTCCAGGCAGTTCGTCAGTTCCTCGTCCATGGGTCCTCCTCCGTCGTGGTGGGGCTCAGAGAATGGCATGGAAAACCAACAGGGATTCGGTCCCGACTGTCCAAAAACAGTCAGGAATCCAACAAACTTTGACAGTTGGAAGAGCTGCCGAGGTCAACAGGCCGCGGATGCCGAGAAGCCATGCGGGGGGCATCGGGGACCCATCAGAAGAGGCTGGGGGTCTCCAAGAAGTTTCCACAGAACGATGCACGATGTATGTCGGTGAGCCCATGGGCACGAATGGCCGCGATGTGCTCAGGGGAGGCATACCCCTTTGACTCGGCAAGGTGGTATCCCGGATAGACGTCATCGTACGAGACCATGAGCTCATCTCGCGTGACCTTGGCGACGATGGAGGCACAGGCGATGCAGGCTATGCGTGCGTCGCCCTTCACGAGGGTGCGCTCGAGGGGATGGGCATGGACGGGGTTGCCGTCGATGAGGACGCAGTCTGGCTCCACGCCAGTGTCATCGATGGCATGGGACATCGCATAGCGAAGGGCAGCCGACATGCCGACCGCATCGATCGTCTCGGGAGGGACGTGGCAGATGCCTATCGCGATCGCGACCTCGCTGATGCGGACGGCAAGACGCTCGCGCATCTGCGGCGTGAGCTGCTTGGAATCGTTGATGCCCCATATGATGGGGTCATCGGGAAGTACCACTGCCCCCACCGTGAGGGGCCCCGCAACGGCACCGCGGCCGACCTCGTCGACGCCCACCACGACTCCATCCCCGCCAAGCTCCCTCATGAGCGAGTACATTCCCTCGACACGAGACCGCTCGGCCCGATCGCGGTCGTGCCTCCGACGGGCTGTCGCGACGGCCTTCCTCACGCCCGCACGCGGGTCGTCGGAATAGCGTGCGATGAGGCCATCGACCTCCTCGTAGGTGGCATCGGACAGCACGGCCGCCACCTCTCGTGCGGTATGCGGACAAGGCATGCCAGTGGTACCCATCAACCCGCCTCCACCAAGAAGAAGTCCTCACCCCAGAACGGGTCTAGCAAAAGGGCCGCCCGCAGGCGGCCCTCCCAAACACGGATGAGCAGAGGCTAGTTGCGCTTCTCGCGCAGACGAGCCGCCTTGCCGACGCGGTCGCGCAGGAAGTACAGCTTGGCACGATGGACCTCACCGTGACGCATGATCTCGAGCTTCGCGATCTTAGGGCTATGAAGCGGGAAGGTACGCTCGACGCCGACGCCGAAGCTGATCTTGCGAACCGTGAAGGTCTCACGGCTGGAGGCACCGCTCATGCGGATGACGTCGCCCTGGAAGATCTGCTCGCGCTCGCGGTCGCCTTCCTTGATGCGGTAGTGCACCTTGACGTTGTCGCCGACCTTGACCGCGGGGATGTCCTCGCGAATCTGCTGGCGCTCGATGGCACGGATGTAATCCATTGTTTCCTCAATCCTCTGGCCAGAGGTGCTCGCGCATCAGCGCCGAGCACATGGGTTTGCACACGAGATGAGATGGTACCCGAACGCGGCTCGTCCTGCAAGGGAGAGGCCACATGTCTTGCCTCCCACACAATCTGAGGTTCCGAGACCTCCTAGAGGCAGAACCCGATCACCACACCCGTGGCCACGTTGACGTCGTTCTGCCCATGGGGATATCCCGTGTCGAGCGCGCCGAAGAAGTAGTGACCGAGTGCGTCGATGTTCCAATCGACGGGGACGGGGGTACGGTACGACCACGCCGTGGCCTTGCCGCCATAAGATGCGGACAGCACCGAGCTCGAAGCACTCTTCGCGCTCACGCCAGCCTCCTGGAAGCACTCGTACTGCGTGCCCTCGGCATCAAGGACGTCATCATAGAACGAGTACCCCGACCCATACTCGCTCCCGAACCAGTCGACGTCGCCACAGACCTCATGAGCCGAGAGGAGCCAGATGGCATCGGAGGTACCGGTCACCACGGAGGCATCCGAGGCCTTGCCGACGTTGTTGGTGAGCTTGTTGACGGGGACGATCCGTGAGGAGAGGTCCTGCGGAAGGAGCGCAGCCCCGTCCGCAGAGAGCCAGGTCCTCATCGAGGACCCCTCCCAGCCGCCATCGACGGTGGCCGTGTCCTCCATGGGCCGTTGGGCGATCGCATCGCATGTGACAAGGGTCAGCCCGGCTGCCCCGGAAGCGTCCGAGCGCTGGTCGTGCATGATTCCAGCCAGCCTCACCTCAACGGTGGTGCCATCCGAGAGCTCGAGGGCATGCCGCTCGGCAGTCAGGGTGCCGTCTTGGTTCACGAGGCCATACCGCCTTGCGACGTCGACCGAGGCATCCCCTCCCCCAGCGGCCTCGATCTGCCTCGAGATGTCGGAGAGCTCGGCCCATGAGTACTCCGAGAACGAGTCGGCTGACCGTGTGGTGGGTATCGAGCCCTGCGTCGTGGCCTGGTTCTGGGACGTCCCGGAGCCTGCCCTGGACAGGAGGCTCGGTATCAGGCCCGTAGCCATGCCCAGGACGGCTGCGACACCCACCACGAGCACCACCACGGCAACGATCGCACGAGCACTTCCCTGGGAACCTCGATGAGACATGTCGCTCCAATACGGGCAGATTGCCTTCAGGACCACATCGAGCATACCTCAGGGCCGTGTGACCCTCCCTCAGAACGTGGTCACGCTTCCCCAGGCATGGGGGACCTTGAGCTCCTCATAGGTACGCACCGCATACCTATCCGTCATGCACGAGATGAAGTCCGCGACCTGCACGTCGGGATGGTCGGCGTCATGCCGGCGATATTCCGAGGGGACCTGGTCGAGGTGTTCGATGTAGTAGTCGAAGAGTTCCTCCACGAGGCGGTTGGCCTTGGGCTCCTCATGCTTGGCGTCGCTCTTCGAATAGATATGGGCATAGAGGTACGCGCGGAGTTCCTCCATGGCATCCCAGGTGACGTCGCTCATGCGGACCCGCCCGACCTCACAGGTCGTGTCGACGAGGTCGGTGACCATAGAGGTGATCCGTTCGGTAGAGGAGTGCCCGAGCAGCGAGCATGGCGCAGCCGGAAGGTCCGTCTCCGAGAGGAGACCCGCCCTGATGGCGTCGTCGATGTCATGGTTGACATAGGCGACCCGGTCGCAGATGGACACCACCTGGCCCTCGGACGTGTCAGCCTCCTTGGGACCCGTATGGCACAGGATGCCGTCGACGACCTCGAGGCAGAGGTTGAGGCCTTGGCCGTCCTTCTCGACCAGCTCCACAACGCGCACGCTCTGCTCGTTGTGGCGGAACAGGGCACGCCCCTGGTCAGTCGCAGGGTCCATGCCACGATACCGTGCCATCGCGCGCGCGAGCGCGTCCTCCCCGGTATGGCCGAAGGGGGTATGCCCGAGGTCATGGCCGAGCGCGATCGCCTCGGTGAGGTCCTCGTTGAGCCGGCACGAGCGGGCGACGTCGCGGGAGATCTGGCAGACCTCGAGGGTATGCGTGAGGCGCGTGCGATAGTGATCTCCCTCGGGGGCGAGGAACACCTGCGTCTTGTGGGCCATCCTGCGGAAGCTCTTGCAGTGCAGGATCCGGTCCCGGTCACGTTGGAAGCAGGTCCGGAGCGGGTCTGGCACCTCGGGGCGGAGGCGCCCACGGGAGTCTGCGGCACGAGTCGCGAGCGGCCCGAGGAGCTCGTCCTCGCGACGTTCGAGCTCCTCTCGGCTCAGGCGTTCCATGGTGGCTCCTTCCCACGCGCACAGCTTGACGCGCTTGCGGTCCATGATAGACGCTTCTTTGGCAAGACGGGAAGGCCGGACCTGGTCCGACCTCCCCGTCTCAAGGATCCCTCTGGGAGAACCTCCGTGTTACTTGTCCTGGAACCCGGCCGCGCCGCTGTACTTGATCTTTGCCTGGCAGGCAGTGAGGCGGGCGATGGGCACGCGGTAGGGCGAGCAGCTCACGTAGTCTACGCCGACCTTGTAGAACTTGAAGATCGAGTCAGGGTCGCCGCCATGCTCGCCACAGACCCCGGTCTGCAGGCGGTCGTTGGCGGAGCGGCCGCCCTCGACGCCCATCTTCACCATCTTGACGACACCGTCGTCGATGGTCTCGAAGGGGTTGACGGGGAGGAGCTTCTTGCGCAGGTACGTGGGGATGAACGCGCTCTCCACGTCGTCGCGTGAGAAGCCGAAGGTCGTCTGCGTAAGGTCGTTGGTGCCGAACGAGAAGAAGTCGGCGTACTTGCCGATCTCGTCGGCCGTGACCGCCGCACGAGGCAGCTCGATCATGGTGCCGATGGGGATGTCGAGCTCGACGCCCTTCTCCTCCTCGACCTGCTTGATGTCAGCCTCGACCTGGGCGCGCAGGAACTTGAGCTCCTCGGCGACCGAGACGAGCGGGATCATGATCTCGGGCATCGGGAACAGGCCCTGGCCCTTGAGCTCTGCGGCAGCCGTGGCGATGGCCTTGACCTGCATGTCGGTGAGCTCGGGATAGACGATGCCCAGACGGCAGCCTCGAAGGCCGAGCATGGGGTTCGCCTCGGTCATCGAGTCGATGCGGGCGAGGAGGTCACGCTGCGGAGCGAGCTCTGCCTCGGTGGCACCCTTGGCCTCGGCGACGGCGATCTTGATGGCGAGGTCGCGGGGGTTGTCGAGGAACTCGTGCAGGGGCGGGTCGAGGAGGCGGACGATGACCGTGCGGGAGTCCATGGCCTTGAACATGCCGAGGAAGTCACCGGTCTGGGCCTCGAGAAGCTGCGAGAGGGCACGCTTCTTGGTGTCCTCGTCGTCAGCGAGGATGTAGTCCTGGATGATGTGCTTGCGGTCGCCCAGGAACATGTGCTCGGTACGGCACAGGCCGATGCCCTCGGCACCGAAGTCGCGCGAGAGCTGGGCATCGGCGGGGTTGTCCGCATTTGCACGGACGCCGATGACGCGGCCGCGCGAGGGGTCGTTACGAATCTCGTCGGCCCACTCGAGGATGGTCTCGAGGTCGCCCGTGAGCTCCGGACGGATAAGGTCGACGGCACCCATGAAGACGTTGCCGGTGGTGCCGTCGATGGTGAGGACGTCGCCCTCGTGGAGCACGACGTCGGTGCCGGAGACCTTGACCTCCTTCTGGGTCGGGTCGATCTTCAGCGCCTCGACGCCGCAGACGCAGGGCGCACCCATGCCACGGGCGATGACCGCCGCGTGGCTCGTCTTGCCACCATGGCTCGTGAGGATGCCCTCGGCGGCTACCATGCCCTTGAGGTCGTCGGGATTGGTCTCCCAGCGGACGAGGAGGCAGGGCTTGCCGGCCTCATGCCACTCGACGGCATCGGAGGACGAGAAGACGACGCCGCCGACTGCCGCGCCGGGGCTCGCGTTCAGGCCAGTGGCTAGGACGTCGAGCTTGGCCTTCGGGTCGAGCTGCGGGTGCAGGAGCTGGTCGAGCTGGGCGGGATTGACACGGCAGACGGCCTCCTCCTTCGAGATGAAGCCCTCCTTCTCCATGTCTATGGCGCACTTGAGCGCGGACTGGGCGGTGCGCTTGCCCACGCGCGTCTGGAGCATCCAGAGCTTCGACTGCTCGATCGTGAACTCGATGTCCATCATGTCGCGGTAGTGCTTCTCGAGGATGACGAAGATGTCCTCGAGCTCCTGGCCGGCGGACTCGAGACCGGGGGTCTTCTTGAGGTCTGCGATGGGCTCCGTGTTGCGGATGCCGGCCACGACGTCCTCGCCCTGTGCGTTGACCAGGAAGTCGCCGTAGTACTCCTTCTCGCCGGTGGCGGGGTTGCGCGTGAACGCAACGCCGGTGGCGGAGGTGTCACCCTTGTTGCCGAAGACCATGACCTGGACGTTCACGGCAGTGCCGAGGTCGTCCGAGATTTTGTTCTGCTTGCGATAGAGGATGGCGCGCTCGTTGTTCCAGCTCCCGAAGACGGCCTCGATGGCCAGCTTCAGCTGGACGTAGGGATCCTGCGGGAAGGTAACCTTCCCGTCGGTCACGACCTCGGGATGCTCGGAGCCTGAGACGTTCTGGGAGAAGATGCCCTTGAAGACGTCGACGAGCGCCTTCAGGTCGTCGGCCGTGAGCTCGGTATCGTTCTTGACGCCCTTCGCGAGCTTGCGCTCGTTGATGGCGTTCTCGAAGAGGTCGCCGTCGACGCCCATGACGACGCTCGAGAACATCTGCACGAAGCGACGATACGAGTCCCAGCTGAAGCGCTCATTGCCGGTCTGCTTGATGAGGCCCTGGACCGAGGTGTCGTTGAGGCCGAGGTTCAGGACGGTATCCATCATGCCGGGCATCGAGAAGGGCGCACCGGAGCGGACGGAGACGAGCAGCGGGTCCTCGTTGTCGCCGAGCTTCTTGCCCATACGCTGCTCGAGGTCCTTACGGGCGGCCTCGATCTCGTCGAGCACGCCGGCACCCCAGGTGTTGTTCGCGCTCGAGTACTGGACGCAGGTCTGGCAGGTGATCGTGAATCCCGGAGGAACAGGAAGGCCGATCTTAGCCATCTCGGCGAGGTTCGCACCCTTGCCACCCAGGATGAAGTTCATCTTGGATGCTCCCTCGGTCACGTCCTTACCCGAGGCGTCCGCACCAAAGCGGTACACATGCTTGGTTTCAGCCATGTCTCTCCTTCTCATGAGCGCCCATGGGCGCACCAACAGTTACCCACCCTTGTATGAGACGAGTGCCCGAGAACGCATCCCACGCCCCCGACTCACTCGCACCATTGTGGTGGAATGTTCCCAAAGAAGGCCGAGAATGCGGTCGGGCGGCGAAATACATCCGCAAACGGATGATGGCGCCGACATCACCAAGCCATCTCCACAGCGGGGACAGGCTCGCGAGGACCTATGGCCGCGCTAGCTCCTCTCGCCGCGGGCCCGCTCGAGCGCCTCGATATGCTCGACGATCTCGGAGGCGGTCTCCTCGACGGACTTGTGCTCGGTATGGATGACGAGGCAGCCCAGCTTCTTCATGTACGCGCGCGCCTCACGCTGCTCGTCGGAGATCTGTGCCGGGTCGGCATAGCTCCCCGCGGCAGCATAGGTCGCATCATCCGAGAGCCGGCTGTCACGGATCTCGGAGAGCACGTCGACCGTGGAGAGCAGGCCGAAGATCCTTCCTGGGTCCACCTCGTCGAGGAGCTGGGCGGGTGGCTCCATCCCATGGGCAAGCGGTACGTTGGCGACGTCATATCCCAGGAACGCGAGGTACATGGAGAGGGGTGTCTTTGATGTGCGCGAGACGCCCACGAGCACGATCTCGGCGTCCTTGAGGCCCTCGGGGTTGCGACCGTCGTCGTGGTCGACGAAGAACTCCATGGCCGAGATGCGACGGAAGTAGCGGTCGTCCGCCACATGGGTCTGACCTGCGGCGCGAGAGGGGGCCGAGCCCGTCAGCACCGACAGGATCGAGATGGAGGGACCGATGAGGTCGATCGAGGGAATCATGCGGCCCTCGAGCTCCTCCTTTATCTGCTGCCTCAGCTCGGGGTCAGCGATCGTATGGAAGACCGCGCACGGACGCTCGGGGTCGAAATGGGCATCGAGGTAGGCGCGCACGTCATCGACGGACTCGACCTTCGTGAGCCTGATGACCTCGACACTCCCCCGCTCGAACTGGGCGGCGGCGGCGCTCACGACGCCGCTCGCCGTGCCTCCGAGCGAGTCCGAGATCACATACGCGACGGCAGCGTCCTCGTTGGGCGTGTCGATAGCCTGCTTGAACGTGACGGCCATGGTGCCTCCATACTCTCGAATGCCAGGGGACGAGAAGCACTTCGGGTGGGAGCTACGCCCGGGCGAGCGCCCCGAAGTCCGCGACGTCAGCGAAGACGCCGGCAAACCGGTTGAGCAGTCGGAGTCTGTTCTCGCGGATGGCGGGGTCGT
Organism: Atopobiaceae bacterium; assembly: GCA_022483015.1. Lineage (NCBI taxonomy): Bacteria > Bacillati > Actinomycetota > Coriobacteriia > Coriobacteriales > Atopobiaceae > Atopobiaceae bacterium. Next base: position 1,550,194 of record JAKVOB010000001.1, on the reverse strand, counting down.
CATCCATCACGAGGACGTCCTCGAAGAAGGTGTCGATGGGCGCACGCAGGGAGGCGAGCGAGGCGAGAGCGGACTCGTAGTCGCCCTTCTCAAGGGCCTGCGCCACCTGGTCCTGTCCCTCGGAGCACGCATCGTCGAGCGCACGCTCAGGGTCTGTGAGAAGTGCCTCGTCGACGTCGGTGCCAAGCGAGGCATCAGCAAGGTGGGAGGCACGCGCATAGGCGGTCGCGAGATCATCGAACAGGTCTGCCTGGCTGGCACGGGCGACGTCGAGCGCACGGGCACGACGGAGGAACTCCGCCGGGTCGATGACACCGGTGGCCTCGACGGCCTCTATCGTGTCGGGACGAACTCCCGCATCCTTGGCCATGACGGCGAGACGACCCGCGAAGTAGTCGCACACCGCATGCGACACGGCAGGCAGGTCGAAGTCGATGCCCTGCCTCGCATAGGCATCGAGAGACGCGTCGACCAGGGCCGAGAGGGAGACCGCGGGGAGGGTCTCGAGGATGTTGAGGACGCCGATTGCGCTCCTGCGGACGGCGAACGGATCCGAGCTGCCAGTGGGAGGCTCGTCGATGGCGAACATTCCACAGATGGTGTCGAGCTTGTCGGAGACGGCCACGCACTTGCCGACCAGCCCCTCGGGCAGGTCGTCCCCGGCGAAGCGTGGGCGATACTGGTCACGGATGGCGTCGCAGACCTCCGTCGGCTCTCCAGCTGCGGCCGCATAGTAACCGCCCATGACACCTTGCTGGCTCGTGAACTCCACCACAGCCTGGCTCACGAGGTCAGCCTTCGCGAGATGGGCGGCACGCTCGGCCTCATGTTGGCAGGCGACATCGGCCGAGGCCTCCCGAGCGACCACGGGAGCGACCACCTCCATGCGGCGGACCTTCTGCAGGACCGTCCCCAGGCGCTCCTGGAAGGTGACCTTGTCGAGTCGGGGAAGCAGGTCGTCGAGAGGGGTCTTGAGGTCCTCCTCGTAGAAGAACTTCGCATCGTCGAGACGGGCACGGACGACGCGCTCGTTGCCATCGACGACGGTGTCAGACACGGCTGGGTCCGCGTTCGAGACCACGACGAATGACGTGGTGAGCTTTCCGTCGGCATCATAGACGGGGAAATAGCGCTGGTTGGAGAGCATGGACTCGCAGATGATCTCATGCGGGACGGCAAGGAACTCGTCGTCGAAGTGACCGACGAGGACGGTCGGCCACTCGCAGAGGTTAACCACCTCGTCGAAGGTACGCTTCGGTGTGTCGACGTGACAGGCGAGACGGGCCTCGAGGCCCTTGATGCCCTCCTCGATCACCGCCCGCCTACGGTCCTCGCCAAGCACGAAGGCCCTCTCGAGGACGTCCTCGTAGGCCGAGGCCTCGCCCACGACATGGTCGCCAGGCGCCAGGACTCGATGCCCTCGCGTCACGTTACCCGAGGTGACATCCGCATAGCGTACCGGGATGACGTCGCTGCCGAGCAGGCAGCAGATCCACCTGACCGGGCGGCAGAAGCGCTCGTGCGTGGAGCCCCAACGCTGACTCCGCGGAAAGTCCAGCGAGGCGATGGTGCGCTCGGCGAGCTCGGTGATGAGACCCGCCGCAGGCCGTGACGCCACGTTGACGTCGGCGAAGACATAGGTCTTCCCGTCCTCGGCCTCGCGCGTCACGAGGTCAGAGGCGTCGACACCCTTGCCACGTGCGAACCCGAGGGCCGCCTTGGTCGGGTTGCCATCGGCATCGAACGCGATGCGCGCCTGGGGACCACGCGCGCACGTATGGACCTCCTCGGTCGCGTCTGCCACATCCGCCACCATAACGGCGAGCCTGCGGGGGGTCGACAGCGTGCGGACCTCACCATGGGTAAGCCCAGCCTCGTCGAGCCCGGCATCCATGAGCTTGCCGAGCTGGACGACGGCCTTCATGAGAGGCGCGGAGGGAAGCTCCTCGCACCCGATCTCGAGCAGGAGTTCGTGTGTCGTCGCCATCGTTAGGCCACCTGACCCTTCTGGGAAGATCCGTCAGAGCTGGCCACGTCGGCCAGGTAGGCCTCGCACGAGGCCTTCGCGAGCGTCCTGACCCTGAGGATGTAGTTGGTCCTCTCGGTCGCCGAGAGCGCTCCCCTGCTGTCGAGCAGGTTGAACGCATGGCTGCACTTGAGGACGCAGTCATAGCCGGGCAGGGGGAGGTGCGCGTCGAGGCAGCTATGGCACTCGCGCTCGTAGTCGTCGAACTTCGAGCGCATCATGTCGACGTTCGCCACCTCGAAGTTGTAGGCCGAGAACTCGCGCTCGTTCTCGAGGAAGACCTCGCCGTAGGTCATGGGCGTGCCGTCAGGCAGGTAGCTCCACACGAGGTCATATACCGAGTTGACGCCCTGCGCGTACATGGCGATGCGCTCGAGGCCATAGGTGATCTCCACGGGGACGGGATCGACCTCGATACCACCCACCTGCTGGAAGTACGTGAACTGCGTGACCTCCATGCCGTTGAGCCAGACCTCCCATCCCAGGCCCCATGCCCCGAGCGTGGGACTCTCCCAGTCGTCCTCGACGAAGCGCACGTCGTGCTTCGCGGGGTCGAGGCCGATGGCCGCGAGGCTCCCGAGATAGAGGTCCTGGGAGTCGACCGGGCTCGGCTTGATGAGGACCTGGAACTGGTAGTAGTGCTGCAGCCGGTTGGGGTTCTCCCCGTAGCGCCCGTCAGCAGGCCTGCGGCACGGCTGCGGGTAGCAGGCGCTCCAGGAGGCAGGGCCCAAGGAGCGCAGGAGGGTCGCGGTATGGAACGTACCGGCTCCGACCTCGGAGTCATAGGGCTGCATGACCGTGCATCCGTGGTCGGCCCAGTAGTGCTCGAGGGTGAGGATCATGTCCTGGAACGTGCCGCCTGTATGGTCCATGTTCGTTGACGCCTTCCGTTGCCTTGGTTTGCCGTGAGCGGGGATGTCCTAGAGGACCTTCCAGTCCGAGAGGGGCCAGAACGTCGCCAAGGCCCGCGTGGTGACGTTGGAGACCGGGATTGCCCCGAAATACCTCGAATCGAGCGAGTTGGTACGGTTGTCCCCCATGACCCAGATCGAGCCCTCGGGCACCACGTATGGGTATGTGACGTCCTGGTCGAGTCCCTTCGCATGGGACGAGATGGGGTCGCTCCGCTTGCCCTCAGTGTAGGACTCGGAGAGTGCCTGCCCATCGACGTAGACCACGCCGTCCTCGAGGTCGACCGTCTGCCCCTCGGTGGCGATGACCCGCTTGATGAGCGTGGTGCCCTCGTCGTCGGGGTCGGTGAAGGTGACAATGTCGCCAGCCTGGGGAGACCTGAAGTGGTAGCTGACCTTCTCGCCGAGGATCCGGTCGCCTACCTCGAGGGTGTCTTGCATGGAACCAGAGGGGATCTCGAAGGGCTCGGCTACGAAGGTCCTGATGAGGAGGGCAAATCCGACGGCCGCGACGATGATGAGCACCCACTCCAGCGCACTGGACAGACGCTCGTGGCCTGAGTCGCTCATGAGTCCTCCCTGTCATGGTCGGTCTGCTGACGTTGCTCGATCTGGTGCGCCGCCGCTCGCTCGTCTGCCGTGAGACCGGCCCCTTCGATGAGGTCAGGCCTCCGGAGCGCTGTCCTCGTGATGGCGGACCTGCGCCTCCAGGCATCGACCGCGGCATGATCGCCCGAGAGCAGGACGTCAGGCACACGGCGCCCATCATAGTCCGCCGGCCTCGTATATTGCGCGTACTCGAGCATCCCACAGGAAAACGATTCGTCCACCGCGCTCTTGTCGTCACCCAGGGCACCAGGGATGAGCCTCACCATGGCATCCGTGACCACCAGCGCGGCGAGCTCGCCTCCCGTGAGCACGTAGTCGCCCAACGAGACGACCTCGTCGGCCAGCTCATAGACCCGCTCGTCCATGCCCTCGTAGCGTCCGCAGACGAAGAGGACCCGCTCCTCGCGCGAGAGTCGCTCGGCATCCGCCTGGCGAAACGGCGTCCCGACAGGCGAGAAGAACACGACATGTGGGACCACGCCAGAAGACGAGAGGTCACGGACGGCGTCGAAGATGGGTGCTGGCTTCATGAGCATCCCCTGGCCTCCGCCGAAGGGGGCATCGTCGACCGTCCGATGCCGGTCATGCGTCCAGTCCCTGAGGTCATGCGCATGGAACTCGAAGAGGCCCGAGCGCTGCGCACGGCCCAGGATCGAGGCGTCCACGTATGACGCGAAGACCTCCGGGAAGACGGAGAGCACGTCCACGGTGAGGGCCATGGCTACTCCCCCATCCCGGCGGGGTCGAGCAAGCCGGGAGGAAGCGTGACCTGAATAGGCCCGTCCGCAGGGACGGAGGTGACGATGGCGTCGACGGCAGGCACGAGCACCTCACCGAGGTCGCCGCCGCGGACGACCCAGACGTCCTGGGCCGTACCGAACATGACCTCCTCGACGTGGCCGATGGCACCGAGCCGGGAGTCGACGACATCCCTCCCCACGAGGCGCGCACCGTCATGCAGGGTGAGATCCTCCGGGAGGTCGGCCACGGAGGCCAGCAGGGACCTTCCCACGATCTTGGACGCGGCGCCCTGGTCCGTGACCCCCGAGAGGGCGACCAGCTGGCCATGAGGACCATCGTCCACATCGAGGACCTCATGCCACCGGTCACCCTTGAGCAAGGGAGGAACGACGCAGACGCGAAGCCCCTCGCGCATGAGCAAGGGAAGGCCGTCCGCGGGAACCGCGACGACCTCCCCTTTCCTCCCATGCGTCTTGGTGACGCATGCTATGACACGATAGTCAGGCTGCACGACGACTAGCCGACGACCTCGACCTCGACGGCCGTCCCCACGCGCTGGCCCAAGGCCCGCGCGATCGTACGGATGGCCTTGATCGAGCGGCCACGCCTCCCGATGACCTTGCCGGCATCGTCCTCGGCGCAGGAGACCTCGATGAGGGTACCTGCCTCGGAGTCGGTGACATCGAGAGAGACCGCGTCCTCGTCATCGACGAGACCGCAGACGATGAGCTCCACCAGGTCGGCGACGCGATCGGAGGGGAGCTCGCCGGTGGCGTCAGACGAAGCGTCCTCGATGGGTCCAGCCTCGGTATCAGACATGCTACTCAGCGGCCTCGGCTGCCTCGGGCTCGGCGGCGGCAGCCGCCTCCTCCTTGGCAGCAGCGTCCTTGGCAGCCTGCTTCTTCGACTTCTTGGACTTCTTCTCGGGCGCGGGCTTGTCGCCCTCGCGAGCGATGTCGATGAGGTGCGAGACCGCGTTGGAGGGCTGAGCGCCCTTGGCGATCCAGGCATCGATCTTCTCGAGGTCGAGCGTGATGGTCTTGGGCTCGGTCAGCGGGTTGTAACGACCGACCTCCTCGATGAGCCTGCCGTCGCGCGGCTTGCGGCCGTCAGCGACGACGACGCGGTAATACGGACGCTTCTTGGCACCGTGACGGGCCAGGCGAATCTTGACTGCCAATGAAAACTCCTCCATACGAGCGGCGCTGGGATAGAAGCTGTGAAATGCACCGCATACCCACACAGAACGCTGTTCATCATACGCCATGGCAGCATGTCTTTGAAGTGCAGTTTTTGTGAACGGAAAACCCAGCTAGAGCTCCTATCTGCAGGTTCCTGAAAGCTTCAGCCCCAGTTCAGTGGCTATGCGTACATTTTGGGCAAGCACAAGGTAAGTCAAACACCAGCGGAAGGGACCCACGATGAACGTACTCGTAGTAGAGGACGAACGGAACCTGGCTGACGCGATCTGCCACATCCTCAAGGAGGACGGATACAACGCCGAGGCGGCCTATGACGGCAAGACGGGCCTTTCCTATGCACAGAGCGGCATGTACGACGCCGTCGTCCTCGACGTGATGCTACCCGGCATCGACGGCTTCGAGGTCGTCCACACCCTCCGCAAGGAGAACAACTCCATCCCCGTCATGATGCTGACCGCCCGCACCGCCACGACCGACAAGGTCGAGGGGCTCGACTGTGGGGCCGACGACTACATGACCAAGCCCTTCGAGTCAGCCGAGCTGCTCGCACGCGTCCGTGCGCTCACCCGCCGCCAGGGCGAGGTCGTGGTCGACGAGGCCTCCTTCGGTGACCTCACGCTCGACCTCAACACGCACGACCTCAAGTGCGACGAGCACCACGTGCACCTCTCGCAGAAGGAGTTCGAGGTCCTCCGCATGCTCATGAGCGGGACCAACAGGGTCGTCTCGAAGCAGGACCTGCTCACGAGGGTCTGGGGCACCGAGGGCGAGACCAACGAGAACTCGGCCGAGGCCTATATCTCCTTCCTGCGCAAGAAGCTCACCTTCCTGCACTCGCGGGTCCAGATCACGACCCTTCGCATGCTCGGCTACCGCCTCGAGGAGCTCGACCAGTAACCTGCGCTGCCAAGGGAAGAGGCCGAGATGCTCAAGGGACTGAAGAGGAAGTTCATCCTCACGACGATGATCCTCGTCGGCATCGTGCTTGCCTGCGTGCTGGGTTCGTCGTACGTGACGACGTACCGCTCGCTCGACGAGATGCTCGACCGTTCGCTCGACCGTTCGCTCGATGCCATGTCAGCCACCTCGCCGGAGAACGGTTCGGTGGCCGACGACGGCAACTCGAGCATGGAGCAGCTCGGCGGCGGTCACATGGTCGTGTTCTGGGTGGACGTCGACTCCGACGGCCTCGTCCTCCACTCCAACGGCGCGTCAGTCGCCATCTCGCAGGACACGCTTGCAAGCGTGCTGTCTGAGGCGCTCACCTCGGACAGCTCCTCAGGCACCATCTCGGCCCAGCACCTCGCCTGGAAGCGGGCCTCCACGGATGACGGATACCGCATCGCCATAGCCGACACGTCCGGCATAGATGCGACCCTCAAGAACCAGGCGACATCGGCCCTGCTCGTCTTCGGGGCCGGCATGGGCGTCCTCTTCGTCATCACATGGTTCCTCTCCAAATGGGCCCTTGCGCCTGTCGAGCGCGCCTGGAACGAGCAGCGCAGATTCGTCGCCGACGCGTCCCACGAGCTCAAGACGCCCCTCTCGGTGATTCTTGCGAACTCGCAGATCCTCACCGAACGGACCGACATACCAGAGGAGGACCGGCGTTGGATCGAGTCCACCTCGGACGAGTCGGAACGCATGAAGGGGCTCGTGAACGACCTCCTCGAACTTGCACGAACCGATGAGACCTCCGTCGGTGACGGCGGCGCCTTCCAGTGCGTCGACGTCGACCTCTCGGCTCTGGTGGACAACGTCTCCCTCGAGTTCGATGCCGTCGCCTTCGAGCGGGGTTGTCAGATCGACGCATCCGTCACTGAGGGCGAGCATGTCAAGGGAGACCCCGCAGCCCTGGAACGCCTCGTCAAGATCCTCGTCGACAACGCCTGCAAGTACGCCGAGGCGGAGTCCACGGTGAAGGTGCGCCTGGCCACTGAGGGCTCGCACCCGCGCCTCAGCGTCACCAACAAGGGCGTCCCGATGGACCAGGAGGACATCGACCACGTGTTCGACCGCTTCTATCGCTCCGACAAGGCCCGCACGCGCAAGAACGGCAAGGAGACCGGCGGCTATGGCCTCGGCCTGGCCATCGCGAAGGGGATCGTCGACGCGCACCATGGAAAGATCTCCTGCACGAGCTCTGCCGCCGCAGGCACCTGCTTCTCGGTGACCTTCTGAGGCCTTTGATCACCCTATACTGGGTCCATGGACCGAGAGACCACATCAGACGATACGGACGACCTCCCCTGGGAGGGCCCTGCCATAGGTCTGCTAGACCTCGACGCGTTCTTTGCCTCCGTCGAGCAGCTCGACCACCCGGAGTGGCGCGGACGTCCCGTCATCGTAGGCGGGGACGCCGACCGGCGAGGCGTCGTCTCCACGGCCTCCTATGAGGCCCGCACCTTCGGCGTCCATTCTGCCATGCCAGCCGCCACCGCACGCCGTCTCTGCCCCGATGCCGTCTGGACCAACGGCCACTTCGACCGCTACCGCTGCGTGAGCGGGCAGGTCATGTCGCTCATCGGCCAAGAGAGCCCCTATGTGGAACAGGTGTCCATAGACGAGGCCTTCTTCGACGTGACGCCAGGGAGGTTCTCGCACGAGAGCCCGCTCGCGATATGCGGGCGCATACAGGAGCGCGTGGCCGCGCTCGGAGTCACGTGCTCCATCGGGCTCGGATCCAACAAGACCGTCGCGAAGATCGCCTCCGAGCGAGACAAGCCACGAGGCCTCACGATCGTCCTCCCAGGCTCCGAGCAGGCCTTCCTGGCCCCTCTGCCGGTGCGTTCGATGAGCGGCATCGGGGCGTCGGCCGAGCGGCGGCTCTCGGCGCTCGGCATCACGACGTTGGGACAGCTCGCAGCAGCGGACCGAGGGCTGCTCACGTCGGTCCTCGGATCGCAGGCGACCTCGTTCGCACTCAGGGCCGCCGGCCTCGAGCAGTCGGTCGTCTCGGAGCAGGCATCGAGGCCAGACCCGAAGTCCGTCTCGAACGAGCGCACGTATGCAACGGACCTCACGACCGAGGCTGACGTGAGGGCCGCAGCGGGCGCCATGGCGTCCATGGTGGCGACCAGGCTTCGCCGGAAGGGCCTCAAGGGCACCTGCGTGACCGTGAAGGTGCGCTATGACCTCGACCATGCGAGCACGGCACAGACGAGCCTCACCCATCCGACCGACGACGAGGGGGACTTCGGACCCATGGCGCAGGACCTGGCGGCAGGTCTCTGGGCAAGGGGCATGCACGTACGCCTGGTCGGCGTCGGCATTTCGGGGTTCGCCGACACGGAGGAGCCCGAGCAGCTCGGCCTCTTCGATGACCAGGCCTCAGCCACGCAACGGCACGAGCTCCATCGGACCTGCGACGAGGTCCGGGAGCGATTCGGAGACCAGGCCGTGGCGCTCGGCCGCGACCTCAGGCTCTCGGGCCGCACCACGAACACGACACCCGCCCACAAGCAGGACGACTAGTCCTGCACTCCCCCATCGTCCCCCTTGTCGGCACCATGAGCGAGGCCGAGATCGACCTGCGAGCAGTCGCCCCAGAGACGCTCGAGCCGATAGAAGTCACGTGTCTCGGGGAGAAAGACGTGCACGACGAGCGAGCCATAGTCGAGGAGCACCCAGGTCGAATCGTCCCGCCCCTCGCTTGAGATGGGACGCACCCCGCAATTGGCACGGACCCGGTCGATGACCTCGTCGACGACGGAGGACGAACGGCGGGCGTTGGCTGCGGTGCAGATGAGGAAGTAGTCGCAGACGTCTGACACCCCCTCGAGGTCGAGGAGGACGATGTCCTCCGCCTTCTTGTCGTCCGCGGCGCTTGCAGCGATTCGTGCCATCTCGAGCGGTGTCGTCATGAAGTCTCCTGTCGTGTTCGTACGATCACTCGTACCCGTGGTTTCCACGGGCCACGATCCCATTGTATATGTCGATGGTACCAGGGTAGAGGTAGCGGCCGCGTCCCACCACGTACGTGATGCCACCCGTGAACGAGACCCAGAAGAGGTTCGGCAGCGTCACGCTCCCGACCAGATGCCTCACCTCGTCGATGCCAGGCGAGGACGGTCGGAGCGGCTCGATCCCGTCCGCGACGAAGATGACGTCATCGAGCGGCGTCATGTCGGCGGCGCCGATGGTATGGCGACCGATCGCCTGCAGGATGTCAGGGGGCAGGTCGGGGTAGACGTCCGGCAGCTCGCGCTCGGCGACCATGCCATGCAGCAGGGAGACCACGAGGGTCGGCTCGACCCCGAGGTCGATGCCGAGTTCATGGGCGCGAGCGATGAGCTCGTCATGGGGCACCACCTTGTCCCAGTCATGGAGGATTCCGGCCACGCGGGCCTTATAGGGGTCGACGCCATAGAGGAGGGCGAGCGCCTCGGCGCTGCGTCCCACCGAGAGCGAGTGGGCGAGCCTCTTCGGCAGGGACTCGAGCCGCTCGGCAAGGTCATCCTCGAGCCGCTCGATCCGAGCGCACTGCAGCGGCGTGAACCGAGCCCTATGGCCGAGGAGCTCCTTCCATCCCGCGGCCTTCGTCCCCTTGGTCGGGGCGATTCTCTTGACCTGACCCTTCCTCTTGGCGACCTTGCTCATGCATCCTCCTGGTTGGCACCATACAGATGACGCTTCTGGACGTAACCCCGCACCGACTCAGGAGTGAGGTAGCGCAGGGATTGCCCCTCCTTCACGCGTGCCCTCAGGTAGCTCGACGAGATGGCAAGGGCAGGCACCTCGAGATACCTGACGTCGAAGTCGATGGGTGAGGAATCCAGAACGGCACGTGCCCGTGCGAGGTCATACCCCGGCCGCGTGGCCCCCACGAGCGTGGCCAGCCGTGCGATCTTGGCAGCGTCGTGCCAGGTGACGATGCTGATGATGGCATCTGCGCCCGTGATGAAGTAGAGCTTCACGTTGGGGGGATAGTAGTCCCTGATGGCCTCGAGGGTATCCGCGGTATAGGTGATCCCCGGCCGGTCGACCTCGAATCGACTGGCAACGAAGAGGGGGTTGTCGGAAGTCGCGAGGAGCGCCATCGCATAGCGGTCCTCGCATGACGAGACCGAACGGTCCTGCTTGAACGCCGGATGTCCGGCAGGCATGAAGAGCACGAGGTCGAGCCCGAGGTCGCCAGCCGCCTGCTGTGCCGCGACCAGGTGCCCGTTATGGATCGGGTCGAAGGTACCACCCATGATGCCGAGCCGATAGGTGCGGCTCGGGTCACGAGCGAGGTCAGGCAGTCCTGCCATGGGTTCCTCGACGCAAGGAGGCGTCATCGTATCTGCCCGTCTCCCCTGGCGAGGTACTTGGTGGACGTGAGAGCCTCTGCACCCATGGGACCACGCACATGCAGCTTCTGGGTCGAGATGCCGATCTCACAGCCGAGTCCGAACATCCCGCCATCGGTGAAGCGCGTCGAGGCGTTCACATACACGACCGCGGCATCCACGTCGGCGAGGAAGCGTTCGGAGGCCTCGTAGCTCTCGGTGACGATGGCCTCCGAATGCCCGGTGCCATACCGGTTGATGTGGTCGATGGCCGCCACGACCCCATCGACGCAGCGGACGCTCATCTTGAGGCCAAGGTACTCACGCCCCCAGTCCTCCACGGAGGCATGCCCCATGTCCACGCCGCACGAGGCTGCCGCCATGCAGGCACGCTCGTCACCCACGAGCTCGACACCCTTGTCGGCCAGGGCCTCGAGGACGGGCGGGAGCAAGGTCCCGGCGACGTCGGAATCGACCAGGAGGGACTCGGCAGCGTTGCAGACACCCGGCCGCGAGGTCTTGGCGTTGACGACGATGTTGATCGCCTTCTGGACGTCCGCGGTGCGCTCCAGGTAGATGTGGCAGTTACCCACGCCGGTCTGGATGGTGGGGACCGTGGCCCCCTCCACGCAGGCGCGTATGAGGGAGGCTCCCCCGCGCGGGATGAGCAGGTCGACGAGGCCGGTGGCGCGCATCAGGCACTGGGTCTCGTCATGGCCGGGGGCCTCGATGATGGCGATGGCCTCGGGCGGGACACCGCACCCCACCGCCCCCGCCCGCGCGGCCTCGGTGATGGCGATGCACGAGTCGTGCGCGGCGGAGCCCCCGCGCAGCACGCAGGCGTTCCCGGAGCGCAGGCACAGCGCGATCGCGTCAGCCGTGACGTTGGGGCGGGCCTCGTAGACGATGGCGACGACGCCCAGCGGTACGGTGACTCGCTCGACACGGACCCCAGACGGGAGCGTCGAGCCGGCCAGGGTACGCGCAAGCGGGTCAGGCTGGTCGGCCACCTCGGACATCGACGAGGCGATCGACTTGACACGCCCCTCGTCGAGCATGAGACGGTCAAGGAGCGAGTCGGCCATCCCCGCCTCGCGGGCCCTCGCCATGTCGCGCCCGTTCGCCTCGAGGATCGCCTCTGACGACGAGAGGAGCGCACCTGCTGCGGCGCGGATCGCCTCGCTACGGACCTGGGCAGAGAGGTGCGCCACCACTGGCGCGGCCTCATGGGCCAGACGTGCCTTGGACTCGGACTCCGACATGGGCGCTCCTTCGCAGGTAGGGTAATGCTAGAAGACGAGAAGCTCGTCTCGGTGGATGCAAGGCGTCTCCGCCTTGTCAGGATAGAACCGGACGATGACGTCCGTCGAGAGACCTCTCACCCGCATGAGCTCGGCGGAGGAATAGCGCACGACACCCCGTGCGAGGAGCATGCCGGCCCTGTCGACCACGCTCACCACGTCACCAGAGGAGAACTCGCCCGAGACGCCGACGACCCCCACGGGCAGCAGTGACGCACCGTCCTCCTCGAGGGCACGCTCTGCGCCCTCGTCGATGACCACGGAACCCTGCGAGACACCCGCAAGGCCTATCCAGAGCTTACGCGCACCCTCACGGGAGTTCCCAGAGGACCCCTCGAACCTGGTCCCCATCATCTGGCCCGAGACGGCACCGACGAGCGCGGAGGGATGGCGCCCCTGGCAGATGACCATGGGGACCCCCGCAGCCAGCATGGCACGGCCAGCCCTGACCTTCGAGGCCATGCCGCCTGTGCCGACAGCCGAACCAGACCCGCCGGCCATGGACATGATTGAGCGGTCTACAGACTCCACGCGCCTGATCAGCGGGGATGCCGGGTCCAGACGTGGGTCGCACTCGTGCAGGCCGTCGACGTCAGAGAGGATCACGTAGAGCGAGGCCCCCACGAGGGTCGAGACGATGGCACCGAGCATGTCGTTGTCACCGAAGGTGAGCTCCCCCGTCGCGACCGTGTCGTTCTCGTTCACGATGGGAACGACGCCGAGCTCGAGGAGACGGTCGAGGGTGTTGCGCGCGTTGAGGTAGCCCTCGCGGTCTACGACGTCACGACGACAGAAGAGGACCTGACCGCAGGTGAGCCCATGAGTTGCCAGCCCCTTGGCATAGGTCTCGATGAGGGCGGCCTGGCCGGCGGCCGAACAGGCCTGGATGCCCGGGAGGTCAAGCGGTCGTGCCGACATGCCGAGACGCTCCATGCCCGCGGCCACCGCGCCGCTCGAGACCACTATGACACGTCGGCCAGAATGCTCGAGCGAGGCCACCTGGTCGCAGAGCCCGGAGACGAAGGACCGATCGAGGGCACCGTCCGCACCCGTGAGGATGTTGGAGCCCACCTTGACGACGACGAGCCCGTCGATCTGCTCCGGATGGCTCACTCCTCGGCACCCCCCTCGTCGGACGTCTGCCGCGAGATCTGGCCTACCGTGATGGGGGCGTCGTCCTCTGGGTCGATCAGCTCGCCCAAGACCTCGTCATCCGCATCATCGAGCTCGGAGAAGTCATCCTCGTCCTGGTCCCCCTGGTACTCGAAGGCGTACCCGAGGATCCTGACCTCGTCGCCCGACTTGCAGCCGGCCTTCGCCAGGGCATCGTCGAGACCCATCCGCTCGAAGCGGTGCTGCAGGAACAGGACGGCATCCTCGTTGTCCCAGTCGGTCTGGACGACCATGCGCTCGAGCGCCTTCCCATGGATGCGCCAGACGTGGCCGCCCTGGTTCTCGATGGCATAGGCACGGTCCCGTCGCTCCCGGCCGGCAGCCCATAGGTTCGTCTGGTCAGGCTCCTCGGCCTCGACCACACGCTCGGCCCTGAGCGTGGCCACCTGCTCGGCCACATGCCGCACGAGCGGGTCGAGTCCCTTGCCGGTGACGGCGGAGACGGGGAAGTACGCCCGCCCATCCTCCTCTGCGGCCTTGCGCAGACGCTCGGAGGCCTCGTCGGTCCCGGGCATGTCACACTTGTTGCCCACGACGACCTGGGGCCTCACGGCGAGGTCGGTGGCATAGGCGGCGAGCTCGCCATTGATGGTGTGGTAGTCGTCGACGACGTCACGGGACTCGAAGCCGCCGGTGAGGTCGACCACATGCATGATGAGGGCCGTCCGCTCTATGTGCCGGAGGAACTCGTGGCCGAGCCCCTTGCCCTCGCTGGCACCCTCTATGAGCCCAGGCACGTCCGCCACGACGAACGAATGGTCGTTCGGGGCGCGCACGACGCCGAGGTTGGGGACGAGCGTGGTGAACGGGTAGTCGGCAATCTTGGGACGAGCCGCGCTCATATGGGCTATGAGCGAGGACTTCCCCACCGAGGGAAGGCCCACCAGCGCGGCATCGGCCATGAGCTTCATCTCGAGCTCGATCCAGTGCTCGGTGGCTGGCTCGCCCTTCTCGGCGAAGGCGGGCGCGCGCCGCACCGAGGTGACGAAGTGGATGTTGCCTCGTCCCGAGACGCCACCGGGCCCCACGACCACACGCTCGCCTGGATGCGTGAGGTCGGCGATGTCGAAGAGCGGCTTCTGGGTGTCAGGGTCGAGCTCGCGCACCACCGTACCGAGCGGGACCTTCAGGACGAGGTCCTCGCCGTCACGGCCGTGGCGACGAGCGCCCTGACCGTGACTGCCGCGCTCGGCACGGAAGTGATGCTTGTAACGGAAGTCGATGAGGCTGGACAGCTGCGCGTCAGCCTCGATGACGACGTCGCCGCCACGGCCTCCGTCGCCTCCGTCAGGCCCGCCCTTGGGAACGTAGGCCTCACGCCTGAAGGACATGCATCCGGCACCGCCGTCGCCGCCCTTGACGTTGATATGGCATAGGTCTGTGAACTCTGACATGGGCCACCTCCTCATGACATCGTAGCGCCAAGTGAGCGCTCCCGGCCACCTGGCATGAAAAGGACCCCCGGCGATGCCGAGGGCCCTACGGATTCCCCTATGGGATGAGGTGCTAGGCCTCGATGGGACGCACGTGGACCTTGTGCTTCTCGCCCTTGGTGAACTCGACGGTGCCATCAGCAAGCGCGAACAGGGTGTCGTCCTTGCCGCGGCCGACGTTCTCGCCTGGGGTGATGTGCGTGCCGCGCTGACGGACGAGGATTTCGCCCGTGGAGACGACCTGGCCATCGAAGCGCTTGGTGCCGAGGCGCTGGGCGTTGGAGTCGCGACCGTTACGCGAGGTGCCCTGACCCTTCTTGTGTGCCATCTTAGAACCTGCCTATCCTCACGATACCTATGGAGTGTGACATCCGACCGTGCTACTCTGCGGCCTCGGCCTCAGAAGCGGTCGTGGCCTTCTTGGCCGCCGTCTTGGCGCTCGGCAGCGTGGTGACCTCAAGCTTGGTGAGGTTCTGACGATGCCCGTTGGTGCGACGATAGCGCTTGCGCTTCTCGAACTTGAAGACCAGCTGCTTCTCGCCCTTGAACTGCTCGACGACCTTCGCGGTGACCTTCATCTTGCCGACCGTCTCAGGATCGACGACGCACGTCTTGCCGTCGTTGAGCATGATGACGTCCAGCTTGACCTTGTCGCCAGCTGCCGCGTCGAGCTTCTCGACGTCGATGACGTCGCCCTTGGCGACCTTGTACTGCTTGCCGCCCGTGGATACGATTGCGTACATGTGTAAGCCCTTCGGTGCTGAGGTGAGTGCAAACGTTAGGAATGTTACCAGAAGGTGGAGCAAAATCAACTCACGACTTCCCAGCTCGACCGCATTAGCACGAAAGCGACCGAATCAGGGAGGGGTGCCTCAGTCGATGAGGGCACGGGCAGGCTCCGCAGCCGATCCGCCGACCTCGGCACCATGGCTCACGTGGGCCCGCAGGTCACTGACGAGCTCGGCGAGGGCCTCAGGGTCCGACGCAAGCTCGAACCAGGACAGGAGCGCATGCCCGATGGCCTGCGTTCCCACGTAGCCCACGCCGACGCTGGTGAGACGACCGAGGCCAGGCAGGAGCAAGTCAGCCTGGCGAGCAGCCCCGCGGAGGCCGAAGCCACCGGCAACGACCCCAATGACCTCGGGGATGCGCCACAGGCTCAGGTCCTGCCCATAGACGGCCGCCATCTGCAGGGCCATCTTGGCCTCGTTGGCGCACATGATCGGCAGGTCGGCCGAGCCCGAGAGGAACGGGAGCGCCGCGACGCCGGCATTCTCGGCCGAGCAGGTGTCGATGATCTGCGAGGCCTTGGGATGGCGCACGAAGGGGAAGCAGGCCGCGAGCGCGAGGTCCTTCTCGGAGGTGTCGCAGAGCCAGCGGGCGAGCTTGTCGAGAAGCACGGCACGGCTCGAGGCCACGACGAGCGAGATGCGCCCACCCGTTGCCGAGCCCGTGATCTCAGGCGCGTCGAGGCTCGTCTCGGCGACGAGGACGCACGGTATCCCCGCATCCGAGAAGGAGCGCGCCGCACGAGCGCAGAGGTTGGCCGAAGGGCCCACCACCACGATGGCAAGGTCGGTGGCCGGGTTGATGGCGACCGAGGCGCCTTCCTCGAGGCGCGCCACGTGAACGAGGCCCGAAGGTTGCTCTGGGACGAACGCGTCCCGTATGGAGCAGACGAGGTCGCGCGAGGCCCTTGGGTCAAGGACGATGGCGATGCGCACGGGCTCGTGCCGGAGTGACTCGGCAGACCGTCCGGCATCGAGGACCCCGAGCGCCTTCCCGACGAGATTGTTACCAAAGGACGGCATTGCGTTCATCCCCCAACTAGGGTTGCATGACAGTCAACGTATACCCAAGCCTCAGGCGACCATCAGGCTGACTTTGTCCGATGGAACCAGACGGACTGGACCATACCCACAGCCATGACCTGGCATATCATCGAAGAGGACCCATAGCTGATGAAGGGAAGCGGGATACCTGTGATCGGCATGATGCCGATGCACATCCCGACGTTCTCGAGCAGCTGGAAGCTCCACATGGCCACGACGCCTACGAGCACGAGCTTGGCGAAGGGGGCGTCCACCTTGAGCGCGAGCTTCAGGGTCGCGAAGAAGAGCCACCCGAAGAGTCCGAGGAGCACGATGACCCCCAGGAACCCGAACTCCTCGGCCACGAGCGCGAACACGAAGTCGGTGTGGGCCTCGGGCAGGAAGCCCTGGCCCGCCTGGGTCGCGTTGCCGATACCCTTACCGAAGAAGCCGCCGCTTCCCACGGCGATCTCAGCCTGTTGCAGGTTGTAGCCATCACCTGTCGGGTCGACGGAGGGGTCGATGAAGACCATGAGGCGCTTGAGCTGGTACTCCTTGAGTATATGCGGCAACCCGTCCGTTGAGGAGGTGATGACGACCAACGCAGCACCCGCCACCACCACGGCAAGCGTCACAAGCACCCAGCTCCGTCGCGCACCGCCGCAGACGATGATGACGGCACCGAGGAAGAGGACCACGAGGCCGGTCCCGAGGTCGGGTTGCATGAGGATCAGCGCGAACGGCACGCAGAGGATGCCGCAGAGCTTGAGATAGTCGGAGAGGGTCTTGATCTTCCCGTTGTACTGGGCCGCCAGGGCCGCCATGAGGTAGATCGTCACCAGCTTGGCAAGCTCGGCAGGCTGGAAGGTCAGGTTGATGAGGGGGATCTTGATCCATCCCGTGAGACCCTTCGCGGAGTAGGAGATGCCAGGAACATGGGGGAGCAGCATGAGCACGATATCGATGACGAGCAGGGCCGTCGTCATGTTGGCAAGGTTCCGATAGTCATGGCGCCACACGACGCCGGCAGCCACGAGGCCGATGCAGGCCCCGAGGAGCTGGCGAGGGAACGAGGCCTCCGATATGGAGAGGGATGCCGACCAGATGACGATGAGCCCGTAGACGATGAGCGCGAGCGCGGGGATCAGGACCGGGAAGTAGAGGTCGCCGAGAAGCCCCTTGCGCTGCCGCATGCGCGCGGCACCCGGTCGCTTGCCGGCATCCCCGCCGAAGAGGGACGAGACGAGCCCCCCGAAGCCGATGTCACGAAGATTTCCTGAGTAGCCCGACTCGCCCATGCCCCTCCCCTATCTCGTGCTGTCGTCCATGGTGACCGTGGACGTGTCCGGTTCGTCATAGATGCCCCCGAGCGTGTCGCGGACCGCATACATGGCCGAGGTCGCACCGAAGCCGCCTTGCTCGACCACGGCCGCAAGGGCGTACTTCGGGTCGTCGAACGGTGCGAACGCGCAGAACCAACCCGTCGCCGCCTCGTTGGTCTTCTCGCCCGACCCCGTCTTTCCCGCGACGGTCACGTCGAGGTTGGTGAAATGGCTCGCGAGCGAATCGCTCTCCTCGTATATGACCCCCTTGAGCCCGGTCCTCACAAGGTCGAAGTAGTCCTCTGACTCGGAAGGCGTATGGAGCGCGGCGCAGGCATACTCGGAGATGGTCCCGGAGGAGCCTCGTGCCAGGATCCCCTTCAGCACATGGGGCTGCCAGATGGTGCCCCTCGTGGCGATTCCCGCATAGGCGCAGGCCATCTGCAGCGGGGTCACGAGCAGGTCGCCCTGGCCGATGGCGAGGTTCGTCATGTCGCCGCCCTGCCAGGCACGCTGGTCATCGGAGTAGCTCGAGAAGTAGTCGGCCTTCCACTCGGCATCGGGGACCCTTCCCGAGCCCTCGGCGGGGAGGTCGATGCCAGTGGCGGTGCCAAGTCCCCACTTGCGGTAGGTCTCCTGCAGGCCCTCGGGGGTGGAGGAGTAGTAGAAGTCTTTGCCGATCTCGTAGAAGACGGTGTCGCACGAGTAGGTGATGCCCGTCTGGAGCGTCATGTAGCCATGCCCCGTATGGAGCCAGCAGTACTGCCCGTAGGCGTCTCCGAAGCCCGTCCAATAGCCCGTGCAGTCGTAACCCGTGTCTGCGGTGGCGATGCCGTGGTCGAGGGCAGCGAGCGCCCCGATGGGCTTGATGGTCGAGGCCGACATGTACTGGCCAGCGACGGCCCTGTTCATGAGGGGGTTCCCCGAATCGTCCGAAGAGAGGGCCTCCCAGTCGTCGTTGGATATGCCACCGACGAAGATGGAGGGGTTGAACTGCGGCGCGCTTGCCATGGCAAGCACCTCTCCATTGGTGGCATCCAGGACGACGATGGCCCCCGACTTGCAGTCGGCATTACCCTTGTCCTTGGATGCCTGGATGGCATGCGCAAGCCCGCTCTCGGCGGCCTGCTGAATCGAGGCATCGAGCGTGAGCTCTATGTCACTCCCGCTCGTCGGGTCGATGGAGGTCGAATACCCGGTCACGTTGCCTGAGGCATCGACATAGACCGTCTGTTCCCCACGAACCCCTTGGAGGACCGACTCATACTGGTACTCGATGCCTGCCTGGCCCACGGTGTCACCGGACTCGTAGGAGATGGCAGACTCGTCGTCGCTCGTGGAGTTGAGCTGGTCGGAGGTCACGGTGCCGGTATACCCGAGGAGATGGGCGGCGACGTTGCCGAGGGGATAATACCTCTGCGTCCGCTGCTCGATGGAGACCTGCGAGAAGGCGTCCGGATGCTCCTGTATGAACGCGACCACCCGCCGAGAGACGTCCACGGCGACGGTATGGGCGCTCTGCGCACCCTCGGTCTCATCCTGTATCTTCCTCTTCACCGCCGTCACGGGCATGCCGAGGAGGTTGGCGAGGAGCTGCAGCTCGATGTCGTCGTCCGCCACCGACTCATAGGCGACGGCCGTCAGGCTCGACCGGTTGGTGACGAGCTCGGCACCGTTGCGGTCCAGGATCCGTCCACGGGGGGCGATGGTCGAGATGGTGCGCGTGCGGTTCTGCTCGGCCTGCTCGGTGTAGGTGTCACTCGAGACGAGCTGCATGCTCCAGAGACGGGCGAGGAGGGCGGCGATGACACCACCGCAGAAGATGCCCACGCCGTGGATCCGCGTCTTGAAGCCCGTCTCGGGCGACGTGTCGTTGCCGCCCGATGCCTTGGGAGTCTGCCCGCCGATGTCGAAGTGCATCTTGCCAGAGTTGGAACGCAGATAGAGATAGGCGCAGAGGGCCGCCAAGGCAGCGACGAGCAGGCAGACGATGACGATGGTGGTGAGGCTCATGGCGCCTCCTACAATCCCTTGGTACGCAGGTGACCGGCACCGCGCCGTGCGCCCTTGTAGGACGAGGACCCGAGGGAGGACCTCGAGAGGCGGGGGCTCGAGCCCATGCCCCTCGAGAGGAGGTAGAGGAACGGGAGGAAGGCGAGGCAGGTCAGGAGCGTCGTGGGGAGTGTCCGGAACACGAGTGCATCGACGATCGAGGCCTGGCCGACGATGACCATGCAGAGGTTATAGAAGAGCGAGACCACGAGGGCGCCGGCCGCAAAGAGCTCGAAGGTGACCACGGGATTCTCGGAAAGTCGGTTGCGCTCCTGGGAACCAGCGACGAACGAGAAGACCGTGAGCTCGAGGGCCATGAGGCCGATGGGCCCTGTCGTGGCGAGGTCGAAGAACAGACCGGCAGCGAAGCCGCATACCACTCCCCTTCCCCCACCGATGCCGAACGCCACACAGGCGGCGAGCACGAGGGCGAAGTTGGCACGCCCGTCTGCGATGCAGACGTTCGGCGCGAGGGCGAGCTGGAGGACGCCGCACACCACGCAGAGGATGATGAAGGACCTACGGTCGTTGTTCTTGTCGTTGACGAGCATCTTCGCCTACCCCTCGTCCGTCGTGGCGCTCGTCGTGGTAGCAGCGGTGGTCGTCGCGCTGGCCGTGTCCGCCGTCGTCGCCTCGGAGCGCTCCTGCGAGTCAGCGGCACTGACCTCGTCGGTCGAGGCCTGCTGGTCCTCGGAGAGCGAGGTTATGACCAGGACCTCCTCGAGGTTCTCGGTCGAGGCGAGCTGGCTTACCGTGATGTCATAGTAGAGCGCGCCGTCAGACTTCTCGACGCTCGTGACCGTACCGATCGGGAGACCCTTCGGATACACTCCCCCGAGGCCGCTCGTGACCACGGTGTCACCGACCGCCACCTGTTGGTCGCACTTGATGAGCGTGAGGTGCAGCGTGCCATCGGCAGATCCCGTGAGCTGGCCTTGGGCGCGGCTCGACTGGACCATGGCCGAGACGCCCGAGCTCTCGTCAGATATGAGGCGCACGACCGAGGTCGACGGCCCACACTCGGTGATCTGGCCGATGACTCCCATCGAGTCCGTCACGGGCATGCCCACGGCGAACCCGGATGTGGTCCCCTTGTCGATCGTGACCGAGGTCGACCACGAGTCCCCAGACCCCGAGACGATGCGGGCGGCCGTCGACTGGAGGCTATAGGTGCTCTTGAGCTGGAGAAGGTCCTCGAGCCTCGTCGCCGTCTGATCGGATTCGGTCAGCTCGGCGACCTGGCTCTTGAGTTGCTCGTTCTCGGCCTCGAGCTCAGAGAGGGACTCCTGGTTCGCCGTGAGGTTCGTGAATACGTTCCCGAGGCCGGCGAAGGGCGACGCCACGGCCGAGCCGAGATAACGCACCGGCATCGTGATCGTCTGGAAGACGCCCCGAGCAGCATGGATCGGGCCCGAGTCGCCCTCGGCCGAGGAGACCCCAAGGAGGGCTATCGAGACGACGCAGCACAATATGAGGGGGCGCACCAGGGGACCTGGCCCGTTCCCCCTCTTGTACGAGTTGACCGATCCCAGGCCCTTTTGCGAGAGACGAGCCACCAGTTACTGCGCCGCACTCTGGACGAACCCACCCGAGAGCGCATTCGCCTCGAGAACCTTCGCGCATCCGTTGACGACGTTCTCGAGGGCGGTGGGACTCACGTTGACAGGAACACCCGTCTCCTCTCGGAGCCTCTGGTCGAGGCCCCGCAGGAAACCGCCACCACCGGTGAGCAGGATGCCATAGTACATGAGGTCGCTTGCCAGGTCAGGAGGCGTCATGTCAAGCGCATCCTTCACTGCCTTGGTGACCTCGTCGAGCGGCCTGTTGAGGGCTCGCCTGATCTCCTCGCTCTCGATGCGCACGGTCTTCGGGAGGCCGGAGATGACATCACGGCCGTTGACCTCCACATCGAGCTCCTCCTTCAGGGGAGCCGCGGACCCGACCTTGATCTTGATGTCCTCGGCGGTGCGCTCACCGATCGAGAGGCCGTAGGCGTCGCGCACGTGCTCGAGGATGGTCTGGTCGAACTCGTCACCGGCGGTCCTGATGGACTGCGAGACCACGATCCCGCCCATGGCGATCACGGCGACCTCGGTCGTGCCGCCGCCGATGTCGACCACCATGGAGCCGGTGGGGTCCTCTATGGGCAGGTCGGCCCCGATGGCTGCCGCCATCGGCTCCTCGATGAGGTAGGCCTGACGCGCACCTGCCTGTATGGTCGCCTCGAAAACCGCGCGCTTCTCGACGGAGGTCACGCCCGATGGGACGCAGACGACCACACGCGGACGCGGCGACCACGGGTAGCGTCGCTCGCGTGCCTTCTCGATGAAATAGCGGAGCATGACCTCGGTCACGTCGAAGTCGGCGATGACGCCGTCCTTGAGGGGACGTATGGCAAGGATCGAGCCTGGGGTGCGGCCCACCATGCGCTTGGCGTCGGCACCCACGGCGAGCACGCGCTCCTCGCTCTTGTCGATGGCAACGACGGAGGGCTCGTTCAGGACGATGCCCTCGCCTCGCACGGAGACGAGCGTGTTGGCCGTCCCGAGGTCGATGGCAAGGTCGCCACCATATTCGCCGAACATGGAGTCAAAGAACGACATCTACGGGTCTCCAGCCGCTAGTTGGTGGTCTGGGCATCCTGGGAGGATGCCGTCGTGGCACTCGCGAGGGTGCCGGTGGTCGTCGTGGCAGTGGAAGTCGTCGCAGCGGACGTCTTCGCGGTCCCGCTCAGCGAGGCGGTCGTGCCGCCCTGTGACGCATAGTCGACGGTGACGTTGTCGACCTTCCAGCCGATGCCGTCACGCACGAGCGAGATCGTGTAGGACTGGGTCCCACCGGCCTCGAGCGTGGCCGTCGCGGTGACCTTGGACGAGCTCATGGAGCGGTCGACGCCGTCGACCTTGACGGTGGCGTTGACGGGAAGCACGGCCTCGATATCGGAGCGCGTGCCGCTCGTGACGCTCCCGGCGAGGTAGCTGCCGATGTCACCGGAGTCCGTGTTGGCCTTGAACATGGCCTCGACGGTCGCCTCCTGCGTCGGCCAGCCGTAACCCTTGTAGTAGCCGAAGCCCGCGACGGCAGCAAGGAGGAGCAGGATGACCAGAAGCGCTATGAGGATGTGCCTGCCCGTATGGCGCTTCTTCTTCCGATCCTTCTTGTCGTTCTCGACAAGCTCCTGCTCCGACACCGAGAAGAACCCGGTATCCTCGGGCGACGGCATCATCTCGCCAGACTTGCCCATGGGGTCGAGCGGGTCGTAGGAGCCGGTCCCGCCCTCGCCATAGCCGGCGGCCGCAAGCATGGCGTCCGTGGAGGACGGACCACCACCCGTCATGGCCGCGACCGCATGCTGGGCGGACTGGAACGCGACCGCGGCCTCGGGAGAGAGCTGATAGGTACCGTCAGCCGTGGCATGTCCGAAGGCATCGATGGCCTCGGTCATGCGGTTGGCCGCCACATAGGCACGTCCGAGCTCGGCATAGATGGAGTTCTGGCTCTCGAGCGGGGTCGAGAAGTCCAGGGCGGTGCGGTACGCCTCGACAGCGTCGACGGGGCGACCGAGGTCCATGAAGCAACGCCCGAGGCGCATGAGCGCGACGGAAGGGTCCGGGTTCGACTCGTCGATGGCGGCGTTCCTGAAGGCGACACCCGCCTGGCGCAGGTCGCCCTTCCTGGTATACGCCTTGCCGAGCGCCATCTGCGCCTTGTATGGGGTCGGATAGCTCGCATCTGAGGATGCCTGCGTGAGCGCGGTTATGGCACCGTCGACCTGGCCGGCGGCAAGGAGCGCACGGCCACGGTTGCAGGAGAGGGCCCCTGACTTGCCGTAGGAGGTGTCCTCGAGGGCCGAGCCATAGGCGTCGGCCGCCTCGGCATAGCGGCCCATCTTCATGAGGGCGTTCCCGAGGAGGTGGTCAGCACAACCCGAGATCTCGCCCGGCTGCTTGCAGGAGCGTGCAGCATTTGCGGCAGCTGCCATGTCGCCCTGTTGATAGGCGTTCTTAGCAGCAAGATATGCCTGTTGATCCACGATTGCTCCTTTTGCTCTGAATGCTCTGGACGGGCTGGCCCGTTGCCGTGTCTTGACGGATGGGCTACGCGGCCCGGTGCTCGATGCGCACGGACTCTATGGTATCGCCGGCACGGAGCTTGTCGATGACATCCTTGCCGCCGATGGTCGAGCCGAAGACGGTATACCCGGAGTCGAGGCCATGCTGAGCGCCGAGGCAGAAGTAGAACTGTGACCCGGCGGAGTCGGGGGACTGTGACCTCGCCATGGCGAGTGCACCGTCCTCGTGGCTGTTGCGAGGGTTAGTGGTGTACTCCTGCTTGATGCGGTAACCGGGACCGCCGGTACCCGGCATCCCGTCAGGCCCACGATGGCCTTGGGCGACGTCAGAGGGCGTCATGTCGCGCGTGTTGGGGCATCCGCCCTGGATGACGAAACCGGGCACGTAGCGATGGAACTTCAGCCCATCATAGAAGCCCGAGCTAGCGAGCTCGCAGAAGTTGGCCACATGGACGGGGGCGCCGGCACCGTCAAGCGAGACCTCGATCGTGCCCTTGCTGGTGGAGATGACCGCGACCTCGTCACCTTTTACCTGGTACTCTGGCGTATAGAGGGGATCCTCGAAAAACCCCATCATGCCTCCCTACAAAGAGCGCGCGCCACACGGCACACGCGGAGTCTACATAGCAGCCGCTATTCTATCAGCACATACGCCCATTCACACTTTCGGCATGCAAAACCACGGCGAATGCCATGGGAAAGGCCATGCCAGAGGGTCAAGAAGAGCTCTTGACAGGCTCCCAGGCCGAGTAGTTCTCGGAGAAGAGCGTCGCATAGGAGCTCGTACCATCCGACCCCGCGTTCCGGTCGAGGGGGGCCTTGATCTTGGCCTCGTCGGCACTCGGGTCATCACTTGCCACGTCGAGCGCCCAAGCCTCCGAGAGGGCGTCGGTACGGTTGCGCAGCCAGTTGGCAAGGGTCGTGAGATGCTCCTGGTCCTCGGCATATGGGGTCGAAGACACGTCGATCTTCTTGATGTCGGTGATGAGGTTGGATATCGTGATGCCAAGCGCATCGGCATCATTCTTGCCCGCGACGCGCGTAGCCAGGTCACCCGTGATCGCGCTCTGGTCAAAGGTCGACTCGTTGGCATCCACCTGGTCTCGAAGGTCAGCGAGCTGCGCATAGTCAGACGAGAGGGAGTCGAAGATCGGGTCGCCCGACGACGTCGTGGCGGCGTCCGTGGCAGCGTCCGAGGTCTGGGCCGTCTCCGAGTCCTGGCCCTGCAGCTTCTCGATGGTGCCGGGGAAACCGGCCTTGCTCATGTCGGCATCGGCCGTAGGCTGGGCCGAGAAGAAGTTGGGGTCCCATGGGTGGGCTATGAACAGGGTGACGCCGCCCACCACGATGAGCGATGCGAGCACCACCAGCACGACGACACGACGGTGTGGGGTCTTCTCGTGCTCGAACACGCCCTCACGGACGTCCTCCTCGGAGGGAATCGAGCTCTCGATGCGCGGGAGCGCGTTGGTCTTCTCGGCATCCAGGTCGAGGACCGACGTAGGCGACTCCTGGTCTCCGTCATCCTCCTCGTCCTCCCCGACGTCAGGGAGGTCCTCCTCGGACGGGGTCGACCTCGACGACGGGTCCTTCTGGGAGGCACCTGCCACCGGCATGCCGCAGACGGGGCAGCGTGCGGCGCCCGTAGGAACGAGCGCGCCGCAGGAGGCACAGTACGTGCCTCGGAGGCGTGGCAGCATGCTCGTCAGCGCCAGGTCGGCGTGACAGGCGGGACAGACGAGCGCATCGTCTGGGATATGGCTTCCGCAGGAGGGGCAGATCAAGAGTGGTCTCCTTGGCGAACTCGTGATGGTCGTCTCGACATTCTAGCCCCTCGCCCGGGTCACGCGCGACCTGGGTACGACACACACGATAAGCCCAGGTCGCCCTAATCCCCTATGCCATGAGGTCGAGGACGAAGGGAAGGATGCCGCCGGCGCGCAGGTACTCCCCCTCGGTCGGCGTGTCCACACGGACGACGCATTCGAACGAGACCGAGGTCCCGTCCGCACGCCTGGCGGTGACGGTCGTCCGCGGACGGGCAGGAAGCCCGCCGCTCAGGTCGACCGGTGACACGTCATAGGTCTCGGTGCCGTCGAGCCCGAGCGAATCGGCGGTCGCACCGTCGGCGAGCTCGAGGGGGAGGATGCCCATCTGCACGAGGTTCGACCGATGGATGCGCTCGAGGCTCTCGGCGATGACGCAGGTGACCCCGAGGAGGAGCGGTCCCTTCGCGGCCCAGTCGCGCGACGAGCCGCTCCCGTACATCTTCCCGGCGACGACGACGAGCGGAACCTCGTGGTCGCGATAGTCCTCGGCAGCCTCGAATACCGAGGTGACCCCACCTGTGAGGAGGTCGCGCGTCCATCCTCCGCGCCGCGGGGCGGCGAGCTGGTTCTCGAGCTTGACGTTCGCAAAGGTGCCACGGGCCATGACCTCATGGTTCCCGCGCCTGCTTCCGTAGGTGTTGAAGTCGCTCTGGTCGACGCCGCGCTCGAGGAGGTAGCGAGCCGCCGGAGAGTCGGGAGCGATTGCCCCGGCCGGCGAGATGTGGTCCGTCGTGACGAAGTCGCCCAGGCGCACGAGCGCACGGGCACCTGTGACGCCGATCGTGTCCTGCGTGCGTGCGATGTCGAAGTAGGGCGGGCGACGGACGTAGGTCGACTTCGGGTCCCAGGGATAGGTGGAGGACTCCCCCGCCGAGATGGCCTGCCAGGTTGCGTCACCGTCGAGGAGCCCGGCCATGCCCTCCTCGTACAGGCTTCGGTCGAGCACCGTGGCCAAGACCTTCTCTATCTGCGCATTCGTGGGCATGACGTCGGAGAGCATGACCGGACGCCCGTCCGTGCCCATGCCCAGCGGCTCGGTCGTCAGGTCGACGTCCATGGTCCCTGCGATCGAGTAGGCCACGACCATGGCCGGCTGGCAGAGGTAGTTCTGGCTCACGTCCGGGCTGATGCGGCCATCGAAGTTGCGGTTGCCCGACAGGACGCTCGTGAGCTCGAGGTCGTCCGCCACCGGGCGCAGGCATGGGAGTATGGGGCCCGAGTTGCCGATGCAGCTCATGCAGCCGAACCCACAGGTATAGAAGCCAAGGTCATGAAGGCCATCCATGAGGCCGGCACGCTCGAGCAGGAGCTCCGTCGCATGGCTTCCCGGTGCGAGGATGCGCTTCACCCAGGGCTTGGGCTCGAGGCCCCGTCGTGCGGCCTCGCGGGCCAGCAGGCCGGCGCCGACCATCATGGCCGGGTCGGTCGCGGTGGTGCAGCTGGTGACGGCTGCGATGGCGAGCGCACCGTGATGGAGCTCGTGGGTGCCGTCGACGCACGTGACGTCGAAGCCTTCGCCGAGGTCGGCATGCCCGTGCGCGCCACAGGCCTCCTCGACCCGAGCCTTGAGCCCCGCAGGCGTCACGCGGTCATGGGGACGGGAGGGACCGGCAAGGCTCCACTCGAGCGTGGAGAGGTCGATGTCGACGATCCGGGCATAGGTCCGGTCACCCTCCGAGCCGAAGGTGCGCTGACGGCGCACGTAGGCCTCGGCGAAGTCGACCTCGTGCTCGTCACGCCCCGTGAGACGCAGGTAGTCGAGGACGGCCTCGTCGACGGGGAACAGCGTCGAGGTCGCACCGTACTCGGGGGTCATGTTCGAGACGCAGGCGCGCTGCGTCACCGAGAGGTTGGCCACGCCAGGCCCGAAGGCCTCGACCAGGCAGCCCACCACGCCCTCCGAACGGAGACGTTGGGCGACGGTGAGCGCCAGGTCCATGCCAGAGATGCCGTCCGGCATGGAACCCGAGAGACGAAGGCCCACGACGGCCGGGACGCGCATGCTGATGGGCTGCCCCAATGCCGCGGCCTCAGCCTCGATACCGCCCACGCCCCAGCCGAGCACGCCGATGCCGTTGGCCGTCGGCGTATGGGAGTCGGTACCCACGAGCGTGTCGTAGCACGCCATCTCAGGATCCCCAGTGGCGAGGGCGTCGGTCCCCACGACCGAGCAGAACCGCTCGAAGTTGAGCTGGTGGCAGATTCCGCCTCCAGGAGGAACGATCCTCACGTTGTCGAACGAGTGGCTTGCCCACTTGAGGAAGGCGAAGCGTTCCTGGTTGCGCCTGGCCTCGATGGAGAGGTTCTCGGAGGCGGCATCAGGCGTGCCGACCTCGTCCGCGCAGACGGAGTGGTCTATGACGAGCGTGCAGGGGATGCGAGGGTTCACGAGGGCCGGGTCCTTGCCTCGCGCGGCAACCGCATCCCGCATGGCAGCGAAGTCGCAGAACACCGGGACGCCGGTGAAGTCCTGGAACAGGACGCGCGAGGGCATGAACTCGATCTCGTCGCCCTGCTCGCCTGCAAGGCCGGCCTCCAGGACCCGGCCTGCCAGCTCCTCCGCCTGCTCGTCCGTGTCCGCACGACGCACCACGTTCTCGAGGAGGCACACGAGCGCTCGCGGGAGGCGCTCCGCACCAGGGATGCGCGAGACGTCGACGATGCGTCGACTCAGACCGCCCGCTTCGAGCGTGTCATACGAACGGGCCTGCCTGACGGCAGCGCTAAGACCTTGCTCTGGCATACTTCTCCTCCAAGTCACTCACGAGGCGCATGAGGCCGGTCCCGGCCTCGGCGCTCCTCGCGAACCGGTCGTACAAGAGATTAAACGCGACGAGGCCGACACAGAGCGTGACGGCCAAGAAGACCCACATCTGAAACGTCAGGTAGGAGACCTCGAAGAAGTCCCTGGCCACCGTGCATCCACCAAGGACCATAGCGATGCAGACGGCGAGCAGGGCGCACCGGAGCGGGTTCAGCGGGGAGGATATCCTCGCGATGAGGCAGAGGCCCACCGTCGCCGTGATCATGAGGCAGAGGGTGGAGACCTCCCCATACGAGAACCCCGTCATGCCGGATGTGCACGTCGTCACCGCGACCGCGACGGACACGACGATTGCTGCGGGGATCGACCTGCACAGGACGTTCACGAGGAAGTCTCCCGTGACGCGCTCATGGTTGGGCTCGAGCGCGAGCACGAACGAAGGCACGCCGATGATCGCTGCCGAGATCAGGCTCATCTGTATCGGCAGGAAGGGATACGGCGGGTTCACGATGCACACCAGGGCAAGCACCGCCGAGAAGAGCGTCTTCACCAGGAAGAGCGAGGCCGACCGCTGGAGGTTGTTGATGGACCGACGACCCTCGGCCACGACCTCGGGCATGTGAGCGAAGTCGTTGTCGACGAGGACGACCTCGGCGACGTTCCTGGCGGCGTCGGAGCCGGAGGCCATCGCCACCGAGCAGTCGGCATCCTTGAGCGCCAGCACGTCGTTGACGCCGTCGCCCGTCATCGCGACCGTGTGCCCCTGCTCCTTGAGGGCACGGAGAAGGTCGCGCTTCTGCTGGGGGGTGACGCGTCCGAACACGTGGTACTCCCCCACGGACGCGGCGAGCCTCTCCGGCGAGTCAAGCGTGGTCGCATCGACCCACCGCTCGGCACCCGGGACCCCCACGTGGGAAGCGATCGCAGAGACCGTGGCGGGATCGTCCCCCGAGATGACATTGAGCGCGACGCCCTGCTCGCAGAAGTAGGAGATGGTCTTGGCGGCATTGGGACGTATCTGGTCGCGGATGGCCACGAACCCCAGGAGCCTGACGTCGCCCTCGATCAGGCCCTCGTCGTCGAAGCCGTCGCAGGAGCAGACCACCAGGACGCGGGACATCGGGCCGAAGGAACGAAGCCTGTCTGAGACATCGGCGGAGGCATCTCCCATGACGAACTGCGCCGCGCCCATGACGAGGCAGCCATCGGCCGTGACGCAACCGGAGTACTTCCGGGAGGACGAGAAGGGCACGCAGCGCAGCGTCGGCATCGGGGAGACCCCCTTGCCATCCACATATGAGAGGATCGCGGCGGCGGTCTCGTTGGCATCGTCGTCCTGGGCATGGGCGAGGGTCGAGAGCGCACCTTCCAGGGCGCCAGGGCCATCCGATGGCACCACCGCCTCGCAGCGCTCGACCTCCATGGCCCCCGATGTGATGGTGCCGGTCTTGTCGAGGCACAGCACATCGACCCGCGCAAGGGTCTCGATACAGTAGAACTGCTGGATGAGCACCTTCTGGCGGGCCAGGCGAATCGTCGCGATGGCAAGCACCGTCGAGGTGAGCAGCACAAGCCCCTGGGGGATCATGCCCACCACGGCGGCCACGGTGGTGAGGATGGCACCGCTCAAGGTCTCGCCAGTCAGGAACGTCCTCAGGAAGAGGCCGACGCCCAGAGGCGCCAGCAGGTAGGTCGCGAGCCGTATGATCGCACGCAGCGTGGCCATGATCTCTGAGTTCGGGGTCTTCACGTACTTGGCCTCGGCATTGATGCGTGCCGCGTAGCTCTCGGCACCGACCCTCGTGACCCGGGCCACGAGGGTCCCCGAGTCGATGAAACTCCCGCTCATGAGCTGGTCCCCGACGGCCTTGGGAAGGGGCGTGCTCTCTCCTGTGAGGAGGCTCTCGTTGAGCGAGGCCTCGCCCGAGACGACCTCGGCATCGACTGGTACCTGCTCGCCCCTCCCCAGGACTAGGAGGTCACCAAGGACGACGCCGGCAGACGGGACGCGCGTGACCTCCCCGTCGCGGCGGACCCGCACGTCATGGGCCGCAAGGACGGAGAGACGGTCGACGGTCGCCTTGGACCGGAGCTCCTGCACGACGCCGATGACGAGGTTCGCGATGACGACCCAGACGAACAGGAGGTTGCGCAAGGAGCCAGTCGTAAGGACGAGGAGCGCGAGCGCGGCGTTCACCCCATTGAAGAGGGTGCAGGTATGCTCCCGCACGATGGCGCCCACGGACTTCGTCTTCACGTTGGTGTCGACGTTGGTCTTCCCGGCCGCGACGAGGGCCTCGACCTCGGCCGAGGTGAGGCCGGGGTCCTCCGTAGCCGAGCCTGTCCGCTCACCTGTCTGAGACATCTGGTCCTCTCGTGCGATCCGACATGACCCGGAGGGGACGTAGGAAGATGCGCATGGCGTCCCCATATCAAGCGGACCTCCCCGAGGGGAGGCCCGTCACGTTGCGTCTGGTGCCCTCTGTGGGGCTCGAACCCACGGCCTTTCGCTCCGGAGGCGAACGCTCTAATCCACTGAGCTAAGAGGGCGACGGCCACAGAGTATAGGGCAAAAGCCCCTCCCCCGCCATCGCATACGCCCTAGGTCGGACGTGCTTGCACGCAAGGCGACCGACCGCAGCCCATCTTGTAGTACCATCGACTGCCAAAGCCACATAGCTACCTGCGCCCTCGGGACGCAGACGGGAGACCGCATGATTGCCGTCATCAAGGAAAGCGCCACCCAAGAGCAGCTCGACCACTTCATCACCTGGGTCGAGAACAAGGGGCTCACGACCAACATCTCGAAGGGCGAGAACGAGATCATCGTGGGTCTCATCGGTGACACCTCGGTCATCGACCCCTACCTGCTCGAGAGCATGGACATCGTCGAGCGCGTCCAACGCGTCTCGGAGCCGTTCAAGAAGGCCAACCGCAAGTTCCATCCCGAGGACTCCGTCATCGACTGCGGCCATGGCATCTCCATCGGCGGCGGCAACTTCCAGGTCATCGCGGGCCCCTGCTCGGTCGAGGGCGACAACCTCATCACCATCGCCCGTGCGGTCCATGCAGCCGGGGCCACCATGCTCCGAGGCGGCGCCTTCAAGCCCAGGACCTCGCCGTACGCCTGCCAGGGCATGGGAGAGGCCGGCCTCGACCTGCTCCTCGAGGCCTCGGCGGAGCTCGACATGCCCATCGTCACCGAGGTCATGGACCCGCGTGACGTGCAGCTCTTCGTAGACAAGAAGATCGACGTCATGCAGATCGGTGCCAGGAACGCGCAGAACTTCCCGCTCCTGAAGGAGGTCGGACGCACCCAGATTCCCGTCCTGCTGAAGCGCGGCATGGCCGGCACGATAGACGAGCTGCTCATGGCCGCCGAGTACATCATGAGCGAGGGCAATGAGAACGTCATCCTCTGCGAGAGGGGTATCCGCACCTTCGAGACGCGCACTAGGAACACCTTCGACCTGAACGCGGTCCCCGTGCTGCACCACCTCACGCATCTCCCCGTGGTGGCGGACCCCAGCCATTCCACGGGCTACACCCGCTATGTCTCGCCGATGGCACTCGCGGCCACCGCGGCCGGCGCGGATGCGCTCGAGATCGAGGTCCATGACGATCCCTCGCATGCATGGTCCGATGGCGGCCAGGCACTGACTCCCGAGATGTTCGCCGCCCTCATGAGGCGCATCGCACTCGTGCGCGAGGCCGTCACGAAGGACCTTGACTAGCATGGGGAAAGGCGTCACGGACACGTACGTCCCCGGGCGCGTGGGCGTCGTCGGGCTCGGCCTCATCGGGGGATCGTTCGCCAAGGCCTTTGCCAAGGCCGGCTCGGATGTCTATGCCTGGAACCGCACGCATGAGGTCACCGAGCTGGCATGCATAGACACCATCACCGGTGAGCTCACCGACGAGGTGATTTCCACCTGCGAGCTCGTCATCGTCTCCCTGTTCCCGGAGGCCTGCGTGGACTGGCTCTCAGCGCACGTCGACGACATCGCCCCCGGCGCCATCGTCATTGATGCGGCAGGGGTGAAGCGCGTGGTCTGCGAGAGGTGCTTCGAGGTCGCCCAGGGGCACCCCTTCACCTTCTGTGGCGCACATCCCATGGCTGGCACCCAGTATGCCGGGTACGCTCACTCACGTGCGAACCTCTACCATGGGGCACCCATGGTGCTCTGCCCGCCCACGGACATGGACGACGTCGACCGCCTCGAGGTGCTCGACCGCCTCGAGCGCCTGCTGGGGCCCTGCGGGTTCGGCGAGTTCTCGATCACCACGCCGAAGCGTCATGACGAGCTCATCGCATTCACGTCGCAGCTGGCGCACGTGGTGTCGAACGCCTACGTGAAGAGCCCGACCGCCGCCCACCAGGGTGGGTTCTCGGCTGGCTCCTACAAGGACCTCACACGCGTCGCACGCTGCAACCCGACCATGTGGAGCGAGCTGTTCATCGACGATGCCGACAACCTGTCCTTCGAGGTCGGGCATCTCATCGACGAGCTCGGCCGCTTCAAGGATGCGATCGACGCCCGCGACGAGGAGGCCCTGACCGGTCTTCTCGCCGAGGGCGACCGCCTCAAGAGGGAGGCCGAACGCCGATGACAGGCATGCCGGTCCAGGAACGCATCGTCACCGTGGACACTCCCTCACGCACCTATGACGTGCACGTGGGGAGCGGGATGCTCGAGCAGGTGGGCCCCCTCGTCCGAGAGGCCTGCACCGGTGAGGTCGCCTGCGTCATCTCCGACTCCACGGTCGCTCAGCTCTACGCCGACCGCGTGCTAGCATCCCTCGCATCGGCAGGTTGGAAGACGGCATTGCTCACATTCCCGGCCGGCGAGGCCTCAAAGCGCATCTCCACCTATGGCAAGCTCCTCGAGGGCCTCGCCGCGGCAGGCCTCACCCGGGACGACTGCATCGTCGCGCTGGGAGGGGGCGTCACCGGTGACATGGCAGGCTTCGCCGCCGCAACCTATCTCAGGGGCTGCGAGGTGGCGCAGGTCCCCACCTCGCTCCTCGCCATGGTCGACTCCTCCGTCGGCGGCAAGACCGCGGTGGACCTCGAGGCTGGAAAGAACCTCGCAGGAGCGTTCTTCCAGCCTTCGATCGTGGTCGCCGACGTCGACTGCCTCGACACGATCAGCCACGACCTCATCACCGACTCCTGCGGTGAGGTCATCAAGCATGCCGTCCTGTCAGACCCCGCCCTGTTCGACGAGCTCGGACGGACGCCACTGAACGGTGGAGACCTCAGCCGCGACGCACTGGTGCGCATCGTCGCCAGGAACGTGGAGATCAAGCGAGACGTGGTCGACGCCGACGAGCGCGAACAGGGTCTCAGACAGACCCTGAACCTCGGCCACACGATCGGCCACGCCATCGAGGCGGCAAGCGACTACCACCTCGGGCATGGTTCGAGCGTGGCCGCGGGCATGTGCTGCATGGCTCGGGGACTCGCACGACTCGGGGAGACGGACGAGGACGTGGCGCGCCGCATAACGACCATCGTCGCTCGCTATGGCCTCCCCACCGACACGGACGTGGACCACTCCGTGCTGCTCCGCCTCGCCCATTCGGACAAGAAGCGCCACGGAGACTCGATCAACATCGTCGTGCCCCACGCCATCGGCTCGGTCTCGGTCGAGAAGGTCTCCTGCGAGCGGCTCGCAAGCATCATCGATGCCGGTTGCGGCACCAAGGAGCGCTGATATGGACGCCATCGTCGCCCCCGGCACGCTTGCCGGCACCATCGACGCCATCGCCTCGAAGTCGATGGCGCACCGCCTCCTGATCTGCGCCGCCCTCTCCTCAGGCCCCACGCGCATACGCTGCAGGACGACGTCGGCAGACATCGAGGCCACATCAGGTGCCCTCGAGGCACTCGGCGCAAAGGTCAGGCCCACCCCTGACGGCTTCGACGTCGTCCCCATCCCCGGCACGAGTGCCACCGACAACCTACGCTCGTCGGCCGCAGGCGCGCTCGTCGACTGCGGCGAGTCGGGATCGACCCTCCGCTTCCTGCTCCCCGTGGTGTGTGCCCTTGGACATGGGGCGACCCTCACGGGTCATGGCAGGCTCGCAGACCGTCCGCTCTCGCCCCTCTACGAGGAGCTCGTCCGCAACGGTTGTACGCTCTCCCCAGAGGGTTCCCTCCCGCTCACGGTGTCCGGACGCCTCAGGCCGGGAGCCTACGTGCTTCCCGGTGACGTCTCGTCACAGTTCGTGAGCGGCCTTCTGCTCGCCTTCCCGCTGCTGGCCTCCCCCAGTGAGCTCAGGGTCACGGGCCGACTCGAGAGCAGGCCGTACGTGAGCCTCACTCGCGCGGCGCTCGAGTCGTTCGGGGTCATCGTCGCCGAGGACAAGCAGGTCGAGGGGGAGACGAGTTTCGCCGTCTCTCCTTCGACCCCCTACACCTCACCGGGAACATGCGAGGTCGAGGGGGACTGGTCCGGGTCTGCCTTCTGGCTTGCCGCCGGTGCCATGGCCGGGCATGGGGTCGGCGTCACCGGCCTCGACCTCTCGAGTGCCCAAGGCGACCGAGCGATCCTCGGGGCGCTTGCACGGCTCGGGGCCCGCGTGAGCCGACAGCACACCACGGCGGCGGTGAGCTTCGACCACCTCGCCGGCAGTGACATCGACGCATCTGACATCCCCGACCTCGTGCCCCCCATCGCCGCCGTGGCGAGCGTGGCCGAGGGCACCACCGCGATTCACGGCGTCGGACGACTCCGTCTCAAGGAGTCCGACCGTGTGAGCACGGTCTGCGACGTCCTGTCCACGCTCGGCGCGGACATCACGGCGTCGGCTGACACCATCACCATCCACGGGGTACCCTCGCTCGCGGGTGGCACCATCGACCCGTCAAACGACCACCGCATCGCCATGATGGCCGCCATCTGCTCCGTGCGCTCATCCGCGCCGGTGACCATCCTCCATGCCGAGTGCGTGGCCAAGTCCTATCCGGGGTTCTTCCAGGACCTTGCCACCCTCGGTGGCTCGGTCACGACGTTGGGAGCGTGACCTGACATGCCTTCGATGCTCGGTACGACCGTGAGGGTCTCCGTCTTCGGACAGTCCCACTCACCTGCCATCGGATGCGTCATAGAGGGACTCCCCTCCGGGTTCCCTGTGGACCTCGACGCACTTGCCCACCTCATGGCGAGAAGGGCCCCCGGGCAGGGGCCCTGGGCGACCACGCGCCACGAGGCCGACACCCCACGCATCGTCTCAGGCCTCGACCGGGAGGGCCTCACCTGTGGTGCGCCACTCGCTGCCGTGATCGAGAACACCGACACACGCTCGCAGGACTATGCCCAGGTCGCATCCGTCCCACGTCCTGGGCATGCCGACCTCGTCGCGCAGGCCAAGTGGCACGGTGCCCAGGACGTGGCTGGCGGCGGCCACTTCTCCGGGCGGCTCACCGCTCCGCTCTGTGTGGCTGGGGGGATCTGCCTCCAGATGCTCGAGGCCCGTGGCGTGCGCGTCGCGGCCCACCTCTCGTCGGTCGCGGGGGTGGTCGACGAGCCCCTCTCATGGCGCGAGCTCACGCCCGACTCGCAGGACCGGCTCGCACGGCAGATGACCGTTCTTTCGGAGGCGGCCTTCCCCGTTCTCGACGAGTCGGCCGGTGAGCGTATGAGGGAGGCCATCGAGGCCGCCCGCAAGGATGCCGACTCGGTGGGGGGCACCATCGAGTGCGTCGCCAGCGGGATGCCCTGCGGCGTCGGCTCCCCCATGGCCGATGGCATCGAGAACCTCCTGTCCCGAGCGGCCTTCGCGATACCTGCGGTGAAGGCGATAGAGTTCGGCGCCGGCTTCGAGGCGGCCGGGATGCGTGGGAGCGCACACAACGACCCCTACGTTCCCTCGCCCTCGGGTCCCCTCCCCGCCAAGAACGACGCCGGCGGCATCCTCGGAGGCATCACCACCGGGGCACCCATCCGCTTCCGCGTGGCCGTGAAGCCGACGGCAAGCATCGGGCGCGAACAGGACTCCGTCGACCTCCGCACCGGTGAGGCATGCCGACTCGCCGTCCACGGACGCCACGACCCCTGCATCGCGCCACGCGCCGCGCCCGTGGTCGAGGCGGTCTGCGCGCTCACGCTCCTCGACGCGCTGCTCACCTGGCCTGCCGACCCAGATCGCCACACCGACGCCGAGCCAGCCTCCTGCGAGGGGTAAGCTAGGCCCAGAAGCATCTGTCCCCTCGAGAATAGGACCCCCATGGAAGACCTCACGAGCGCCCGTGCGCGCATCGACTCCATCGACGACGAGATCCGCTCCCTCTTCTGCGAGCGGATGGGCGTCACGAACGACATCGCCGACTACAAGCGGGCCCATGACCTCCCCGTGCTCGATCGCACCCGCGAGCGTCAGCACCTCTCGGACGTGTGCGACAAGGTCCCCGAGGACCTCCAGACCTATGCCGGTCTCGTCTTCGGGCTACTCACCGAGGTCTCCAAGGCCAACCAGAGCGCACGCCTCGGGGCCACGAGCGAGCTTGCCAGCCAGATAGAATCGGCTGTCAGGACGACACCGGAGCTCTTCCCCCAGCGGGCATACGTGGCATGCCAGGGCGTCGAGGGCGCCTACTCGCAGATCGCGGCCGATCGTCTCTTCAAGCACCCCACCATCACCTACCTCAACACCTTCGAGGGTGTCTTCCGAGCGGTCGACGAGGGACTTGCCTCCTACGGGGTGCTCCCCGTCGAGAACTCGACTGCCGGCACGGTCAACCAGGTCTATGACCTCATGATGGAGCACGACTTCCACATCGCGAGGACCGTGCGCCTGAAGGTCGACCACAACCTGCTCGCCAAGCACGGGACGACGCTCGAGGACGTCCATGACATCTACAGCCACCAACAGGCCATCGAGCAGTGCAGCGGTTTCCTCGACACCCTCGAGGGCGTGCGGGTCCACGTCTGCGAGAACACCGCCGAGGCCGCCAAGATGGTGGCCGCCTCCGAGCGCACCGACGTCGCAGCCCTTGCCAGCCGCAGCTGCGCCGACCTCTATGACCTCGACACGCTTGCCCGCTCCGTGCAGGACGAGGGCAACAACTTCACGCGCTTCGCCTGCATCACCAAGGACCTCCAGATCTTCCCTGGGGCTGACCGCACGAGCCTCATGATGGTCACCGCGAACGAGCCCGGCAGCCTGTACAAGGTGCTCGCACGCTTCTACTCGCTCGACATCAACCTCGTCAAGCTCGAGAGCCGGCCCATCCCCGAACGCGACTTCGAGTTCATGTTCTACTTCGACCTCGCCTGCTCCGTGGCCGCTCCCGAGTTCGCCACGCTGATGGCCTCGCTCGACGACGTCTGCGAGGAGTTCAGGTACCTCGGCAGCTATACCGAGCAGGTCTAGGGATGCAGAGCAACCCCTCGTCGCAGGTCGCATCTGCACCCTATGGGCTCCTCGGTCGCACGCTCGGGCACTCCTGGTCGCCCCAGATCCATGCCGCCCTCGGGAGCGCACCCTATGACCTCCGCGAGGTGGAGCCAGCGGGACTTCGGGCGGCCGTCCGCGAGGACGCCACCTGGCGCGGCCTCAACGTGACCATCCCCTACAAGCGCGACGTCATCGCCCTCGCTGACGAGGTCACGCCTTTGGTCGGACGGGTGGGAGCCGCCAACACGCTCGTAAGACGCCCGGACGGCACCATCCTTGCGGACAACACCGACGTGACGGGGTTCTCATGGATGTTGCAACGATTCTGCACCCGCGAGCTCGAAGGTGACGCAAGCCAGGTGCTGACGGGCAGGCAGGTGCTCGTCCTCGGTTCAGGCGGGGCCTCACGAGCCGTGACGTGCGCGCTCGAGGGCGTCGGGGCCTGCGTGAGCGTGATCTCCCGGAAGGGCCCCGACACGTATGCCGACCTCGCCCAGAGGCATCGAGATGCCTTGCTCGTCGTGAACGCCACACCGGTAGGCATGTATCCCGCCTGTCCGGCAAGCGCCCTCCCCGAGGCCACGCTTGCCGCCCTCCCCCAGCTCGAAGGCGTGCTCGATGTGGTCTACAACCCACACCGCACGGGTATCTGCCTCGCTGCCGGACACCTCGGAATCCCGTATGAGAGCGGCCTCGCGATGCTCGTGGCGCAGGCGCGCTTCTCGAGCGAGCTCTTCCAGGGGACCGCGCTGCCCGACGACGCCGTCACGTCCATCGAGCGTGACATCATGAGGCAGACCACGAGCGTCTTCCTGATAGGCATGCCCGGGTCCGGCAAGACCGGTGCCGGCAGGAGGCTCGCGCGCCTCCTGAGCCGTCCTTTCGTGGACCTCGACGACGCGGCCGTGCTCGAGGCGGGCTGTGACATACCGTCGTACTTCGAGCGCCATGGCGAGGCCGCCTTCCGTGACCTCGAGACCAAGGTCCTTGCCACCTACGCCGGGCAGTCAGGTCTCGTCATCGCCTGCGGGGGTGGCGTGGTCGAACGTCCGGAGAACCTCGACCTCCTCAGGCAGAATGGGCTCGTCGTCATGCTCGACCGCGCGCTCGACGAGCTCGCCTGCGACGGCAGGCCCGTCACGGCCGCACGCGGGGTCGACTCGATCGCGGCATCTCGCATGCCACTCTATCGTTCCTGGTCAGACCTGGTCATCCGCTGCACGGGATCCGCCGAGGGGGATGCCGAGAAGATCGTGCGGCTCCTGGGAGCTTGGCCCGACGATGGGCCGGCACACAGCATCTGCACATAATCCCATCGTCAGGCTGCGGTTCTGACCGTTAACGGGTCCATACGGAGCCGCCCACGCTTTGGTCGGAGGCGCTGGCCGTGGTTGCGCGACACTGAAAGAAGCTGTATGCACGTGGTAACCGTTAGCTCGCATCATCTCGAAAGGTATCTCTCACATGAACAACGCCCTCATCGCACGCGATGTGCTCGAGGCGGTTGGTGGATCTGACAACATCATCTCCAACTCCGTCTGCATGACCCGGCTCAGGCTCACCCTCCTGGACCCTTCGAAGGTCGACGCAGATGCCATCAACGCACTTCATAGCGTCCTCGGCCTCACCAGAAGGGGCCAGTCAGGCATAGAGGTGGTCTTCGGGCCCTCTTCGGTCGATGCGGTCGCCCGCGAGTTCTCGAGGCTCTCGGGTCACGGCATGGGGATGTCCGGCCACAAGGATGCCCTCGGTGGACGCGAGTCGTCGGCAGACCCGTTGAGGGTCGAGATCAGCCCCGGTCAGCGCCGGAGCTATGAGGCCCAAGTCGCCTCGACCAGCGTCGAGGCGACACCGGACGACTCGGATGTCGACGCCTTGCGCCATCTCTTCGAGGACGACCCGGACGGCCAGGCGGACGTAGATGACCGCGAGGCCGAGGAGGAGACCATCGCGCCCTCACATGAGGTCACCGACACCACCCCTCCGGACCGTCGCATCCTCGTCATCAATGGCCCGAACATCAACATGCTCGGCATCCGCGAGCCCGCCATCTATGGCAACGCAGACTATGCGACCCTCGTGGCGCTCTGCCACACCGCAGGCCAAGCCACAGGCTTCTCGGAGGTCACGTGCTTCCAGTCGAACCACGAGGGAGACCTCATCGACGAGATCCAAGCCGCTTGGAAGGTCTATGACGGCATCGTCATCAACCCAGGCGCCCTCACGCACACCTCCATCGCGCTCCTCGACGCCCTGAAGGCAGTTGACATCCCCTGCGTCGAGGTGCATATCTCGAAGGTGGACGAACGCGAGGACTTCAGGCAGGTCTCATACGTACGCGCGGCATGCTTCGAGACCATCATGGGCCTTGGCCTCGAGGGCTACGCGAAGGCCATC
The DNA here is from genome assembly GCA_022483015.1 of Atopobiaceae bacterium. NCBI lineage: Bacteria > Bacillati > Actinomycetota > Coriobacteriia > Coriobacteriales > Atopobiaceae > Atopobiaceae bacterium. The sequence goes on along the minus strand of JAKVOB010000001.1, from coordinate 1,509,879 downwards.
GGCGACCTCGCGGCGCACCTGGCAGACGGGAGCCGGACCGAGCACTCGTCATAGCGACAGACCTGGCACGCCAGGCTCGCCCCGTCGAATCCCAGAAGGTGACCCGCTATCTTCCTCCCCTGCGAGAGGAGGTGCAGGTGCCATCCCACGTTTGACACCGAACCCAAGGACACCGGCATCCTGACCCCGACGAGGGTCCCCTCCAGCCCGATGAAGTCGAGCACACGACCATCGTCACACTTGACGTCCACCTCACCGAACGAACCGGTGGCCATGAGGACGAAGATCGCCTCAGGCGACCGCGAGACCACCCTCCTGGCATCAAGCGAACGGAACAGGTCCGAGAGGCTCGCGAGGTCGTTGGCGAGGAAGACCGGTGCGTAATGGTCGAAGAAGGCGACCTGGCACGATTCGAGGGAGGCGTCCCTGGGAAGCGGGGACGCGGGACCATCGTCGCCGGAGGCATATGCGACCCCGTCAGAGACGACGACCTCGCGGCCGTCAGCACCATGGGCGATGCCGACGTCGCCGTGGGAGCTCACCTCCGAGGCCTGCGCGACCCCGGCATGATCGACCCCTGCGACCGCACTCCAGAACCCATCGGACATAGACGCTCTCCCTCGCCTCGTGTGCTCGACTTCAAACATACCCAGGGACGGGACCACGAACGCGAGCGATCGGACCATGCGGACGCTTCCTCAGGAGTCGCACAAGTCTGAGGGCCTGCCAAGCGAAGGGCACATCCAAGGTCTGCGCGACACCATGCCTCGTGCCCATTTTCAGTTTGGGACGCTATAATTACAATATTAATGGCGTAGCGGGCGTTGGAGACGCGATGCGAGTGCATGACAAGACATGCCCCTCGGCCACCAACGGCGCCGCCAGACATATGGCACCCGCCCGTGGCTCGGTGCTCTATGTCGTGCTCTTCCTGGGCCTCCTCGCCCTGACCGCCTTCTTCTGCTTCTATGACCTCGGAGCAGGCGTGGTATGGGACTCGGACGAGTCGCGCCATGCCGTCAACGCCTACGAGATGCTCCGGAGCGGCAACCTCATCGCGAACAGCTACGGCGGCGACCTCGACTACTGGAACCTCAAGCCCCCCTTGAGCTTCTGGCTCATCATGGGCTTCTATAGGCTCCTCGGCTTCACCACCTTCGCCTTCCGTTGCTACTCGGCCCTCGCCTACGTGCTCACGATGCTCGTCCTCGGCCTGTTCGTACGGCATCGCTTCGGGAGGACCGCGGCGTTGTGCTCCATGGCGCTCGGCCTGACCTGCTCACATCTCTTCGGCTTCCATATGGTCCGCTCGGGGGACGCGGACTCGGTCTTCGTGCTCCTCACCACCTGCTCCCTTGTCTGCATGCTCCTCTCTGACGAAGGTACGCGTTGGACATGCCTTTCGGGCCTCTCCTTCTCGTTGGCCTTCCTGGAGAAGAGCTGGCATGCCGGCATCATCCCCGCAGTGGTCCTCGTCTGGCTCCTGACGACGCGCCGCTGGCGCGCCCTCAGGCCGCGGGATGTGCTGGGCTACCTCGGCTGCTGCCTGGCACCGATAGCCATATGGGCCATCGCACGGTACTCGTTCGATGGGACGACGTTCTTCGAGAGCATGGTCTCCTACGACCTGCTCTCGCGCTCGACCACGGCACTCGAGGGCAATTCCGGGAACTTCCTCACCTACGCAGCCATCATGCTTCGTGACCCGGGGTTCCTCGCCTCCGCGGCGCTGGCGTCGCTGCTCCTGGTGGGGACCCTCATACGGCGCATCAGAGCGCACGTCCGCCATGCGGCGCCGACGAGCACGGGAGGGGAGCCGGACGCCTTGACCGTCTGGGGGCTCTTCCTCTGGTTCGCGGTGCCCTTCCTGCTGTTCTCCATCGCTTCCACGAAGCTCGTCTGGTACGTCTACCCCACCGTGATCGCGCTCTTCGCGCTCGGCGGCATCGAGGCTGCCCGGATCATGCATGCCATCAGGGAGCGTATGGGCGCGAGACGGATCATCCCAGCCCTCATGCTCACCGCGGTCTGCGCGGTGGCCGGGCTCGGGCTCTACCAGACCTATCGAATCGTCGTCTACGACGAGCTCCCGGCGAGCTGGGGCTACTCGTTAGAGGACAGGAGCTATCAGGAGGCCCTCCAGGGAGTCCTCGAGGACTCCTTCGAGTCAGGGAGCCTCGCGCAGGGGATGGACCTCTATTACGAGGATGCCAGCAGCTCGTCGCTGGAGCGCGGCCAGACCACCAAGGGGCTGGCCCAGGGGACCCTCGCCATCGCCGAGCTCTATGGTGACGTCACGGCAGAGCAGTCTGGGATATCCGGGTTCCTCGGGGACGACGAGGCCATGATCATCCTGCCGACCGACTATTACGACGAGGTCAGCGACAGGCTGACGGACGCCACGGAAGTGGTCGAAGGCGCAGGGTACGTGATACTCACCCATTAGCGTCCAGGCGTGGTGGGGGGCGGCCCTCGCCCCTGCCTAGACGGTGTGCGTCGAGAAGACCGGGTCGTCGGCCCAGACCACGACGTGGCCTGCCGCAAGCGTCTTTGGCAGGTCGATGATGCGCTGGTTGGCGGAGCCCCTGAACCTCAGCGAGATGTCATGGCGCTCGGTGTCGAAGGCCCCATCCACGAGGACGTCGATGCACGAGAGGAACCGGTCGGTCACGTCCGTGTGGTGACGCCCACCCACGAGCACGTCGTCGAGGACGTCACCCGTGTAGCACCAGATGGTCTTGTCCGGGCGCTCGCGACGGACGCGCTCGACGAGGCCCACGAGTCCGACCTGGTTCTGAGGCTCCATGGGCTCCCCGCCCAGGAGCGACAGCCCGGCGACATACGGGGCATCGAGGCTCTTGACGACCTCGTCAGCGACCTCGTCGTCGAAGGGTTCGCCGTAGTCGAAGGGCCAGGCGACCGCATTGAAGCAGTCCTTGCAGTGACGCGTGCACCCCGAGACGAACAGGCTCGTCCTGACCCCGGCGCCGTTTGCGATGTCACAGTACTTGATGGTCGCGTAGTTCACGCGTGCTCCTCACAGGTCGGGGCGACCAGCTCGGCCGCCCCGGAATCGTTCGACAGGCCTCCGGGCCGTGTCTACAGGTGCATGACGCGGTCGCGGATCTCCTCGGTGCGGCCCTGGTTCCAGAACTGAGTCCCGATGTAGCCACAGGTACGGCGCGCCACATTGAGCTTGGTCTGGTCACGGTTGCCGCACTTGGGGCACTCCCAGACGAGCTTCCCGTCGTCCTCGACGATCTTGATCTCGCCATCGTAGCCGCAGCACTGGCAGTAGTCGGACTTGGTGTTGAGCTCGGCATACATGATGTTGTCATAGATGAACGCCAGGACGCTCATCACGGCCTCGAGGTTGTCCTGCATGTTCGGGACCTCGACATAGGAGATGGCACCACCTGGGCTGAGGCGTTGGAACTCGCTCTCGAACTTGAGCTTCGTGAAGGCATCGATCTTCTCGGTGACGTGGACGTGATAGCTGTTGGTGATGTAGCCCTTGTCCGTGATGCCAGGGATGACGCCGAAGCGGCGCTGGAGGGACTTGGCAAACGTGTAGGTGGTGGACTCGAGGGGTGTGCCATAGAGGGAGAAGTCGATGTTCTCCTTGGCCTTCCACTCGGCACACTTGTCATTCATGTGCTGCATGACCTCAAGCGCGAAGGGCGTGGCCTCGGGGTCGGTGTGCGAGTGGCCCGTCATGTACTTGACGCACTCGTAGAGGCCGGCATAGCCCAAGCTGATGGTGGAGTAGCCACCGAAGAGAAGCTTGTCGATCTTCTCGCCCTTCTTGAGACGGGCGAGCGCACCGTACTGCCAGAGGATGGGTGCCGCGTCCGAGAGGGTACCCATGAGACGGTCGTGACGGCACATGAGCGCGCGGTAGCACAGCTCCAGCCGCTCGTCGAAGATCTTCCAGAAGGAGTCCATGTCGCCGCCCGAGGAGAGTGCCACATCGGGAAGGTTGATGGTGACGACGCCCTGGTTGAAGCGGCCGTAGTACTTGGGCTTTGCCGGGTCGTAGTTGAGGGCCCCCGCCACGTTGTCGAAGCCGTCCCCGCTCTTGTCAGGGGTGAGGAAGCTGCGGCAGCCCATGCAGGTGTAGCAGTCGCCCTCGCCGTTGCCGTTGATCTTGAGCTCCTTCATCTTCTTCTCGGAGATGTAGTCGGGCACCATGCGCTTGGCGGTGCACTTGGCAGCGAGCTCGGTGAGCGAGTAGTACTTGGAGCCGGGGCGGATGTTGTCCTCCTCGAGCACATAGATGAGCTTGGGGAAGGCAGGCGTGATCCAGACGCCGGCCTCGTTCTTCACGCCCTGGTAACGCTGACGGAGCATCTCCTTGATGATGAGGGCGAGGTCGTGCTTCTCCTGGGCGTCCCGGGCCTCGTTGAGGTACATGAAGACCGTCACGAACGGGGCCTGTCCGTTGGTGGTCATGAGGGTGACGACCTGGTACTGGATGGTCTGGACGCCACGACGGATCTCCTCGAGCAGCCGCTCCTCGACGACCTCGGAGACCTGCTCGGATGTGGCCTCGATGCCGACCTCCGCGAACTCCTTCACCACGTCACGGTTGATCTTCTTGCGGGAGACGTCGACGAAGGGGGCGAGGTGCGTGAGCGAGATGGACTGGCCGCCATACTGGCTGGAGGCGACCTGGGCGATTATCTGCGTGGCGATGTTGCAGGCGGTGCTGAAGCTGTGCGGCTTCTCGATGAGCGTGCCCGAGATGACCGTGCCGTTCTGCAGCATGTCCTCGAGGTTCACGAGGTCGCAGTTGTGCATGTGCTGGGCGTAGTAGTCGGCATCATGGAAGTGGATGATGCCCTCCTTGTGGGCCTCGACCACGTCGTCCGGAAGGAGCATGCGCATGGCGAGGTCCTTCGAGACCTCTCCGGCCATGTAGTCCCGCTGCACGGAGTTCACGGTGGGGTTCTTGTTGGAGTTCTCCTGCTTGACGTCCTCGTTGTTGCACTCGATGAGCGAGAGGATGCGGTCGTCGGTGGTGTTGGACGTACGCTTCAGGCTCTGCACGTAGCGGTACGTGATGTAGTTCCGCGCGACCGTGAAGGCCCCCTTGGCCATGATCTGGTCCTCGACCATGTCCTGGACCTCCTCGACCGTGGGCGTGTGCCCGCAGGCCGAGCACTCCACCTCGACGGCATCGGCGGCATCGCGGATCTGGTCATCGCTCAGGCGCTGCGCCTGGGACACCGTGATGTTGGCCTTCTTGACGGCAGCGACGATCTTGGAGGCATCGAACTCTCGCTCCGAGCCGTTGCGCTTGATGATCTTCATGGTTGCCTCTTCATATGGTCCGGCAGGCGTCATGCCCGCTTCCGATTCAACGGTCCCAATGATACGGCGAGAATTTCCAAAGGGTAGCCTTGACATCCAAGCGGATGGGTGTAATCGGTGAACGGGGCACAACATGTTGTGGTTGGCGTCATTGACATCGAATGTGCCCGTGGCCTCGGCCAAGACCTCGTGCATGCCCTGAAGCAGGGACCTCGCGCCGCCTTCGGCATACAGGATGCCGCCTTGGCGTACCATGGGAGACCGTGTGGCGGACTCATGTCCGCGACCACACGCGCGGCCTCGCCACGAGGTCGCCACAAACACGAACACGCCGGGGACCATCTCCCCTGCCAGAGGGAAGCGAGGACCTTCATGCCCAACGAGGGAAGCTACGAGGCGGCACTCGAACGCAGCGGTCGCATCCAGGAGGACCTGCCGATACACCCCGAGCGCTACTGCATGCTCACAGGAGACCGCCCCACCGGACGCCTCCACCTCGGCCACTACTTCGGAACCATCGCCGAGCGCGTGCGTCTCCAGGACCTCGGGGTCCACACGAACGTCCTCATCGCCGACTACCAGGTCATCACCGACCGCGACACCACCGAGCACATCGCCGACAACGTCTTCAACATGGTGGTCGACTACCTGGCCTGCGGCCTCGACCCCGACAAGACCATGATCTTCTGCCACTCCGCGGTTCCCGCCGCCAACCAGCTGATGCTCCCGTTCCTCTCGCTCGTGACCGAGGCCGAGCTCCAGAGGAACCCCACCGTCAAGGCCGAGATGGAGGCCTCAGGGCCATGCCCTCACAGGGCTCCTGCTCACCTATCCCGTGCACCAGGCCTGCGACATCCTGTTCTGCAAGGGCGACATCGTGCCGGTGGGCCGTGACCAGCTCCCCCACATCGAGCTGACCCGCACCATCGCACGCCGTTTCAACGAGCGCTATGGCAAGGTCTTCCCCGAGGTGTCGGGCGTCCTCTCCGACGTCCCCCTGCTGCCCGGACTCGACGGCCGCAAGATGAGCAAGAGCTACGGCAACGCCATCGACCTCTCGATGACCGCGGCCGAGACCGCCAAGCGCATCAAGAAGTCACCCACCGACTCGGAGCGCATCATCACCTATGACCCCGAGGGACGTCCTGGCGTCTCGGCCCTCCTCACGACGGCCGCCATCTGCACCGGGCGTACCCCCGAGGAGATCGCCGACGAGATCGGCGCCTCCGGTGCCGGCGCCCTCAAGTCCTACGTCACGGAGTCGGTGAACTCCTACCTTGCCCCCATCCGCGAGCGTCGCGAGGCGATCGCCGCCGACCCCGACCGTGTCCACGACATCCTCATGGCCGGCAACGCCCAGGCCAACGTCATCGCGGACAAGACCCTGGACGAGGTCCGCAACGCCATGGGCATGGTCTACTAGCAAGGGAGCGGTCGACCTGCCGGCTAGCCCAGCGCCGCCATGAGGAGAAGGGCCCAGAGGACGAGCAGCACGACGGGCAGCACGAGGTGACGCCTCATGATGGCCACGTACTCCCGTACGAACGCGCTCGGCCAGAACCACGCGGCCGTACGACAGCCGACGCCCTCGGCCTTGAGGCCGACCATGCGGGCGCAGGTCGCTGCCCTGAAGACATGGAAGTCGTTGGTCACGAAGACGCATGAGTACTCGGGGCCACGCGCGTCCATGACCTCCTTCGAGAAGCGCATGTTCTCGAGCGTGGTCGTCGACCGGTCCTCGAGGATGACCTCGTCGACGCCCACCCCCCTCTGCTCGAGCCAGACAGCCATCGAGGCCGCCTCGCTCATGGCCTCGTCGGACCCCTTGCCACCGCTCGTCACGAACGAGGGTCTGCGCCCGCAGCCCTCCCACACGTCGAGAGCACGCGCGAGGCGGTCGGCCAAGAGCGGCGTCGGCGTGCCGTCAGGCATGAGGCCTGCCCCCAGCACCACGATGTAGTCATAGTCCTTGCGGCGGGGCAGCAGCCGATAGAACCACGAATAGATGACGAGCGAGAAGAACGTGAAGAGGACGTAGGCACAGGCGCAGAGCAGGAGTGCCCCCACAGCCGCCACGAACGTGCCCAGACGTCCCGCCCCCCAGGAGCCGAAGAGGAGCCACAGCGCGACCGCGAAGGCGCCCCACATCCCCACGACGAAGAGGAAGCCGACCATGCTCGAGAGCGAGGCTCCCTCACGCCTGACCGTCGTGATGCCGTCGACCACGAAGACGACCGAGAAGACCACGAGGAACAGCGGCATCCCGAATGCCACGAGCAGTAGGACGACCGTCCTGGCAGGTGAGGAGTCGAATGTGAGGAGCAGGCACACGAGCAGCACGAGGAGCGTCCCGCCGAGCAGGATCGCATTTGCATAGAGCCTGCGCTCATGAGCGAACGAGAGCACGAACCACGTGGCAAGGATGCCGAAGACGACCCACGATGCGACCGCGATTGACGTCATCTCGCCAAAGACCCCCTAGGCCTGAGCTGCACCCACCCAGGCGTCGCCAAGATCGGACACGGGATGCCCGAGCGTCGCGTACATGACGGCCTTGATGGTGTGCATGCGGTTCTCGGCCTCGTCGAACACGAGGGAGCGTCCCGACTCGAAGACGTGGTCGGTGACCTCCATCTCCTTGATGCCATAGGCTTCGGCGATATGCTTTCCCACCTGGGTGTTCGTGTCGTGGTAGCTCGGCAGGCAGTGGAGGAAGACCGCATCGGTGGCAGCGGCATCCATCACCTCGTCGGTCACGCGATAGGGCTCGAGCAGCTTGATGCGCTCGGGCCAGACCGACTCGTCCTCGCCCATCGAGACCCAGATGTCGGTGTAGATGACGTCAGAGCCAGCGACGCCGGCGGCCACGTCGGAGGTCAGCGTGATGCTTGAACCCGACTGCGCAGCGACCTCGCGGCAGGTCGCCACGAGCGCGGGGGCAGGCATCTGCTCCTCGGGGCCACACGCGCAGAAGTCGATGCCGAGCTTCGCGCAGACCACCATGAGCGAGTTGCCCACGTTGTTGCCGGCGTCACCCATGAACGTGAGCCTGTGTCCCGCAAGGCTGCCGAAGTGCTCGCGCACCGTGAGCATGTCGGCGAGCATCTGCGTGGGGTGGAACTCGGTCGTGAGGCCGTTCCAGACCGGCACGCCGCTCATCTCGGCGAGGCATTCGACGTTCGCCTGCGCGAACCCGCGATACTCGATACCGTCGTACATGCGCCCGAGCACGCGTGCGGTGTCGGCGATGGACTCCTTCTTGCCCATCTGGGAGCACCCCGGCTCGAGATAGGTCACGCCCATCCCAAGGTCCATGGCGCCGACCTCGAAGGAGCACCTCGTGCGCGTGGACGTCTTCTCGAAGAGGAGCACGACGTTCCTTCCCTCGAGGAAGCGCGTGGCCTCGTGGGCATGCTTCTTGCGCTTGAGCTCGGCGGCAAGGTCGATCAGGTAGCGAATCTCGTCAGGGGTGTAGTCGAGGAGCTTGAGGAAGCTGCGACCGTTGAGGTCCGGGGTCATGGGGGTTCCTTTCTGGAGAGGTGCGTGCAGGGCTAGTCACGCCAGAGGGGCATGCTCATGCAGCGAGGGCCGCCTCGGCCGCGCGAGAGCTCCGAGGACGGCACCACGAGCAGGTGCATCCCCTCATGGTCGAGGATGTCGTTCGTGACGGAGTTCCTCTGATAGACGCATATGGTACCAGGTGAGACGGCCAACGTGTTGGAACCGTCGTTCCACTGCTCGCGTGCCGCGGCGATCGGGTCGCGTCCGCCGCACCGGATGAGCCTGACCGAGTCGAGGCCGAGGGCCGTCGCCAGCACGTTCTGGAGACGGTCGAACAGCTCCTCGATCTCGACCTCGCCATGGTGGGCCCCACGCCTCAGGCGGAACACCTGCAGTCCACCCATGATTCCGGGATGGATGGTGAACTTGTCGACGTCTATCTGCGTGAACACGGTGTCGAGGTGCATGAAGGCACGCGAGGACGGGATCTTGAAGGCATAGATGGTGTCTATGGGGGACGGCACCTGGCCCCAGAAGAGGTTCTGCGCGAGGATGTCGATGGCGGCAGGCTCCGTGCGCTGCGAGATGCCCACGGCAAGGGTGTGCTCGTTGAGGTTCAGGACGTCACCACCCTCGAGATGGAACGCCGACTCGCGCCTGAACCAGAGCGGCACCCCCTTGTAGTCGGGGTGATAGGTGAAGACGTACTTCCCGTAGAGCGTCTCGCGACGGCGCGTCCGCGAGTACATGTGGTTGAGCGTCACCCCGGCGCCGACGACGGCGAAGGGGTCGCGCGTGAAGTAGAGGTTGGGCATCGGGGGGACGAGGAGGTCTGACTCGCTGCCCATGTCGCCCACGAGCGCGGCGAGCGTCGAGGTCGCCGAGAGAGGAAGGTCGACCTCGCCCTTGGTGAGGCCGGCCATGGTCTTGCAGACGAAGGCACGGTTGTCTTGGATGTCCTCGAGCCGCTCACGGGCGGCCTCGAGCATCTCTGAGCCCTTGAGGCCGCACTCGTCGAGGTACTCGTCGAGGAAGCGCTCCCTCGTTCCAGGGACCGCGTCGAAGACCTGTGCCACGAGGTCCTCGAGGTAGACCACCTCGACCCCCTCGCCACGGAGGATGTCGGCAAACGCGTCGTGCTCCTGCTGGGCGACCTCGAGGAAGGGGATGTCATCGAACAGGAGGGCCGACAGGTCGTCGGGCGGCAGGTTCAGCAGCTCCTCGCCAGGCCGATGCAGGCAGACCTTGCGCAGCGGGCTTATCTCGCTCGGGACGTGCAGCCCCGTATGACGTGCCATGGCCTTCTCCTCTCAGAGGCGTACCTCAAGAACCCTAGCAGGAAGGCCCTGCCCATGCATGCGTCGCAAGGACACGCGGCGCATCAAGAAATGTCAGGGAATGCCCACGGAGGCCCTTCGGCGAGGTGCAAGACGGTAGAATAGGCGCTGATACATTTCGAGAGGAGACCCTGGCATGGCCAAGAAGAAGGACAAGAAGGCCCGCACGAAGGTCCTGGACGACGAGACCCTCGAGGCCTACGACCGCGTCGCGGCCGAGTACGAGCAGACGGCCACGAGCCTTGCCAAGAAGGCGGCCCGCTTCGCGGACAACCGCGACGAGAGCGAGCAGTACGACTTCAGCTACACCCAGAACCGCGAGGTGAGCTGGCTCAGGTTCGACAACCGCGTCCTCGACGAGGCCTATGACCCCACGGTGCCGCTCTTCGAGCGCCTCAAGTTCTGCTCGATCTTCTCGTCGAACCTCGACGAGTGGTTCATGATCCGCGTGGGCGGCCTCTCGGACCTGGCGACCCTCAAGCACCAGCCCGCCGACAACAAGTCCAACGAGACGCCCTCCGAGCAGCTTGCCGTCCTCTTCGAGATGCTCCCCGACCTCATCGAGCGCCAGTCGAAGGCCTTCCACGGCATCGAGGGCGAGCTCGCGGACGCAGGCCTCGAGCACGTCTATCCCGCAGAGGCCACCGAGGCCGACAAGGCCACCATCGACACCTGGATCGAGTCGTCCCTCTCCCCCATCATCTCGCCCATGGTCGTCGACCCGCGCCACCCGTTCCCCAACCTGAGGAACGGCCTGCTCTACGTGATGGCCTCGCTCGACGGCCCAGAGGAGTCAGGCGTCCTCGGCATGGTCGAGGTGCCACCTACCCTGCCGCGCGTGGTCGAGCTCCCCTCCACCGAGGAGCACTACCGCTACACCCTCATCGAGGACATCATCATCGCGCGCCTCGGCACGCTCTTCGGACAGTACGAGCCCACGAGCTCGGCCGTCATCCGCGTCACCCGCAATGCCGACATCGACCCGGACGGCGAGGGCGTCGAGGAGGAGGAGGACTACCGCCAGCACATGAAGAAGGTCCTCAAGCGCCGCCAGCGCCTGCAGCCGGTCCGCCTCGAGATGGAAGGCGAGCTTGACCCCGCCCTACGCGACTTCATCCTCGACGAGCTCGAGCTCGCACCGGAGCGCGTGACGAGCCAGGACTTCCCCATGGACCTCGGCTACGTCTTCGGGCTCGAGCCCAAGATCCCCACGGCCCGGCGGTCGACGCTCGTCGAGGAGCCGTTCGAGCCCCAGCAGTCCCCCATGGTCGATGCCTCCAAGCCCGTGCGCGACCAGGTGCTCGACCATGACGTCCTGCTCTTCTACCCGTACGAGAGCATGAACCCGCTGCTGAACCTCCTCCACGAGGCCTCGACCGACGACGAGTGCATCTCGGTCAAGATCACCCTGTACCGCGTGGCCAAGCAGTCACGCCTCTGCGAGAGCCTCATCGCCGCCGCCGAGAACGGCAAGGACGTCACCGTCCTCATGGAGCTGCGCGCCCGCTTCGACGAGGAGAACAACATCGAGTGGGCAGAGCGCCTCGAGAACGCCGGCTGCACGGTGATCTATGGCTCGGAGGGGTTCAAGTGCCACTCCAAGATCTGCCAGATCACCTATCACGCCGATGGCAAGATCCGCCGCATCACCTGCCTCGGGACGGGCAACTTCAACGAGAAGACCGCCCGCCTCTACTCTGACTTCATGCTGCTCACGGCGCACGAGGGCATCGGCGAGGACGGCAACTCCTTCTTCCGGAACCTCTCCATCGGCAACCTCGCCGGCACCTACAAGTTCCTCGGCGTGGCACCCATCGGCCTCAAGCCCCTCATCATGCGGGGCCTCGACCGCGAGATCGGCCGCGCGCGCTCCGGAGAGCCCGCCAAGGTCTTCATGAAGCTCAACTCGCTCACCGACCGCGACGTCATCGACAAGATCTCGGAGGCCTGCGAGGCCGGCGTGACGGTCATCATGATCATCCGAGGCATCTGCTGCATAAGGGCAGGCGTCCCCGGAAAGACCGACGGCCTCATCGTGCACCAGATCGTGGGGCGGCTCCTCGAGCACTCGCGCGTCTACGCCTTCGGCGCGGACACCGACGTGGTCTACCTCTCGAGCGCAGACATGATGACGCGCAACACCGAGCGCCGCGTCGAGATCTGCTACCCCGTGCTCGACCCCGTCTGCCGCGACATGGTCATCCAGTACATGAACCTGCAGGTACTTGACAACGTCAAGGCACGGAGGCTCACCCCCGAGGGCACCTGGGAGCCCATCCCGGCCCCTGAGGGCGTGGCGCACGTCAACAGCCAGCAGACGCTCATCGCGCTCGCCTACCGCAGGGCGATGCTCGCCGACGACGACCCCGAGAGCCGTCTGGTACCGCTCGGCCAGACGATGGCCTCCCTCGAGCCGCAGGTCGCCGAGGAGCTCCGCGCCATGAAGACGCCCTTCTCGTTCCCCGAGCTCGTGACCCTCGCATCCGAGAAGATCGCACGGGCCGTCGCGACCGACGTCATGGGCGACCATGCATGCGCGGAGGCCACGGTTGCCAGGCCGGAACCGCGACCCGAGCCCACGACAGACGAGGGAGCCGCACCCGAGCCAGCGGCCGAGGTCGCATCAGAGCCCGCGAGAGACGACGGGACTGAGCCGATCCCTGAGCCCGAGGTCGAGGCCATATCCGAGCAGCCGCTCGAGTCCGTGGCGACATCCGGCTCAGAGGCGTCCCCCACGTCGGAGCACATGGACTCAGCCGCGGCCGAGGCCGAGACTGAGTCCGTGCCAGAGGCAGGGCCCATGCCGACGGCGCCCGAGGCAGAAGGAGCCGAGAGCCCTGCAACACCTGCCGACGTAGCTGCCACACCAGTCGAGGCCCATGTCATAGAGTCAGCACCGGCCAAGGACGACGCGAATGGCCAGGCGACCGCACCTCAGCCCGAACCTGCCCCCACGCTCGTCAAGCGCCAGCACGGACGCTTCTATACCGCGTTCGCCCTCATCGGGCTCGGCTTCAAGACCCTCCTCTTCGGCAAGGCCAAGAGGCATGACGATCACGAGGGCCAGGAATAGTGAGGCTCACCTGCGAACGCATGACCTATGGCTGCGATGCCATCGCCCATACCGACGGGGGCAAGACCGTCTTCGTCTCGGGCGGCTTGGCAGGGGACGTCGTCGACGCCACCATCACGAGCGACGGGAAGAGCTTCTCGCGCGCACGGGTGGACTCCGTCGTGCAGCCGTCCCCCGACCGTGTCACCAGCGCATGCCCACTCTCCGCGGTCTGTGGCGGCTGCCCGTGGGCATCCCTCGCGCGCCCCGCACAGCTCGCGGCCAAGCAGGCCAACGTCGAGGACGCCCTCACGAGGACCGGGCACCTGCCGCAGGAGCTCGTCGACCAGGTCCTGCGCCCCATCGAGGACCCCGGACCTGCCTGGGGCTACCGCAACAAGGTGGAGCTCGCCTTCCAACGCCGCGGCGGTAGGGCCCTCGTCGGCATGCATGCGGCCGCGAGCGACTCCATCGTCAAGGTCACGACCTGCCCGCTCCTCTCGCACAGCCACTCCAAGCTGGTCAAGTCCGTCTCGGGGTCCCTCGCCTATCTGGCGGGGAGCCACGACCTCGCCCTCGACCGCGTGGGGATCCGGGCCTCGGATGCCACCGGTGACGTCGAGGTCGCCCTCTGGGGCCCCTCCGGCGCATTCCCGCGCGGGCAGGCGTCGCGCGTCCTCGCACCCGTGAAGGCGACCTCCGTCGTACGGGTCATGACGCGAGGGCCCGAGAAGGCCCGCCGCATCGCCGGCGTCGAGCGCCTCTCCGGCACCGGCTCCTGGCACGAGCGCGTCCTCGGCGAGGACATGCGCCTCTCGGCCCCATCGTTCTTCCAGGTCAACACGAAGGGTGCCGAGAGGCTCGTCGAGCTCGTGCTCGAGGGGCTGGCACCCGCCGATGACGACGTCGCGATGGACCTCTACTCAGGAGCGGGCACCTTCACGCTACCCTTGGCACGACGCTGCTCGTACGTGGCCGCCGTCGAGAGCTATGGCCCTGCGGTCCGCGACCTGAGACGTAACCTCGAGTCCTCGGGTCTCGACAACGTCGATGCCGTGGGCGGCGACGCCGACCGCGAGTTCCCTGACGAGGATGCCGACGTCATCGTGGTCGACCCGCCCCGTGCCGGCCTGGCGCCCCATGTGGTGGAGCAGCTCTCGGCAACAGGCGCACGCGCCATCGCCTATGTCTCGTGCGACCCGGCAACGCTCGCGCGCGACCTCGCACGCTTCCGCGAGGCAGGCACCTTCGAGCCCGTCTCTCTCACCCCGGTGGACCTCTTCCCCCAGACCTTCCACGTGGAGTGCGTCACGATCCTCGCGAGGGCCCAGCACTGACCCAATGGCTTCATGCACCGGCGTCACCTATGTGAAAGGATGGTCATCATGACCAAGGCAGCGGTTCTGTTGGCAGACGGCTTCGAGACGATCGAGGCCCTCACGGTGACCGACGTGCTGAGGCGGGCCGGCGTGGACGTCGCCGACGTCTCGTGCATGAGGAGCCTCACGGTCACGAGCTCCCAGCAGGTGCCCGTGGTGGCCGACGTGCTCATTGACGACTACGACTTCGACGCCTGCGACTGGGTCGTGTGCCCCGGTGGCATCCCCGGCACGCCCAACCTCCGCGCACAGCAGCGCGTCTGTGACCTTCTCGCCCGATTCATGGACCACGGGCATGTCGCGGCGATCTGTGCTGCGCCCTCGATCCTGGCCGAGCTCGGGCTTCTCGAAGGCCGCAGGGCGACGTGCTTCCCCTGCTGCGACAAGGACTTCCCTGCAGGCGTGCGCCCCGCTGAGGAGGGCGTCTACGTGGACGGTAACCTCATCACGGCCTCGGGCATGGGGTGGGCCCTGCCCTTCTCGCTCGAGATCGTGCGTGCCATCGGCGGCGCCAGCGCGGTGGACAAGGTCCGCGCCGGGCTCGCCCTCGGACCGGAGCAGGGCCGATGATCCTCGCCTCCTCATCGCCTCGTCGCATCGAGCTCCTCTTCGAGGCAGGCTACGACGCACGCGTCATCCCTGCGGACATCGACGAGACCCCGCGCACGGGAGAGACGCCCAAGCAGCTCGTCGACAGGCTCGCCTGCGCCAAGGCCCATGCCGTCGCGTCCCAGGCCACACCTGGCGAGCTCGTCATCGCAGCCGACACCACCGTCGAGCTCGACGGTCGTTCACTGGGAAAGCCGGCCGACGGAGCCGAGGCGCAGGCCATGCTGAGGGCCCTGTCCGGCCGTACCCACGAGGTCTCGACCGGGGTCTGCCTGCTCCGCACGGCCGATCCCGCACGCTCCGCCGACACACGCGAGCGCGACTTCGTGGAGACCACAGAGGTCGCGTTCTATGACCTCGACGACGACCTCATCGCCGGTTATGTGCGGACGGGCGAGCCAGCCGACAAGGCCGGCGCCTATGGTATCCAGGGGGCAGGCCGCCTCCTGGTCCGCAAGATCGACGGTGACTACTACAACGTGGTGGGCCTTCCCATCGCGCGCCTGGTACGTGAGATGGACGCCCTGGGCGCCGAGACGGACGCACCGGAACGATAAGCGAGTACGACAGGGAGGAACACGTCATGCATGAGATCGTCGACATCTCGGAGCTCGAGGGGTTCTATGTGGGCCAGGTCACCCACGCGGCCGCCGGGACGGGCTGCACCTGCATCGTCTGTCCCGAGGGGGCCACAGGTGCCGTCGACGTGCGCGGAGGTGCCCCGGCCACGCGCGAGACCGACCTGCTCCGCCCGGAGGAGACGGTGGACGTGCTCGACGCCGTCGTGCTCTCGGGAGGCTCCGCCTTCGGCCTTGCGACGTCATGCGGAGTGGCCGACGAGCTCGAACGACGCGGGATCGGCCTCGACGTGGGCGTGGGGCGCGTCCCCATCGTGAGCTCTGCCTGCCTGTTCGACCTCGCCTGCGGGGATCCCTCCGTGCGCCCTACTGCGAAGGACGGCGCGGCAGCCGTGACCTCGGCAATCGACGGCGACGGACGACATGTGGTCTGCGGCAACGTGGGCGCAGGAGCCGGATGCACCGTCGGCAAGCTGGCCGGCCCCGAGCGTGCCATGAAGTCAGGGCTGGGGGCCTGCGTCGAGCACGCTGGCGAGCTCACCTGCGCCGCGATCGCCGCCGTGAACGCCTGCGGGAACGTCTGCGACCCCGACACCGGTGCCTGGATCGCGGGCCTTCGCGCCGACGCGGCCTCACGCGAGGTCGTGAGCGAGTCCCGGCTCCTCCTCGACGCGGCGGCGACCATGCCCCTCTCGCGAACCAATACCACCATCTCGTGCGTCATCGTGAATGCATCGCTCACCAAGGCCCAGGCGACGAAGGTCGCCCAGATGGCGGCCGACGCCTATGCACATGCCATAAAGCCCACGCATACCACCAACGACGGCGATACCGTCTTCGTGATGGCCAAGGGGACGTTGATCGCGCCCGTCGACGTCGTGGGGACGCTCGCCTGCCGTGCCCTCGAGCAGGCGATCGCACGCGGCGCTGCCACAGCCGAGGGGGCCTTCGGCCTCCCCGGAGCCGCCGACTGACGACCACACCCGTTCCCCTCGCATCGCCCTGCCCCACATCAGCCTCCTAAGGAGTCCCATGTACAAGCTCGTCGCAAGTGACATGGACGAGACGTTCCTCGCCCACGACCACACCATCCCGGCGGCCAACCTCGAGGCGGTACGAAGGCTGGCAGACCTCGGGGTGGAGTTCGTCCCGGCGAGCGGGCGTGGGTTCGACTCGGTCATGATGACCCTCGAAGGGCTCACGAGCGCAGGGCTCGCACCTTCGCATGTCATCTCATACAACGGGGGCTGCATCACCGAGGCGGGCACGGGCAGGGTCCTCACGAGCGCGACCATGCCCTTCGACCTGCTCGAGGAGGCCTTCGAACTCTCGCGGCGACTGGACCTGTGCTTCCATGCCTATGTCCTCAACGGACCGGTATGGTGCTCGCGGATGAACGCCTCCGAGCGCGACTTCCTCGCCGGACGCATGCTCGTGGAGGACTTCCCAGAGGACGACGTCGACTTCCTGGCGAATGAGCCGATCGCCAAGTGCCTCATCCAGTCAGACGACTTCGGCTTCCTGCACGAGGTCGGCCGCGATCCCGCACGATATGGCGCCGAGCACCTCGTCGAGAGCACGACCGTGGTCTACTCGTCGAACCGCTACATCGAGTTCTGTCCCAAGGGCGTCGACAAGGGCTCCGGGCTCGCGCACCTTGCAGGCCTGCTCGGCATCGGCCTGGACGAGTGCATAGGCTGCGGCGACTCCGTGAACGACCTCGCCATGATCCGCGCGGCGGGACTTGGGGTGGGGGCTGCCAACGTCACGCCGGACGTCGCCCCGAGCTGCGACTACGTCTGCTCGGCCACCTGCGACGAGGGCGTCATCGCCGAGGTCGTGGACCACTTCGTGGCACCCCAGCACACGCCGGTTCAAGATCGGGACATCTAGCCCGTGTAACCACCGAAATGGTAGAACTTCAGGATGAACCAGGCACGCCTGCGCCTTCCCGGAGGCAGGCACCAGTCGACGATCGGCATGCCGAACTTGAACATGAAGAAGGCCGGGAAGCGATGGAGCCATCCGTGCAAGGTGTGCCGGGATTGGTGGAGCCGCTGCAGGATCTCGTCATGATAGGGGCACCTCGAGGCATAGTCCCAGAAGTACTCGGCCATGTCCATCTTGGGGTTGACCCAGGGACGGTCGTCCGTGCCCGCATAGTGCACGATGAGCGGATCGAGGCGAGCCTTCTCGTAGGCGGCACGGACCTCGGGGGCTGCGGCGCCGATGATGTGGGTACGACGCAGCCCTTCCCAGTCCACGAGCACGTTCCAGCGCATGTCGACCGCACGATAGCCGCCGTTGCGCGCCACGTGGTTGAGGACGTCCTGGTCGAGCCACTTCCAGGTATGCTCCGTGGCGAGGCCAACGAGCTCGTCTGACGTGGTGCGACGCCTGAACTCCTCGAGGTTGAGCAGGAGCACGCCCGCCTGGAAGTAGGTATGCGTGTCGTCGAGGCCGACCTGCCCCTCAAGATAGGCCTTGACCGTGCAATCGTATCCGTCGCACTGCCCGGCCGTGTCGGCGTCACGGGTCGCCGCGAGCAGGTAGCCATCGACGTCCGTGTCGAACAGGGCGGCCACGTCGGTCAGAGCGACAAGGTCGCTATCGAGGTAGATGGCCTTGCTCACGTCTGGCAGCATCTCAGGCGCCATGAGGCGGTAGTAGGTCTCCTTCCTGAAGTGGCCGCGGCAGGGCAGCTCGACATCTCCCATCGCCGTGGGGGCGTCAAGGAAACCGATGTGGAAGTTGTCGCGCTCCACCTGGTCACAGAGGGTCCTCATGCTCACCGGGGTGATGTTGGTCGAGAGGATCACGACGTCGTAGTTACGGGCCGGGTCGGTATGCTCCACGATCGACTCGAGGGCCACCGAGAGATAGGGCACGTACCACTCGTCGCTGGCGAAGAGGATGACCACGTCGTCCAGGGCAAGGCCGAGCTCCGCCGAGCTCGTGGCAGAGGTGCCGTGGTCACGGTAGACGTTGCCCGATCCGAGGGCGACGGTTGCCGGTCTCTTGAAAGCCAAGGTGCGGATGCCTCCGATACGAGCCGCACGCCGGACGCTCGGTCCAGGCATGCAGACAGTTGCGAGCGTGGTCAGTTGAACTTCACGAGCTTCTGGGCGAAGCGGTACAGGCCGATGGTGACCTTCTCGCCCGTCTTGGTGGGTAGGTTGGTCGAGAGGCCGAGGACGCCCTTGCTCGCACGCCGGTACATCCTGCTGTCGTACTCCCGGAGCTCGTCCCAGAGCGCCTTGCACTCGGCCATGGCGTTCGGCTTGTCGGAGAGGCGCGAGAAGATCGAGCACAGTGCCATCATCATCGTGAAGTACCCCACCATGTAACTGCGGAGGTGGAACGAGTCGATGTCGTCGTACAGGTGATAGGCGTGCATCATGATGCGCGTGATGCGGATCTGCTGGTCGATGCGACTTGCCATGACCTTCTCGTTCACAGACTGGTCCTCGCGGCCGATGAAGTAGCGGTACAGGTCTATGTCGAGGTAGTAGAGCGTCTTGCAGCGCGGGAGCGGCACGTAGGCGTAGATGTTGTCCACGTAGAAGGTGTGGGCAGGCATGGGGATGCCGCCCGCCTGCAGGATGTCGGTGCGGTAGCACAGCGAGTGCATGAGCAGGTTCTGGCTCATGGTGAAGTGACCGATGTCATGCCAGGTGAGAATCTTGTCAGGCTTCAGCGCGAACCGGTAGTCCACGAAGGTCTGACGAGCGTCCTCCACATGCTCGTAGACGTAGTTGGAGATCACGAGGTCGATGCGCACGTCATGGTTCACGAAGCCGCGAAGGTTCGCGAGAAGCTCCTTCAGGGCGGCGGCATCGAGCCAGTCGTCGGAGTCCACGATCTTGAAGTAGGTTCCCTCGGCGAGGGAGAGGGCCTTCAGGACCGCGATGCCATGACCGCCGTTCTCCTGATGGACCGCCTTCACGATGGTGGGATAGCGGGTCTCCCACTCCTGCGCCTTGGCAAACGTGTCGTCCTTGGTGGAGCCGTCATCGACGATGATGAGCTGGACGTCATCGGCGGCGTCCGAGCCGTCGATGATCGAGGAGATGCACGTGTCCATGTACTCGGCGGAGTTGTAGCAGGGAACGCCGAACGTGATGGTCTTGCTCATGGGGATGGCTCCCCTCCTTCGTGCGGGTTGGGGCGGGCAGGCCTAGGAGTGCGCGGCCACGAGCTCGTCGGACAGGTCGAGGGCGGATGCCACCACGCCGTCCATGTCGTAGTAGCGGTACTCGGCGAGGCGTCCCACCGGATGGAAGTTCGAGACGCCCTCGACGCGATCGAGGTAGCGCTTGTAGAGGGCACGCGACCCATCCTCGAGGATGGCGTAGTACGGGGTCTCGCCGCTGCCTGGCTCGTAGGCCTTGGGATACTCGCGCATGATGACGGTCTTGCCGGGGACGACCTGGCCGGTCATGTTCTTGAACTCGGTGATGCGGGTGAAGTCCTCGCTCGTGGTGTAGTTGACCGTGCCCACGGGCTGGAACTGGTCCTGGTCGAGCGTCTCGAACCGCATGTCGAGCGTGCGATACGGCAGGCCGCCGAGGTCGAGCCCGAAGAGCTCGTCGAGCGGGCCCGTATAGACGATCTCGCCGCCGTAGGGCTTGCCCGAGACCATGGCATACGAAGGCGTGACCTCGAGGATGTCGCGAGCATCGACGTCACAGAACACGTCGATGAGGTCATGGTCGAGCAGACGGTCGAAGAGCTTGGTATAGCCGTCGGCAGGCATGCCCTGGTGCGGGGCCTTGGGGAAGTACCGGTCGTCGTCGCCCACGAACACGGGGACACGGCCGGTGATGGAGGGATCGATCTGGTCAGGCGTCTTGCCCCACTGCTTCATGGTGTAGTGCAGGAAGACGTTCTCGTAGACGTAGTCGGCCACCTCTGCGAGGTCGGCGTCGTTCTTCTCGCGAAGCTCCATGATGGGGACCTTCTTGTTCTCACCGAAGGTCGCCACGAGCTTGGCATAGAGGCGCTCGCCGCGCTCAGGCCCGAAGGCGAGCTTCAGCGAGGCATGGTTGAACGGGACCGGCATCAGGGTGCCGTGGATGTTGGCGAGGACCTTGTGCTGGTAGTCGGTCCACTCCGTGAAGCGCGAGAGGAACTGGTGCACCCGATCGTTCTCGGTGTGATAGATGTGCGGACCATACTTGTGGACGAGGATGCCGTCCTTGTCATAGAAGTCATAGGCGTTGCCCGCGACGTGGTCGCGACGCTCGAGCACGGCCACATGCCAGCCACAGGCCTCGGCAAGGCTCCTCGCGCAGACGGCGCCTGCGTAACCTGCACCGACCACGAGCATGTCGTAGTTCTCGGCATTGAAATCCTGGGGCAGACCACTCTGGAGCGTCATCTATATCCTCTCGAACAGCTCTGCCGACCTCGGCATGCGACGTGCCACCCCGCGACCGACCTTCCCATAACACGAAGAAATCGAGGTGTACGCGGTGCGTGCACGACTCGATCTCGGTACCGATTCTATCACGCGCCCTTATACTGGATGTGCTTGGCACCATAAGGTACGAAACGCACAAGGAGAAGGAGCGTTCATGAGCGACTTTCTAGACCGTATGAAGAAGGCAGCGGCCGCCGACAAGAAGACGATCGTACTGCCCGAGGGCGAGGACCCCCGTACCATCGCCGCAGCCAAGGCCGTCATCGAGGAGGGCCTTGCCGACCTCGTGATCCTGGGCGACCCGGCCACCATCGACGTGCCCGGCGCCACCGTCGTAGACCCCAAGGCCTCCGACAAGCACGAGGCCTACGCCGCCAAGCTCGCCGAGCTCCGTGCCAAGAAGGGCATGACCATCGAGCAGGCTCGCGAGACCGTGGATGACAACACCTACTTCGGCATGATGATGGTCAAGATGGGTGATGCCGACGGCCTGGTCTCAGGCGCCTGCCACTCCACGGCCAACACGCTGCGCCCCGCACTCCAGATCATCAAGACGGCCCCGGGCACCAAGCTCGTCTCGGGCTTCATGATGGTCTGCGTACCCGACTGCGAGATGGGCCAGAACGGCACGTTCCTCTTCTCTGACATCGGCCTCAACGAGTACCCCGACGCAGACCAGCTCTCAGAGATCGCCATCTCATGCGGAGCCACCTGGAAGGCCTTCATGGGCACCGAGGCCAAGGTCGCCATGCTCTCGTACTCCACCAAGGGCTCTGCCAAGGGTGAGTACGTCGAGAAGGTCCGCAACGCTGCCGCGGCCGTGAACGAGAAGGCCCCCGAGCTTGCCTGTGACGGCGAGCTGCAGCTTGACGCCGCCCTCATCCCCGAGGTCGCCTCCCTCAAGGCACCGGACTCCAAGGTTGCCGGCCAGGCCAACGTCCTCGTGTTCCCCAACCTCGACGCGGGCAACATCGGCTACAAGCTCGTCCAGCGCCTTGGCAAGGCAGAGGCCTATGGCCCGCTGCTCCAGGGCATCGCCAAGCCGGTCAACGACCTCTCGCGCGGCTGCTCTGCCACCGACATCGTGGGCGTCATCGCCATCACCGCCGTCCAGGCCCAGATGGCCGCGGCTGCCGAGTAGGCTCGATACCCAACGTCCTGCACAAGAGGCCCCCGACACCTACGTGGTGTCGGGGGCCTCTTCATGCATTCACGCTATGGCACAGGGCTTTACCGCAAAGTGCCTTCTCCACCCCACCCTTACGAGACGCTCGGCCCTGCCGCGATCACATCCGCGTCCAGGTCGGGATAGCGGTCCTTGCGATGCTCCTCGAACATCTCGGCCAGGGTAAGCGCCGCCGCCTTGTAGGCCTCGGGATCCTTCCAGGTGCTCTTGGGATCGAGCATCGCATGCTTCACGAACGGGCAGTCACGCGGGACGTCGAGGTTGAGGCGGTCGTCATGCCACCAGCCTCCGTCGCCGATCGAGTTGGCGAGCGCGGCCGTGACGAGGGCACGCGTGACCTTGAGCTTGATGCGGCTGCCGACCCCATAGGGACCCCCTGACCAGCCGGTGTTCACCAGATAGACGCGCGTGTGGTAACGGTCGATGCGGTCACCCAGCATGCGGGCGTACTCCATGGGGTCAAGCGGCATGAACGGCTCGCCGAAGAGGGCGGAGAACGTGGGCTGTGGCGTCTTCACGCCCTGCTCGGTGCCGGCGACCTTGCTGGTGAACCCCATGAGGAAGTGATACATGGCGCCATCGCGCGAGAGGCGCGAGATGGGGGGCAGCACGCCGAAGGCGTCACAGGCAAGGAACAGCACCACCGATGGGACCTGGCCGGTTCCTCTCACGTTGACCTTGTCGATGTGCTCCACGGGATAGGCCACGCGCGTGTTCTCGGTGAGCGAGCCATCCGTGTAGTCGGGCCGGCGCGTATGCGAGTCGATGACGACGTTCTCGCACATGGAACCGAAGCTGATGGCGTTGTAGATCTGAGGCTCGGCCGCAGCGTCGAGGTCGATGGTCTTGGCGTAGCAGCCGCCCTCGATGTTGAAGACGCCCTTGTCGGACCAGCCATGCTCGTCATCGCCGATGAGGTCACGGAAGGGGTCTGCCGACAGTGTCGTCTTGCCGGTGCCCGAGAGCCCGAACAGGACGGCCGTCTCGCCCGTGGCCTGGTCCATGTTGGCCGAGCAGTGCATGGGAAGCACGTCGTCCTCGACGGGGAGCAGCCAGTTCATGAACGAGAAGACGCCCTTCTTGATCTCGCCGGAGTAGGCCGTGCCCGCCACCACGATCTGGCCGCGAGCAAGGTCGAGGATGACCGCCGCGTCGGAATGGACGGCGTCGCGCTCGGGGTCGGTGTGAAGCCCCGGGGCTGCCAGGACGAGGATGTCAGGCTGACCGTAGTCCGCTAGCTCCGCGGCCGTGGGACGGATGAGCATCTGATGGGCGAAGAGCGCCTGGCTCGCCAGCTCGCAGACGACCATGACCTTGCGCGAGTGCGCGCGGTCGGCGCCTGCCATGGCACGGACCACGAAGAGGTTGCGGTCGGAGAGGCGACCTGCCGCTCGGTCGCGGATGGACGAGAAGTGCGCGCGGTCGATCGGGACGTTGACCGGCCCCCAGGCAACACGGTCATGGATGGCGGGGTCATCGACCACGAAGCGGTCGTTGGGCGAACGGCCCGTACGTTCGCCGGTGGTCACGCAGAGCGAGCCATTGACGGCGAGCTCGCCCTCTCCCCTCTTGAGCGCCCATTCCACCAGCTCGGCGGCCGTAAGGTCGGCGTGGAGCTTCTCTGGCGGGCAGTCGATGCCAGCAGCACGAAGAATATCGAGGGTCATGATGCCTCCCGTGTCAGGCGCGGTATGCGTTGAGCTCTTGCGATGAGGATATGCCCCACATCGCACACTTTGTCGCTTATACCCGAGCGCACCGACACGAAGCAGACTTGTCCGCAAGCGGTGGCTCACATGAGGACGCACGACGCATCTCGGGTCGGATGCGTCGTGCGACGTGGGAAGTGCGGACGTTGCCTGCGGCCCTCGACCGACTAGTCGACCATCGTGATCGAGGTGATCTTGGGCTGGTTCTCGGCAGCGACGGTCCCGTTCGAGTCGGTCGTGGGGACGTTGGCACAGATGGCGTCCACCACGTCCATGCCCGAGGTCACATGGCCGAAGGCGGCGTACTGGCCGTCGAGCGAGGTGTTGTCGGCCTGCATGATGAAGAACTGCGAGCTTGCCGAGTTGTAGTTGGTCGAGCGCGCCATCGAGATGGTCCCACGCGTGTGCGACAGGGTGTTCACCACGCCGTTCTTCGAGAACTCACCCTTGATGCACTGGTCAGAGCCACCGGTGCCGTTGCCCTTGGGGTCCCCGCCCTGGATCATGAAGCCCGAGATCACACGATGGAACGTGAGTCCGTCGTAGAAGCCCTCGTCGACGAGGCGGGCGAAGTTCGAGACGGTGATAGGAGCGATGCTGGCGTTGAGCTCGACCTGTATGGTGCCGTAACCCTCGACCTCGATGGTGGCGTGATGGAGACCCGTCGAGTACTTGGCATCGCCGACGGCCGCGGTGGCACAGGAAGAGGAGGAGGACGTCGTGGCCGAGCCGGAGCCGGTGGAGGCCGCGGAGGCCGTGGACGACGAGGAGGCCGAGGCGGTCGAGCACCCCGCGAGGGCGACCAGGCAGCAGACGCAGGCGCATGCGATCGCGAACAACGGGGCCGTGCGGAGGCGACGGCACGTGCAGGTCATGGGAAGATCCCTTCGCGAGAGAAACAGGGTTGAGTAGCAGGTCATAGCCTAGCACGACGCAGGCGGCCACCCGCTGCCAGGAGGCAGGGGTCGCAAGGCGCCCACGAACGACATCGGGCTGGCCTGGCGAGCACCACCGACCGTGCAGGCATGTCACCGCCGCCAGCCCGCATCGCACACGGCGTCGCCCCGGATCGACGCGGCACCTCCGCCACATCACCCGTCCATCGACATGGGGTATGGTGCTTCAGGAACGTGACCCGCTCCACCAGAGGGAAGGCATCGACATGACCCAGGACCAGGGCGCCATCGTCCCCCTTCAGCCGCTCGACACCATCCAGCGCTACTTCGACGAGCGCCAGGAGGCCCTCGTGCGATGCGCGCTCGCCCTGGACGGGCGCCTCAACCTCGCGGCCCTCAAGGAGGCCTGCGCCCACGTCGTCACGGCCGTCCCCGCCGCGGCGGGTGCCTTCGATGCGCGCGCCAACTGCTGGCGCACATTCGACGATGCCTCGGTGCGCATCCTCCGACTCCTGACCTGCGACGACGATGCCTACGACAAGACCGTCCGCACGGCGCTCCTCGCACACCTCAACCCGATGGTGGCCCCGCAGCTTCGCGTCACCGTGGTCCGTCGTCCGACGGGCCCGGACACGCTGGTCGTCTGCGCCCATCATATGCTCTGTGACTTCGGGGGCTTCCGCCAGGTGCTCTCCCTGCTGTCGTCAGCCTATGCGCGCGCGACCGGCGAGGACACCGGATCCGACGCCGCGCCCAGCCTCACCGTCCCCGCCACGCGAGGCCTCCTGCAGATCACCCGCAACATCCCGGCGACGCATCTGGCCCGCGTCCTCGCACATGACCCTCGCGCCCCGAAGGCCGACCCTGACCTCGTCATGCCCGCCGCCTCAGGGTCTGCCTGCCCCAGACTCGCCCGCAGGGACATAGCCGCGGCCGACTTCGAGCAAGCATGTGCCACGGTGGCCGCTGTCGGTGCCACCGCGAACGACCTCCTGCTTGCGGCATACGGCCGCACGTTGTGCTCGGCGGTGGGCTCTGACTCAGTCGTACTCCCCTGCCCCATCGACCTCAGGCGCTACGCGCGGGCCGGCCAGACCTGCGGCGTCTGTAACCTCACCGGGTCGCTCTCGTGCCGCGTGAGCTCCTATGTGCGCGAACCCCTCATGGCCACCATCGCCGCTGTCTCGCGCCAGATGCGCGTGGCGAAGGCCAGCGATGCCGGCCTCAGGGACCCACTGATGCTCGAGGCCGTCAAAGCGCTGCCCTACGACGCCATGCGCGGCATCTTCGAGAACGCCGGCATGCCTGACGCCCTCTCATACACCAACCTCGGCGTGACCCGCGAGGCCCAGGTCGACTTCGGCCAGACCAAGGTCACCGATATGCTGGTGGCCACGGCGACCAGGCCATGGCCCACCTTCCAGCTGAGCGCCCACACGTTCGGCGGCACCTGCACCCTCACCGCCTGCATGGATGCCTCCGACGAGGCCGCCGAGGTGGCCCAGCAGGTCCTCGACGTCACCGCCGAGCAGGTCGAGCTGCTGGCGCGCCACGCCTAGCCTGGGTCACTTGATTCCCGGGCGCGCGCCCGGCGCAAGCGGCACCGCCACCCGCGCCCTGAGCGCCATGGCATCGCCGTTGTCATGGGTCGCCACCACAAGGGTGCGTCCGCCAAGATGGGTGTCCACGAACCCTGCCGCCCGCCAGTGCATATCGACATCAAGGCCAGCGAAGGGCTCGTCGAGAAGCACCGCCGAGGAAGGCCAGGCCATCGCACGTACCAGCTCCACGCGCTGCCGCTGACCTCCCGAGAGCTCCCTCACCGGCCGGTCCAGCACCTCCGCCGGGAGCAGCTCGCCGAGCAGCGCCGCGATGTCAGCCGCCGAGACCTCACGACCTGCCACGAGCGCGACGTTTCCCCGTGCGGAGAGCTCGTCGATGAGGCAGGTCCCCTGGAACGAGAGCCCCGTACGCCCGGGTACCTCCACGGTCCCCGCAATCGGTTCGTCGACGCCCGCAAGTGCCCTCAGCAGCGTGGACTTGCCGGCGCCGGAGACGTCGAGCAGGCATGTCCTGCTGCCACGCGGGAACTCCCTCGTGAGGCCGCGCAGGACGCCGACCCCGTCATGTCCCAGGTCGGCATCACGCGCGGCAAGGGACTCTGACGCACAGGACGGATGCACGACGTGGGTTGAGGGGCGCACCGACCAGGCGAGCGCCCAGGAGCCGGACCTTCGCAGCAGCCACAGGAAGCCCTTCTCGCAGAGGAAGGCCAGCGCGATGATGACGGCCGTCCAGGCGAAGAGGTCGGCCGTCTCGAGCAGGAGCTTGGACTGGTAGATCCTCTCGCCCATGCTGCCCATGGGAATGCCGATGAGCTCGGCCGCAACACCGGCCTTCCAGCTCATGCCGACGACCGTCCGGCAGATCGAGTCCAGGTAGGGCAGGATCTGGCGCCACGACGAGGCGGCAAGACGACGTAGGCCGTGCACGTGGAAGACGTCGAGCATGTCCGCCTCGTCCCTGTCGAGGTGGCCAACGGCCTCGACCACCGTGAACCAGATGGCAGGCAGCACCACGAGGGCGACCGCCACGGCCGACACGTTGGCCGACCCGAACCAGATGAGGAGAAGTACCACCAGACACACGACCGGCGTGGACTTGAGCATCGACATGAGGGGGCTCAGGAGCTCGCGGAGGAGGTCATGACGTGCCGAGAGGGCCCCGAGCAGGAGCCCACCTACGAAGGCGACAAGGAAGCCGCCCACGATGCGCACGAACGAGAAGCCCACCACACCCAGGAGCCGACCGCCCGTGAGGATGCCGCCGAGCGCGACCGCCGTGTCAAGGGGTCCGGCCAGGATGAGCGGAGATCCCACCACGAGCGATGCCGCCTCCCACACCACGAGCCAGAAGGCGACGACACCGACCTTGCGCGCGATGGCACGAGCGGGGGCGCGCCTTGGCACGTCCCCGCCTGGTGTCACGCCACCTTGTGTTTCGGATGCCATGCTATCCGAGGTAGTACATGTTCTCGGTGGGGACCGAGCCGCCCACGGAGGACGGGTCAGCCGAGTAGAGCACGTTGTAGTAGCCGCCGAGCGCCTTGGACATCTTGGCGCCGGTGATGCAGACGAGCTGACAGTTGGGGATGGCCTTCTCGGCGACCTCCACGCTGTCGACGATGCCCGCGTCGACCACGCCCTGGGCGGAGCCCGCAGGGTCGGCGTTCACGGCGTCGACCGAGGCAGACTGCTCCGTGATGAAGTCCTGGACCACGTCGGGGTGCGCCGTCAGGAACTCGTTGCGCACGATGGTCACGCCCGTGACGAGCTGGCTCGAGCCACCCGTGACGTCATCCCAGACGTCAGTGAGGCTGATGACGGACTTGAGCTGAGAGTTCTTGGTGGTGACAGCCGTGGTGTAGGGCTCGGGGAGCACGCCTATGGCCGAGGGGTCGGCCGCGAGCGCGCTCGAGACCTCGGTGGCCTCGCTCTTGAACTCGAGCGTGACCTGGTCGGCGATGCCCGCCTGGTCGAGCAGGTACTCCATGACGTACTCGGGCGTGGAACCCTTGCCCGTCATGTAGACGGTGTGCCCCGCGAGGTCGGAGAAGTCCTTGATCGACGAGTCACCCGTCACGACGGAGAGGACGCCCAGCGTGTTGATGTCGATGATCGAGATGTCACCGTCCGTCTTGTTGGAGAGCACCGAGGCCACGTTGGCAGGGACGAGCGCGATGTCGACGTCACCAGAGATGACCTTGGGGACGATCTCGTCGGCCGTGCCAGAGATGGTGAACTGGTAGTCGTTGGCACACTGCCCTGCCTTGGCCTTCTCCATGAACGAGACGAGCCCCACGGACGTGGGCCCCTTGAGCGAGGCCACGCGCACCGTGGTGCCGGAGTTCGTGGAGGCCTCAGCCGTGGTGGCCGCCTGCGTGGTGGACGCCGTGTCGGAGGAGGACCCTCCGCAGCCCATAAGGGCCAGGACGCCCACCACGAGACAGCTCACGATGGCGGCGAGGCAGAACCTTCTGATGGGGTGGTCACGTCGCATCAGGCGCTACTCGCCCTCCTTGCCACGCTGGTCGGGCTCGCCGGGCATGAGCCAGGCGAACTGGTCGGTATGCAGGAGCTTCTCGGCACGCTCCGAGAGGGGCTTGTCGAGGAAGTCCCTGTAGCAGGCCTGGATGGAGGGGTTCTGGTAGCTCATGCGAAGGTCAGAGACCTTGTCGAGCCCCCAGAGGACGTCGCCACGGACGCCGGCGAGCTCCTCGCCGTCGTGGATGGGCTGGCCACCGCCGCCCGCGCAGCCGCCGGGGCAGGCCATGATCTCGACGAAGTCATAGGAGACCTCGCCGGCCTCGAGGGCCTCGATGAGCCGCTCGGCATTGCCCAGACCGCTCGCCACGGCCACATGGAGGGTGGTTCCCGCCAGGTCGAACGTGGACTCCTTCCAGCCGTCGAGCCCGCGGACGTCAGAGAAGGCGTCGGGGTCGGGGTCGTCACCGGTGACGAAGTGGTAGGCGCTCCTGAGCGCGGCCTCCATGACGCCGCCGGTGGCACCGAAGATGACGCCGGCGCCGGTACCGATGCCCAGGGGGCTGTCGAACTCGGCCTCCTCGAGGTTGCACACGTCCACGTGCTCGGCGCGGATCATACGGTCGACCTCGCGCACGGTGAGGACGCAGTCCACGTCGGGGTCTCCGCAGGCGTCGTTCAGCACGGGAATGTCGCACTCGGCCTTCTTGGCGAGGCACGGCATGATGGACACCGAGAAGATCTTGTGGGGGTCGATGCCCATGAGCTCGGCGTAGTAGCTCTTGGCGATGGCGCCGAACATGCCCTGGGGGCTCTTGGAGGTCGAGATCTGGTCGAGCAGCTCGGGGTGATGCGACTTCACGAAGCGCACCCAGCCCGGGCAGCACGAGGTGAACATCGGGAACTTGACCGAGGGGTCGTCGGCAGCCTCGCCCACGCGGGCCAAGAACTCGCTGGCCTCTTCCATGATGGTGAGGTCGGCCGAGAAGTCCGTGTCGAAGATGTAGTCGAAGCCCATGGGACGCAGGGCCGCCACCAGGCGCTTGACCGTGGCCTGCTCGTGGGTGAGGCCGAGGGGCTCGCCCCAGGCGGCACGCACGGACGGGGCGATCTGCACCAGGACGACCTTGTCGGGGTCAGCCAGCGCGTCGAAGACGCGGTCGGTGTCGTCGCGCTCGCGGAGCGCGCCCGTGGGGCAGTGCGTGATGCACTGGCCGCAGAGGGCGCAGTCGGTCTGGTCGATGGGCACGCCGCCTGCGACGTTGACGTTGGCGTGGCTCGCGCGGTTGGCGATGTCCCAGATGCCCGTGGCCTGGACCTTCTCGCACACCTGGATGCAACGCAGGCACTTGATGCACTTGTCGTTGTTGCGGATGAGCGGGAACGACTGGTCCCACGGCTCGTGGGGCAGGTGCTTCTTGTACGGGAGCTCGAAGATACCGAGGTCGTTGGCCAGAGTCTGGAGCGTGCAGTTGCCGGAGCGCACGCAGCTCGTGCACTCGGAGTCGTGCTGCGAGAGGATGAACTCGACGTTGGTCTTCCTGGCCGCACGGACCTTGGGGCTGTTGGTGTGCACGACCATGCCGTCGAGCACGTAGTTGTTGCATGAGGCCACGAGCTGGTCGATGCCCTCGACCTCGACGATGCAGACGCGGCAGGCGCCGATCTCGTTGAGGTCGCGCAGGTAGCACAGCGTCGGGATCCTGATGCCGGCCTTGACGGCCGCATCGAGGATCGTGGTGTGCTCCGGCACCGTGACGTCCTTGCCATCGATGGTGAGGGTCACCATGGTGCTCTCCTTCTTGTCTACCATTGCTCGATCCTCCCTCCCCTGAACGCGCCGTACCCGAAGTGGTCGCACCTCAGGCACCTCGACGCCTCCTGGTGGGCTTCCTCGGGCGTGAGGCCGTTCTCGACGTTGTCGAAGTCAGCGACGCGCTCGGAGGCCTCGCGCTCGGTCATCTCGCACCTGGCGCACAGCGTCTTGCCCTTGAACTGCACGGGCGGCAGGTCGACGTCAAGCGTGATCACATGCTCGAAGCCGAGGTGATGGTCGATGTTGGAGGCCGCGACCTTACCGGCGTTGATGGCACGTATGACGGTGGCCGGACCGGTCTGGCAGTCGCCGCCGGAGAAGAGGCCGTCCTGTCCGGGCACGGCACCTCCGGCGTCGGTCACGACCTTGCCACGCTTGCAGGGGATGCCCGCAGCCTCGAACGGGGCCGAGTCGATGACCTGGCCGACGGCCACGATCACGCGGTCGCAGGGGATGACCTCGACCTCGGCCTCGGCAGCACGCGGAGCCGGACGCCCACGCTGGGGGCCGCCGATGATCTGAGGCTGGGTGACGACGCCCGTGACCTTGCCCGAGGCGTCGACCTGGATCGAGAGGGGCGCATGGAGCTCGAGGACCTCGCAGCCCTCGGCCTGCGCGCCGGCGATCTCGGCGTCCTGGGCCGTCATGTCCGCGATGCGTCGACGGTATAGGATCGAGACCTTGGAGGCGCCACAACGGACGGCCGAGCGCGAGACGTCCATGGCGACGTTGCCGCCCCCGATGACGCAGACACGCTTGCCGGTGAGGTCGGGGTTGTCGCCATCGCCGATGGCACGCAGCATCTGCACGGCCGAGACGACGCCGTCAGCGTTCTCACCGTCGAGGCCGAGCTTGTGGTCAGTGTGGGCGCCGATGGCGAAGTAGACGGAGTCGTAGTCGGCACGCAGGCGGGCGAGCTCGTCCGGGTCGACCGGGTGCTCCAACTGGACGTCGATGCCGCAGTCGAGGATCCACTGGATCTCGGCGTCGAGGTCCTCGCGGGGAAGGCGATAGGCGGGGATGCCATAGCGCAGCATGCCGCCGAGGTGCTTTCGTGCCTCGAAGACCGTGACCTTGTGGCCCATGAGGGTAAGGTAGTAGGCCGCCGAGAGGCCGGCGGGGCCGCCGCCCACCACGGCGATGCGCTTGCCGGTGGGATCCTGGATGTTGGGCTTGTAGTCATGCTCCATGTGCTCGCAGGCAAAGCGCTTGAGCCCGCGGATGTTCATGGGATCGTCGACCATGCCACGGCGGCAGTGCATCTCGCAGGGGTGCTCGCACACGAGGCCGCAGACCACCGGCAGCGGATTGTCCTTCCGGATGAGGCGGACGGCGTCGGTGTAGCGGCCGGCCTCCACCAGGCTGATGTAGCCGGGTATGTCGACACCCGCCGGGCAGCCGGACACGCAGGGCACCAGCTGGCTCTGCGTGAAGCCGCAGGCATGGTTCTTGACATGATGCTCGAAGTCGTCATGGAAGCCGCGGATGGCGGTGAGCGCCATCTGGCCGGCCTCGTAGCCGATCGCGCAGTCTGCCGAGAGGTAGATGCTCTCGGCAGTGCGCTCGATGAGCTCGAGCGTGTGCGCGTCGGCGCGGTTCTCGAGGACGTCGTTGAGCAGGTCCTGGAGCACCCCCAGGCCGACGCGACAGGGCGTGCACTTGCCGCAGCTCTGCGTAGCGCACATCCCGATGTAGGCGGCTGTGAACTCCACGGGGCACGGTGCCAGCGAGCTCACCGAGAGCCTGCGCCCGAGCGCCTCGTGAAGGCCGTCCATCACCTCCTGCGCTTCGCTTCTCTCCATGACATGCAGACGTGCCATTAGATCAGTCCTCCTCGTCGGCCGGAAACGAGATCCCACACTGATAGCGTGCCTCGTCCATGATAGCGAGGCTCGCAAGCGTGACCTTCTGGTAATGCAATATGTCGAGCTCCCCCGCAATGGCAGCACAGAAGTCGTCGACCTCGTGCGCCATGACGGAAGGGGATGGTCCGTCACAGCCGGCGCCGAGCGAGACGTCCTCGCTGGTGCCGTCCAGACGGGTGATGATGGCGGAGGTGGGGGCGTTCATGTGGTCCACGACGAGCGTGGCCGCCTCCCCCTGGACCTGGCTTGGCACGAGGTCGTTGGTGATCTTGGAGTAGGCGAGCTCGCAGACGAGGTCGTCATAGTCTGCCAGGATGCCGCCGGCCGCATCGATGCCGCCGGCGAGCTTGGTCGAGAAGCACCTGATGTCGTTGGGGATGCCGAAGAGCTCGACCATGGGCTCGACGCAGTAGACGCCGAGGTCCATGAGGGCACCGGTGGCCATGGAGGCATCGAAGATGTTGGTGTGGCGCCCGGCGAGGTACTCGTCATAGCGACTGGAGCGCTTGCCGTAGCGGATGCAGGCCGAGCGGGTCGTGCCGAGGCGCGGGAGGGCCTCCCTGACGGCCCGGAACGCGGGGTCGTGGAGGGTACGCATGGCCTCCATCACGTGGACGCCCGAGGCTCGGGCGGCCTCGAAGACCGACAGCGCCTCGCGACGGTTCGACGCGAAGGGCTTCTCGACCAGCACATGCTTGCCGGCCTCGACCATCTGGATGGCCTGGGCGGCATGGAGCGCGTTGGGACTCGCGACATACACCGCGTCGACGTCGGGGCAGTGCGCGATGGCATCGAGCGACGAGAAGGGCTGGACCCCGCCGTGCTCGGCCGTATAGGCGCGGGCATGCTCGGGATCACGCGAGAAGGATCCGAGGTAGGTAGCTCGCTGCGAGACCTTCAGGGCATCGATCATGAGCCCCGTGATCATAGAGGTGCCTATGGTGGCGAACCTGACCTGCTCCATGTGCGCTCCCCTCTCGTCGACGCCGTCACGACCCTGCCAGGAGCTGACGCGCCCGGCAAGTTCGCATGCGGAGCAGAGTGTATCCCTCAGGGCAAGCGGAACGGACGTGCTTCTGGTGAGCGGTAGCGGACATATCCGAGACGGCAATTCCGCTGGCAGCTCGTGAAGGACCTGTAGAGAGACACAGGGGTAGCACGCCTGGCCTACGAGCGAGGCCACTGCGTCCAGCCGGGCGGCACGACAGGCAGGGCGTGGTGACACAGAAGGCCGTCTGTCGGCATCTCAGCGGGCATGGCCCATCGTCCGCACCCGCATCCCCGGAAACTCGCCTAGCCGCGCCGCGGTTCCGTGCGACTTGGGGCATGATAGGGACAGGACGTGACGGACGTCCTGGCGGCCGAGGTCGCCACAGGTGGGTTGCGAGGGGGAACGCGCCCGTAGCGAAAGGAAGACCATGCAGACACGCATCGCACGCGGACGGATGACGGCGAGCATCGACTCGATGGGCGCGCAGCTCTCGAGCCTCACGCTCGACGGACATGAGTACCTCTGGCAGGCCGACCCCGCCGTATGGGGCAAGCACGCGCCCGTCCTGTTCCC
Organism: Atopobiaceae bacterium; assembly: GCA_022483015.1. Lineage (NCBI taxonomy): Bacteria > Bacillati > Actinomycetota > Coriobacteriia > Coriobacteriales > Atopobiaceae > Atopobiaceae bacterium. The sequence continues at coordinate 1,475,609 of JAKVOB010000001.1, read as the reverse complement.
CATCGTCGGCTCGCTCAGGGGAGACACCGCAGCATCCGCGGCTGGCACCTGCACCATGCCGCGCCACGGCCTCGCACGCATCAACGAGCACACGGTCAAGACCTCCTCGCCCGACTCCGTCACCTTCTGCTTCGAGAGCACGGACGAGACGCTCGCCGCCTACCCCTATCCCTTCCGCCTCGAGATGACCTACACCGTCATCGAGGACGACTGCCTCGAGCAGCGCTTCTCGGTGACCAACACCGGAGACGAGACCATGCCCTTCTCGGTGGGTGGGCACCCGGCGTTCAACGTGCCCATGCCCGGCAGCGACGGCTCCTTCGATGACTACGAGCTGGCCTTCGAGGAGCCTTGGAGCTGCTCCACCCCCGTCATCGCCGATGGCGGCCTGCTCGACTACGACCACACCACCACGCTCCTCACCGAGAAGGACGTGCTGCCCGTGACCCACGAGCTGTTCGCCAACGACGCCATCGTGCTCGAGGACGTGCCCGAGCGCACCGTCACCCTGCGCGACACCACGTCCGACCGTGGCGTCAGGATCGAGTTCCCGGGCTTCGACTACATCGGCATCTGGTCGGCCGCCGGCGACGCGCCGTTCGTGGCCCTCGAGCCCTGGAGCGGCACGGCCACGCGCACGGACGAGGACGACGTGATGGAGCACAAGCAGGACGTCACGATGCTCGAGCCCGGCGCCACCGACGTGCGCGCCTTCGCGATCACGCTGCTCTAGGCGGACGGCCCTCAGGCGCACCGCAGCACAAGGAAGCCGACGGGTCAGACCTGCGACCCGTCGGCTTCCTGCCTTACGTATCGAAATGCCGCCGCTTGCGACCCAGCCCTACGGCCTGCTCGTGATGAGGGTCATGGTGCCCTCGAACGCAGGCGCGACGCCAGCAGGCACCACCAGGTGGGTACCCTTGTGCACCTCGTGCCCGCACACCGATCCGGAACCCTCGATGACGCTCACGTCCAGGAAGGTCGCAGGCGCGGCCAAGGTCTTGGACCCGTCCACACGCACGCGGTCGACGGCGTAGTTCTTGCAGGTGACGAGGTTGGTGATGCCATCGACCTCGGGATTGGTGATCTTGCCGGACTCAGGCGCCACCATGGAGTAGTCCACGACGTCCTCGGACTGCCGCACGTGCAGCGGCCGCTTGGTGCCGTCCGCCTGCACGCGGTCATAGTCATAGACGCGGTAGGTGACGTCGCTCGACTGCTGGCTCTCGAGGATGAGGGTGCCGCCCTTGATGGCATGGATCGTGCCGGGATCGATCTGGAAGAAGTCACCGGTATGGCACGGGACCTCGTTCAGCAGGTCGGACCAGCGACCCTCGGCCACCATCTTTGCGAACTCGGCCTTGTCATGGGCCTTCTGGCCGATCACGATCGTGGTACCGGGGTCGGCGTCGAGAACGTACCAGCACTCGCGCTTGCCCAGGCTGCCGTTCTCGTGCACACGGGCGTACTCGTCGTCGGGATGCACCTGGATGGAGAGGTCGCCGGCGGCATCGATGATCTTGATGAGCAGCGGGAAGCGGTCACCCTCGAGGTTGCCGAAGAGCTCGCGGTGCTCCTCCCAGAGCTCGGAGAGGTGCTTGCCCGCATACTCCCCCTCCGCCACGACGCAGTCACCATGGGGGTGCGCGCTGATGGCCCAGCACTCGCCGATGGCCCCGTCGGGGATGTCATAGCCGTACACGGTCTCGAGCTTGCGACCTCCCCAGATCTTCTCGTGGAAGACGGGTGTGAGGAAGATGAGGTCGGACATGGCAAGTCCCCTTTCGGTAGATGCTCCTGCGTTGCCAATATCATACATGTTTTCTTATATGACCATACATGCCTGATTGCCCACACATCCACGCGTGCACATGGCTGCCGGACCTGCTCTCGTCAGTCGACCGACGGGTCCCAGGCTCCCCCGGCCCGCGTGACCTCGAGGCAGTCGAAGCAGAGCGCGAGTTGGTCGGCCGTGTTCTTCGACTCGAAGAGCTCGGGTAGCTCGTCAGCCGAGAAGAACCCGCGCTCGACCGTCTCGTCGTTGGGGACGAACTCGCCGCCGAGGTTTCGGCAGAGCACGAAGTGCTTCATGATCCCCCAGGCGCATGGGTGAGGGTTGTGCAGGTTGTGCTCCTGGATGGCGACGAGGCGCACCGGCTCGACCAGGAGGCCGGCCTCCTCGCGTGCCTCCTTGACGGTGTTGGAGAAGACCGTCTGCCCCTGGTCGACCCAACCGCCGGGCAGCGACCACCCCCCTCCCCGCTCGTGGACGAGACAGAGGCGTCCCTCCTCGTCGGGGATGGCGGCACGCGTGTCCATCTTGGGCGTCTGGTAGCCGTCCTCGTTGGCGAACAGGCCCCGGACCTGCTCGATCGGCTCAGCAGACAGCTCGCCCATGCACTCGCAGGCAAGCTCGCGCACGCGCTCGAAGCGCTCGCGGTCGAAGACGTCCTTCGTGTAGTAGAGGCCGGCCTGGGCTATGGCCTGGAGCTCTCGGGCCCAGGCGAGCCAAGGCTCGGCCGGCATGGCATCCCGGGGAGGGACGACATGCCGGCGCGAGGGTGCTTCTCCTGAGGAGGTAGCGGCCATGCTATCCGAGCAGGCGCTTGACGTCGAGGGCGATCATGTACTCCTCGTCGGTCGGGACGATGAGGACGCGGATCTTGGAGTCGGCCGCGGAGATGTCGCGCGTCTCTCCCGAGTGGACCTCGTTCTTCTCGTCGTCGATCTTGACGCCGAGCCAGCCCAGGCGGCGGCAGATGTCAGCACGGACAGAGGCGGCGTTCTCGCCGACGCCAGCCGAGAAGGCCATGGTGTCGAAGCCCTGCATGGCCTGTGCCATCTCGGCCACGAGCAGGGAGGCGCGGTAGGTGAAGCAGTCGAAGGCGACCTGGCAGTTCTCGTCGCCCTCGTCGACGCCGGCCTGGACGTCGCGCATGTCGCTCGAACGGCCTGACAGGGCAAGGAGGCCGGACTGCTTGTTCATCATGTCGTCGACGGCGTCGGCCGAGTAGCCGCCCTCGCGCTGGAGGTAGACCACCGTGGCCGGGTCGATGCTGCCGCAGCGCGTACCCATGACGAGGCCGTCGAGCGGGGTGAGGCCCATGGTGGTATCCATGTCGTGACCGTCCTTGATGGCCGACAGCGACGCGCCGGAGCCGATGTGGCAGCTCACGAGCTTGTGGACCTGGTGGTTGGTGAAGGCGTCGGTCTCGCGCCAGATGTAGCGGTGCGAGGTGCCGTGCGCGCCGTACTTGCGGATGTGCAGCTTGTCCACGACGTCACGCGGAAGGGCGTAGCGATGGGCCTCCTCGGGGATCTGCAGGTGGAACGAGGTGTCGCAGACCACGATGTTGCCGATCTGGGGCATACGCTCGCGGCAGTAGTCGATGACGTCGGCCTCGGCGTAGTTGTGGAGCGGCGCCAGCGGGGCGACCTCACGGACCCAGCCGAGCGTCTCATCGGTCACGATGGCAGAGTCGGGGAAGTACCAGCCGCCTTGCACGATGCGGTGGCCGATGCCGTCGATCTTGAGGCCGAGGCCGTCGAGCAGGTCGAGCACGTACTTGGCGGCGACCTTGTGGTTGGGCAGCGCCATCATGGTCTTGACCTTCTTGGCGCCCTGCTCCTCGTGGCCCACGAAGGCACCGTCGAGTCCGATGCGCTCGCAGTTGCCCTTGGCGAAGACCTCGCGTGTGTCCACGTCGAGCAGCTGGTACTTGAGCGAAGAGCTGCCAGCATTGATGACCAGTACGTTCATGTGACTCCTCTCGATGGCACCCCTCATGGGTGCGATTCACCAGTGATAGGCGCGCGGGGAGCCGCGACGCCCGCATCATCATACGTCCGTGCGCGCATGACGCGTCGACTCTTCGGCGAGCGTCAGGCGTCCTGCCCAGGGACCTCGCTGCCAAGCAGCTCCGCCGCGATAGCCGCCGCGTCGCGCACGCAGCCGTCGCAGGTCCGCAGCATGGGTCCGCCTGTCATGCCCTTGAGCTCGCAGCAGGTGGTGGAGCCGTTCCTCTGGCCGAAGCGCTCCGTGACCTGCCGGGAGAGCGCGTAGCTGTCACGCTTGGTCCGCGGGTCGTCGAGGTCGCCGTCGGAGGTGGCGAGCCCCACCGCCACGCAGGCGCCGGAGACGGCGCCGCAGGTGCAGGCGGTCCCGCCCATGCCCAGGCCCAGGCCCTCGCAGGCGCGGAAGATCGTCCGCTCGTCCACGCCGAGGTCATCGGCGAAGGAGCAGGCGACGGCCTGTGCGCAGTTGTAACCGGCGTTGTGGAGCGCGGCGGCGCGCTCGGAGGCGGTGTCAGGGACCATGCTAGGCCTCCTCTGCCGGCACAGGAACGAGGCCCTCGCCGAGGTCACAGCCACCCAGCACGTGCATGTGGAGGTGGTGGACCGTCTGGCCGGCGGCATCCCCCGTGTTCGCGATCACGCGGAAGCCGGTCTGGTCGATGCCGGTGTCGTGCGCCACGACGCCCACGGCATGGACCATGGCGGCGAGCACCGGGGCGGGGACGTCATCGATGATGTTGTCATAGTGGTGCTTGGGCACCACGAGCACGTGGACCGGCGCCTGGGGGTTCAGGTCCTTGAACGCCACGACGTCATCGTCCTCGAAGACGATGGTCGAGGGTATCTCGTGGTTGGCGATCTTGCAGAAGATGCAGTCTGACATGGTGCTCCCTCCCCGGCCGGTGGGCCGGCGCATGCTCGTTAGTCGTCGATGAACGCCGTCGCCGGGGCCGCGGTGGTGTCCGTGGCGGTGGTCCCGGTCTGGTCGAGAAGCACCTTCACCTTCTGGTCGGCATCGGCCAGGCGCTCCTTGAGGCTCGCGAGCAGCTCGACCCCGCGCTGGTAGCGCGTGAGCGACTCCTCGAGCTCGAGGTCCCCCGCCTCGAGGGCACGCACGATCTGCTCGAGCTCGACCGAGGCCTCCTTGAACGTGAGGTCCTTCACCGGACGTGGTTCGTCGGCCATGATGCTTCCTCTCCTCCTGGGGCCTCGGCCCCGACGTATCTGACGGATATGGCGGGCGGCAGTGGGGCCGTCCATGGGTTACTTCGAGGGGTCGCCCCCGGCATCTGCCGCGGTGACGTTGGCCGTGAGGGTGCCGTCACCAAGCATGACGGTCACGTCCTGGCCGACGAGCGATGGGTCGGCATGCGAGAGCACGTGCCCCCGGGCGTCCCGCGCGATGGCATAGCCACGCCCCAGCACACGCAGGGGCGAGAGCGCCTCGAGCGTGGCCGCCGACCTGGCGAGGGTGGCCTCGTACGGGTCGAGGAGTCGCGAGCCGAGCGACGTGAGGCGCCGACCCGCTGCGTCGACCTCGGCAGCCCTGCGAGCCATGCTGCGCGGAATGGCATCATGCAGGCGCTGCTCGAGGGCGAGAAGGTCGTTCTCGCGTCCCTCGAGGACGAAGGCAGGGTCTGACAGGCAGCGGTGCGTCGCGAAGGCGTCAACGGTCGCACGCTCGCGGGTGAGGCGTGCGTCCATGGCACGCGTGAGCGCATCGGCGGAGGCCTCGACCTTGAGCACGTCGCGCTGACAGAGGCCCTGGAGGGCCGAGACGAGGCGGCCCGACCGGTCGGCGATGGCGGCCTCGACCTCGTCGAGCGCAGGTGCCACGGACTCGGCGGCAGCCGTGGGGGTGGAGCAGCGGCGGTCGCAGACCATGTCGCAGATCGAGACGTCAGGCTCATGTCCTATGCCACAGACCACGGGCACCGCGCAGCGGGCGACGGCGCGGGCCAGGCCCTCGTCGTTGAAGGTCATGAGGTCCTCGAACGAGCCGCCCCCGCGCACGAGGAGGATGCAGTCGGGAGCGGTGGCCTCGGCGACGGCCAAGGCCTGCTCGACGGAGGCCGCAGCCCCCGGACCTTGGACCGAGCAGCCGGCGACCTCGAGCTCGACCAGGGGGTTCCTGCGAGCCAGGGTGCGCTTGACGTCCTCGATCACGCTGCCCGAGAGGGACGTGACCACGCCCACGCGGGTGCAGAACCGAGGGATGGCGCGCTTGCGGCCCTGATCCATGAGACCCTCGCGCTCGAGGCGTCGAGCGAGCTCGGCGACCTGCTGCCGCAGGAGCCCCTCCCCTGCCACCTCGACGTGCTTGGCGACGAACGAGAGGCGACCGCTTCCGGCATAGACGTCGAACGCGCCGGTGACCTGAATCTTGAGGCCGTCACGCAGCTCGAAGCCCATGTGCGCGGCGACGCCCCTCCAGACGATGCAGTCCATGGAGGAGGAGTCGTCCTTCACCTGGAAGTAGCAGTGGCCCGAGCGTGCATTGGGACCACGGAAGCCGGTGACCTCGCCCATCACGACGAAGGTGCCGAGCCCTGCCACCGCCCCCTTGGCCGTGGCGACCGCCTCCGAGACGGAGAGGGCCTGCGGGCCGTGCGCGCCCCTCTCGCCCTGCTCGTCCTGCTTGGACCAGGCCATGCTAGCGCCTGTCCGACTGACCGATGAGATAGAGAAGCTGCAGCACAGAGACGAGGGCTGCTGCCACATAGGTGAGGGCGGCCGCCGTAAGGACCTTCTTGGCGCCGCGCTCGGCCGTGGGGTCGAGCCCCGCCGAGCTGCCGACGAAGGCCACGGCACGGCGGCTGGCATCGATCTCGACCGGGAGCGTTACCAGCTGGAAGATGACCGTGAAGGCGAACAGGATGATGGCGAGCGTGGTGAAGCCGGCCATGTTCATGAAGATGCCGATGAGGAACACGACCATCCAGATGTTCGAGGTGAAGTTGACCACCGGGACGAGCGCAGTGCGAATCTTGCCAGGAACGAACCCGCGCGCCGTCTGGACGGCGTGGCCAGCCTCATGGCAGGCCACGGCCACCGACGCGACCGAGCCGCCTGACTGGTTCTCAGGCGAGAGGTGCAGCATGTTGTCACGTGGGTCATAGAAGTCGGTGAGGTGCCCCGCGACCGAGGTGATGCCGACGGCGGAGGCGCCCTCGGTGTCGAGCATGCGCCGTGCCACGGTGGCGCCCGTCTCGCCCGTCGAGGTGGGGACCTTCGACCAGGTGGCATAGGTGCGCTTGATGTAGGCCTGCGTGATGAGCCCGAGGACGAGCGACACCACAACGAGGGCGATGTAGCTCCAGTTCATGCCGTATCCGTAGCCGTAGTACATGGAACCCCTTCCCGAGCATGCGCAATCAGATGGTCGCGGCTTGTCCTAGCTTGTACCCAACCGTGAGCGGCAGGCGTCGGCCCGTGCGGATGCTACAGGACCTCGATGCGCCCCGCCTTCACGGTGAGGCCGACCTGCCCGTCGAGCAGGCGCTCGAGCTGCGAGCCCACGAGCTCGTGCCGCCAGCCTTCCGCCAGGCGACCCGAGGAGCGGTCCTGCGCGAACGAGACCAGGTCGTCCCTGGTGGCGATGAGCGGGGTGGCCACGCCGCTCTTCTCGGAGACCACGCGCACCAGGGCGTACATGAGGTCGACCACGCTCTCGAGCTCGGGTGCCGGACGACTCCGCTTGGGAAGGCGCGGGCACTCCTCGGAGGGGCACGACAGCCCCGTGCGGACGGCATCCACGATGGCGGTCGCGTCGCGCCCCGAGACCTGCTCGGTCCCACGAATCTTGTGGAGACGGGCCGCGTCCTTGGGACCGCGCTTGCTGAGCTCGAGCACCACCTCGTCAGTCATGACCCACTTGCGCGGGATGTCACGGTCCTGGGCGCGTGCCTCTCGCCAGCCCGCGACCTCACGGCAGACGGCGAGCTGACGCCGTGTGAGGGAGGTCACGCGCTTGACATGCTTGTAGGCCTCACGCGGGTCATGGGCGTAGTGTGACGGGTCGCAGACGCTGGCCAGCTCGGGTTGGAGCCACGAGAGGCGGTTCTTCTCGACCAGGTCGCACATCATCCGGTCGTAGATCTGTGGCAGGTAGCGGACGTCGTCCTCGGCATAGCTCAGCTGCTCGGCATCGAGCGGGCGCTTGGACCAGTCGGTGAGCGACTCGGCCTTGGCGAGGTGGACCCCGGTGTAGGCCTCCACGAGCGGGCCGTAGCCCAGCTGCGTGCGGAAGCCCAGGAACGCGGCGGCCACCTGGGTGTCGAAGACCGGCTGCGGCACGCAGCCCATGGTCTGGTAGAGGACCTCGAGGTCCTGCGAGCAGGCGTGGATGACCTTGGTGATCGAGGTGTCACGGAACAGGTCGGCGACGGGCGCGAGGTCGGTGAGCGTCAGGGGGTCGACGGCGACGATGTCGTCTCCCGCGGCCATCTGGAGCAGGCACAGCTTAGGGTAGTACGTGCGCTCGCGGAGGAACTCGGTATCGACGGCCAGGACCTTTGACGTGGCGGCCCGCTCGCAGAAGGCTGAGAGGTCGTCGGCAGTGGATATGAACACGCATGCCCCTTTGGGTCGCTCGGCCTGGGGCCAAACGGTTAGGATGTGCAGTGACGTACGTGGCCCTCGGGCCACGACCAATGATAGCCGTACACCCGTGCGCCGGTTCGCACGGGACCCACCTTACGGAGGATGCGCATGCGGTGCCTCATCATCCACAACCTCGACTCGGGGTTCGGCTCCGACGCCGTCTTCGAGTTCGAGCGCTCGCTCGTGCGCCACGGTGACGAGGTGCTCCTGAGGGCCGTGGGCGACGGGTTCTCGCCTGACGAGGTCACGAGGGATGCCGAGGGCTACGACGTGGTCGTGGTATCGGGAGGCGACGGCACCGTGGCCGCCATACTCTATGCCCTGCGCGGCCGCAACGTGCGGACGTGCATCTTCCCCTCGGGGACGGCCAACCTCATGTTCGCCAACCTCGGATGCGCCCTCGAGCCCGCGGCGCTTGCCCGTGCCTGCCGCGCCGGCCGCTGCGCCACCACCGACCTCGGCGAGACCTCTTGGACAGACGCGGACGGGCAACCGCACACGAAGGGCTTCTCGCTCATGTGCGGCACCGGCTATGACGCCGAGCTCATGCAGGCGGCGATCCCCAACAAGCGGGCCATGGGAGAGGCAGCCTACTTCATGGCGGCCTTCAACAACCTCAACCCCCCGGTCCTCACCTTCACGATCGACATCGACGGGCGGACCGAGGTCAGACAGGGCATCGCCTGCCTCGTGGCGAACAACGCGATGATCCAGGCAGACATCGAGATCGTGCCCGACTGCGTGATGGACGACGGTCTGCTCGACGTGATCGTGCTCGAGGCCGACCTATCCGTACAGCTGCTCAAGCCACTGGTGAGAGGGCTCGTCGACCGCTCTGGCAAGGTCGCGGGACGCCCCCACATCGAGAGCTTCAAGGGGGCCGACGTCCATATCACCTCATCGGCGGCCATACCGCTCCAAATCGACGGGGACGTGGTGGCGGACGCCGTCACGAGCTACGAGACGCACGTCCTCCCCGCAGCCAACCGCCTCGTGGTAGACCAGATGGCCCGCTATGGCGACGGTAACTGCGGGGAGGACCTCTTCCCGGATGCTGACGAGCAGGCCTTCCCGGAGCTCTAGCGGCTCGAGAGGGCTATGCGCTCGATGTAGCGGCCGTACTCGGTCTGGTTGAGCTTCTCGGAGAGCGCGAGCAGCTGCGCACGACGGATCCAGCCCTGGTTGTACGCGATCTCCTCGATGCAGGCCACCTTCACGCCGGTGTTCTTCTGGACCACGCGGATGTACTCGCTCGCGTCGAAGACGCCGTCGGCCGTCTCCATGCTGAACCAGGCGAAGCTGCGCCCGAGCTCGGCGACGTTGAGCTCGCTCTTCTGGAGGTAGATTTGGTTGAGGTCCGTGATCTCGAGCTCGCCGCGGGCAGAGGGCTCCAGCTCGTGGGCATACTCGCACACGTGGGAGTCATAGAAGAACAGGCCCGTGACGGCGAGGTTGGACTTGGGGACGTCGGGCTTCTCCTCGATGGAGACGGCCTTGCCGCCCTCCCCGACCTCGACGATGCCGTACTGCTCGGGATGCTCGACATGGCAGCCGAAGACGGTGGCGCCCTCGGGGCGGGCGGCTGCCTCCTCGAGCTGCTTGGTGAACCCGCGGCCATAGAAGAGGTTGCTGCCGTAGATGAGGGCGCAGGCGTCGCCGTCGATGAACTTCTCGCCGATGAGGAAGGCCTGCGCGATTCCGCCAGCCTCGGTCTGCTCGGCATAGCTGATAGTGAGCCCGAGCTGGCTGCCGTCGCCGAAGAGGCGCTTGAAGCTCGCCTGGTCCTCGGGACGCGAGATGATGAGGATGTCGCGGATGCCGGCCATCATGAGCGTGGACAGCGGGTAGTAGATCATCGGCTTGTCATAGATGGGAAGCAGCTGCTTCGAAGTAGCAAGCGTGATGGGCTGGAGTCGGGTTCCGTAGCCGCCGGCAAGGATGATGCCCTTCATAGATGAGTCCCCTCTCGGGCGGCCTGGCCGCCCCTCTGGTCGTATGAGCTATCGCCAGTATAGCGAAGGGGCGGCCCCACGGATGTGGAACCGCCCCCTCATGACGGGTACGAGACGACCCGCTTACGGGAGAATTACCTCATGACCTTGCGGAACAGGTCCTTGACGTCGTCGGCGGTCGCGTCGCGGGGGTTGCCTGGGCAGCAGGCGTCGGCCAGGGTGTCGGTCGCGAGACGGTCGAGGTCGTCCTCCTTGAGGGCGTCGACCACCTTGGGGATGCCCACGTCCTCGCCGAGCTGGCGGACGGCTGCCACCGCAGCGGCGGCACCGGCCTCGGGGGTCATGTCCTTGGCGCCCTCGACGCCCATGGCGACGGCGACGTCACGCATGCGCGACGCGCAGACCGGGGCGTTGTACTCCATGACGTTGGGGAGCATCATCGCGCAGGCCACGCCGTGGGGCGTATCGTAGTTAGCTCCCAGGCAGTGGGCCATGGAGTGGGCGATGCCCAGACCGACGTTGGAGAAGCCCATGCCAGGCGATGTACTGGCCAAGGGCCATGGCCTCGCGGCCGGTGCCGGGCGTGCCGGACTTGGCCTCGGCGACGGCGTCACGCAGGTTCTCGGAGATGAGACGGATGGCCTCGAGGTGGAACATGTCGGGGATCTGCCAGGCGGCCTTGGTGGTGTAGCCCTCGATGGCGTGCGTGAGCGCGTCCATGCCGGTCGATGCCGTGAGGCCCACGGGCATGCTCGCCATCATGGCCGGGTCGACGCAAGCGACCTCGGGGATGTCGTTGGTGTCGACGCAGACGAACTTGCGGCGCCTCTCAGGGTCGGTGATCACATAGTTGATGGTGACCTCGGCCGCGGTGCCCGCCGTGGTGGGGACGGCGATGGTGAAGACGGCATGGTTCTTGGTGGGGGCCACGCCCTCGAGCGAGCGCACGTCGGCGAACTCGGGGTTGGTGGCGATGATGCCGATGCCCTTGGCCGTGTCCATGGACGAGCCACCGCCGATGGCCACGATGCAGTCGGCGCTGGACGCCTGGAAGGCCGCGACGCCGTCCTGGACGTTCTTGATGGTCGGGTTGGGCTTGATCTCGGAGTAGAGCGACCACGGGATGCCGGCCGCGTCGAGCTTCTGCGTGACCTTGTCCGTGACACCGAACTTCACGAGGTCAGGGTCAGAGCAGACGAAGGCCTTTGTATGGCCACGCCTCTCGATCTCACCTGAGATCTCGTCGATGGCGCCCTCTCCGTGATAGGAGATGGTGTTGAGCACGATGCGATTTGCCACGGTTCCTCCTCGCTTCACGAGCCGGGGACCATCCCCGGCGATTGTCCATAGCAGATGCTAGGGCAAGCGGAGGCGAGCTTAGGCATTGAATCGCGGAGCGAGCGCTGCGGCTACGGGAGCGGGGCGCGAGACGTGCGGAGCGTGCGAGGACCTGCGGGACGTCTCGGCTGCGGGAGCCTGGTAGACCTTCCGGTCGATCTTGCCGTTGGGCGTGAGCGCCACCTCAGGCTCGACCACGATGCGTCGGGGGACCATGTAGGCGGGCAGCCTGCCGGCCAGGCGGCACCTGAGGTCACGGGCGAGACGGGCCACGTCATCGGTCCCATGGTCGCCCACGAGCTCCACGTGCGCCTCGAGGCACGACGACACACGGCGGCGACGGACCACGACGCAGGCGAGCTTGACCTCAGGGGCGTCCGTGAGGGCCGACTCCACCTCGCCCAGCTCGATGCGATAGCCGTTGACCTTGACCTGACCGTCGATGCGGCCGGCACACCACAGCATGCCCTTCTCGTCCACATGGCCGAGGTCGCCGGTGCGGTAGGTGCGCATGGTCGTGCCATCGACCTGCCTGGTGCCGAAGACGGCGCGGGTCTTGTCAGGCTCCCCGTAGTAGCCGGTGGCGACGGTGTCACCACAGATCACGATCTCGCCCTGCGCACCGGGAACCATGACCTTGCCGGTCGCCGGGTCGCACACGAGGATGCGCGTGCCCTTGCGGGGGACGCCCACCGGGAGCTCGTCTGCGGCAGCCATCTGGGGCGTGACCTCGACGGACGAGACCGCCACGGTCGATTCGGTAGGACCGTAGGCGTTCACCACGTGTGCGCCCGGGAAGCGGTCGAGGAGCTCGCGAGCCACGGCAGGCACGAGCGCCTCGCCACAGAAGAAGAAGTGCGTGAGGTCTGGCATGAGGTCGGGGCCGAACGAGGGGTCCGCCAGGCACATCGTCACGAACGAGGGCGTCGACACCCAGCAGGTGGCACCCGAGGCCGCCAGGCGCTTGAAGCACAGAGAGAGGTCGTGCTGGCAGGGCGTGGTGAGCGAGAAGACGCGCGAGCCGGTCGAGAGGGCGGCCACGAGCTCGGTGACCGACAGGTCGAACGAGAGGAGCGCCTGGTTCACGAAGGTCGCGGGATGGGTCGCGCCTGCGAAGAGCGACCGGTCCCACGGCATGAAGTTGGCGACGTCATCGGCCGAGACCTCGACGCCCTTGGGGGCGCCCGTCGAGCCCGACGTGAAGATGACGTACTGGGTGGCCGCACCGGTGACCTCCCAGCCTACGACGCGGTCGCGCGGGGCTGGCGCTGCGTGCCGCGGAGAGCGAGTCGCGGAGCTCGGAGGGACCGACGAGCCGCATGCCGGGCCGGTCCTGGGTGGCCTCGACCGAGAGGGGGTCCACCGCTATGACGCAGGTGGCATGGAGCTGGCCGAGGATGTTTGCCACGCGGGCGTCCGGGACGCCGGAGTCGGTAGGGACATAGGCATGCCCCGACTTGAGGCAGGCCAGGAAGGCACAGACCATGAGGGGGCTCTTGTTGCCGTAGACCACGACGTCCTCGTCCGGGGCCGGGATGTCGCGCAGCTTGCATGCCAGGTCGTCAGAGGCATCCCACAGCTCGCCATAGGTGAGGAGGTCGCCATCGCTCGTCTCCCAGGCGATCGCGTCCGGCGTGCGATGGGCCTGCTCCTCGACTGCAGCGAGCAGGGCGTTTCTCGACGAATCCATGGTGACCTCGTTCCTTGCGGAGATTGCGGCGAGGCAGCCCCCGAACGGCATGTTCCATGGGATAGGTATGGCACTGTCAGAGGAGGTCCGAGGCACGGATGGCAAGGCCTTACGAGACCTGTACAAGGGATAGCGGAGCCTGAAAGCGAGTTGCTGGTGAGCTGAAAGCGCAGCGCGGACGATGGCACGCAAGATGCGACCGATGGCGCAAGACGTCGCGCCGCCACACCGTCCAGCCAGCTACGCAGCCAACACCGCGCATGGCAAGGACCCTGGCCTCAGTACTCCTGGTAGACGAAGCCGGCAGGGGCTCCGATGCCCGAGTCCATCACGAACCACCAGACGAGAAGCGCGACCGCGCAGACCACCACCAGGCCGACCAGGAACGCGGCGGCAGGCGAGGCCGCGAACGTCCGTGCCCACGTGCGGAGCCGCGAAAGCCGACCGGCACCCGCAGCCGCCGTCGTAGCTGCCGGGGTCGTCCCACCCGCAGGCGACGTCGTGCCCGCGGGCACAGCTTGGGAGGCCTTCCTAGCCCGGAGGTTCTTCTCGGCCATGTCATGCCCCCTTCGCGAACTCGTAGATGGCCTTCTCGGCAGCCACCCATCCGGTCCAGCCCAGGTGCGTGCCGTCGCAGGTGAAGAACGGCTCGTACTCGTAGCCCGAGAGGTCGCAGAGCTGCGTCCCGTGCGCCGAGACCGTGTCGCGCACGAGCTCGTAGCGCTGGTCGCGGTCGTCGTTGGGAAAGCCCTCGTAGTCGTACCACGGGCCGCCCACGGGAAGAAGGACCACCAGCAGCTCGAGGCCCACCTCGCTCGCCACGGTGAGCGCATGGTCGAGGTCGGCGTCCTCGGTCGGGGCCTTGAGGAACGTGCGCTTGGACAGGTAGTTCCTGAGCGTGCCGGCCGAGTAGGGCTTGGCGTCCTCGCGGTTCCAGACCTCGTCGTCGATGTAGAAGGAGTTGGTGGTGCAATGTGCCTCGCCGTCGACCAACGCCTGCTGCCACAGGGCGTCCCAGTCGGGCGTTCCCTCGCACCCCGTGGCGCCCACCTTGGCGGAAGGCATCTCGTCGCCCTTCGACGCGCGGACGTCCACCAGGAGCTTCCGGACGTCGTAGTCCTCCTTGGCCTGGAGGTAGACGTCGTTCAGGGCGTCCGTGACCATGTTGTGCGTGCCAGCCCACACCTTCGTGGAGTCGACGCCGAGGTCGAGCAGGCGCTGCCGTGCGTAGGCGACCGAGTCGGCCGAGACGCGCGGGTTGGCGCAGAAGCCGTGCCAGAGGTTGTACGAGAAGAGCGAGCGCGAGGCGTTGGCGGGCACCCCTCCCTCGTAGAACCACTGGGGCGAGACGATGAAGACGGCCTTCCGCGAGCCGTCGGCGTAGATGCCGCCAGGGTCGGTGTCGTCGAGCGCGCCGGCGTAGGCCCCGAAGGCGATCGAGTGCCAGAGGCTCTGGTTATAGCCCTCCCCTATGACCCACATGTCGAGGCCGCAGTCGTGGTCGCCGAAGACCGCGCGCGGCATCTGGGGAACCGTCGAGACGTAGGTGCGGAACTCGGACGAGCCGAACGAGAGGATCGAGTCGGCCTGACGGTTCGCGAGCGCGAAGGCCGGACTCTTGAACTTGTCGCGGACGAAGGCGTAGTCGTAGAGGCGTGGACCCACCGCAGAGGCCGCGGGCACGGCCGAGTCCGCGGCGGCCAGGCCGCCTCCCACGGCGAGCGCGCCCACACCCAGGCCAGCGAGCCGCAGGAAGGCCCGGCGAGACAGCATAGGGTCGACAGACGAGGCCTCGCCGGCGGCGGGCGACGCGTTCGCGACAGGCACGTCCTTCTCGGCGGGCGTCACGTGGTCTGTGGCAGGTTCGTCAGACATGGGCTAGAGACGGCTCGCGACCTGGGCGATGATCTTGTTGGCGGTGTTCATCTGGTCGCGCGGGACGGCCGTCGGAGCGATCTTGACGCCGAAGTCCTCCTCGATGGCCACGAGCAGCTCGATGGCCCCCATGGAGTCGAGCAGCCCTGCGGTGAAGAGGTCCTCGTCGAGGTCGTCGCGGACCCCCTCGTCAGCACAGATGTCCGCCAGATCGTCAAGCAGCCTGTCCTTGACCTCGGATGCGTCAGCCATGAATTCCTCCTAGGAACGTGAACGCCTGACCGGAGAAGAGCGTGAATCCGATGACCACCAGGTTGATGGTCACGAACCAGCATACGACCCGCACGGGCAGGTCGGCATGGTGGACCTTGTAGAAATGCCAGCGACGTCGCATGAGCGTCTCGCCGGCAAGGAGGAGTCCGTGGTACAGCCCGTAGAGGAGGTACTGCGGCGCGATGCCATGCCAGGCCCCCATGAGGCACATGTCGGCGATGAGGCCGACGGCGGCGCGGGTGTCCCGCTTCCTGGGGATTCGGTGCCGCGTGAGCGAGCGCTCGAGGCGCATGAAGACGTAGTCGCGCAGCCAATGCGAGAGCGTGATGTGCCAGCGGTCCCAGAACTCCTCCATCGAGCACGAGAGGAACGGGAGGCGGAAGTTGGCCGGCGTGTCGATGCCGAGCGCGCGAGAGGCCCCCTGCGCCATGAGGGAGTAGCCGGCGAAGTCGAAGTAGAGGAAGCCCGCGTAGGCCCAGGCGGTCACGAAGGCGGTCTGCAGCTGCGGTCCGAGATCCTTGGTGAGGTCGATCGCCGCCGGCTGGTAGTACTGCCTGGCAAGCGTCGCGAGCACCATCTGCATCGCCGCGCCCACCAGGAGCTGCACGATGCCTCGGCCGAGAAGATCGAGGTACTCGGCACGCGGACGTGCCTTGTGGGCGTCTGCCATGAAGCGGCGCGAGCGGTCGATGGGGCCTGAGGTGAAGACCGGGAAGAAGACGAGGAAGCCGACGTAGTCGAGGAAGGGGAGGTCGGTGATGAGGCCGTCCTCCACCTCGAGGAGGACCTGCGTGATCTTGAACGTCATGTACGAGATGCCGATGAAGCCGCCCAAGGGGGCGGCAGCCGCCGTCGTGACCTTATAGACCACGAGCGGGCCGATGGCCGCAGCAAGGCCAAGGAGGCGCACGGGTGCGGTGAGGCCGCGCTCGCTCGAGCAGCGGGCCAGCACGAGACGGGTGGCGACATATCCCAGGGCCACGGAGGCAAGCGCCAGGACGAGGCCTGACCAGTCGTCCGAGAAGAGGCAGACGAGCATGGCGAGTGAGACGACCAGGCCATAGCGGCCGAGCGGGCGCTCGAGCAATCCCAGCACGACGGCCCCCGCCACGACAGCAGCGAGGAGGAAGAAGAAGCTGGGGTCGGAGTAGAAGGACATCTAGCGGGCACTCCCCTGCTGGGTGGCGTCCGGCTGATGAGTCGTTGGCTGTGTCCTGGGCCTCTGCATAGGGCCAGTCTAGGACATGTTTGGGTAGCTGAAGATGCCGGCAGACATCGTCATGCGCGTGACACGACGTGAAACGCTTTCTGAAAGCGAGTGGACACGGAGGGACCGGCGGGGCGCATGGCAGCGGTGACGCCAAGAGGCCGGCACCCCGCAGGTTCGCAGGGTGCCGGCCACGATCGCGGGGTCCTCCAGGAGGGCGCGGAAGCCTACCTGATGAAGTTGGTCATGACGCGGTTCTCGGGCGGCACGGGGGCCTCGATGCCGGCCTGCTCGGCGGCACGACGGCACTTGAGGACGTAGGCCATGTTGGCGCCCAGGACCTGCATGGTCTGCATGCCCTCCTCGTCCTTCTCGACGTCGGCGGGCGTGGCGCCATGGACCTCGTTCCAGTACTTGGACGAGACGAGTGGCATCTCGCAGATCGTGGGGTACTTGGCGAGCGCGTCGAGCGTGGCCGAGGTACCGGCGCGACGGGCGCTGGCCACGACGGCACAGGGCTTGTGGCGGAGAAGGTCCTTCGGGGTCGCGGTGAACAGGCGGTCGCAGAAGCTCTCGATGGCGCCCGACGGGCTGGCATAGTGGACCGGCGAGCCGATGACGAGGCCGTCCGCCTCGCGCATGCGGGCAACGACCTCGTTGACGTTGTCGTCGATCACGCAATGGTGCAGCTTGGAGCACTGACCGCAGCCAAGGCATCCCGAGACGGGCTTGGTGCCGATCTGGTAGATCTCGGTGGAGACGCCGTTCTCCTCGATGGCGCAGGCGACGGCACGGAGTGCGGTGTAGGTGCAGCCACGAGGATGGGGGCTGCCGTTGATGAGCAGGACGCGCATGGTGGTTCCTCTCGACGTTGTTGAACTGCGATACAGGGTAGCGCGGATGGGGATGTGATGCGAGGGGATGTGTGGCCAACGGGCACGGGCAAGGCAAAAGCGGCGAGCAGGACAGGCGGGACCATGCGATGGCGCACCATACGCGCACTCCGCCACGACGCATGGGCAACCCATGCCCGCCGACACGACCCTCCCCCACTGGGTAGAACCCTCATTGTCCGTATCGTCACGGCGATGGGAGCAGCATGTCAAAGCACGGCAGCAAGCACGATCACGACCACACCTCGAAGCACGACCACGCCGGCAAGCACGACCACGCACGCGACGCAAGCCCCGCCCCGCACGACCGCTCCAAGCTCTTCGAGCCCATCAGGATAGGCTCGCTCACCGTGAAGAACCGCATCTCGATGGCACCGCTCGGCATGGTCTGCATGTCAGACTCCCGCGGCGGCTTCACCCAGCGCGCGCAGGACTACTACGTCGAGCGCGCCCGCGGCGGCACCGGCCTCGTCATGAGCGGCGTCACGCTGGCCAACTACGACGAGATGCACGACTTCTCGGTCCCCTGCGCGGCCTATGACCCGGTGTGGTTCGCCAAGACCACCCACGAGATGATCGGGCGCATCCACGCCTTCGACTCCGTGATGTTCCTGCAGATATCGGCCGGCTTCGGCCGCGTCGTCATCCCGCCCATGGCCAAGCGGTTCTATGCCCCCTCCGACCAGGAGAACCGCTGGGACCCCAGCATCCACCAGCAGGGAATGACCGCAGACGAGATCCACAAGCTCATCCGCGACATGGTCGCCTGTGCGGCATCGGCACAGCACGCCGGCTTCGACGGCGTCGAGGTCCATGCCGTGCACGAGGGCTACCTCCTCGACCAGTTCGCCATCGGCCTCTACAACGAGCGCGGCGACGAGTACGGCGGCTCCCTCGAGAACCGCCTGCGCCCCGCCATCGAGATCGTCCAGGGCATCCACGCCGCATGTGGCGATGATTACCCCGTCTCGCTGCGCTACAGCCTCAAGAGCTTCGTGAAGGCGATTCGCCACGGAGCGCTTCCCGGCGAGGACTTCGACGAGAAGGGCAAGGACCTCGAGGAGGGCCTGGAGGCTGCGCACATCCTCGAGCAGGCCGGCTATGACATGTTCAACGTGGACGCCGGCACCTATGACTCCTGGTACTGGAACCACCCGCCCATGTACTTCCAGAAGGGGATGTACCGCGAGTTCGCTCGTGCGATGAAGGAGAACGGCATCAAGGCCCCCATCATCTGCGCCGGCCGCATGGACGATCCCGACATGGCGGCCGACTCCATCGGACGAGACTGCGACCTCATCGGCCTGGGCCGCCCACTCCTGGCCGACCCCGACTGGGCCAACAAGGTGAAGGTCGGCGACGAGGCTGACATCCGCCCCTGCCTGTCGTGCCAACAGGGCTGCCTCGCCCGCCTCGCCGAGGGCCAACCCCTCTCGTGTGCCGTGAACCCCGCCTGCGGCCGCGAGCGCGACTTCGCCCTCACGCCCACCGCGACCCCACGCAAGGTCCTCGTGGTAGGTGGCGGCGTTGCCGGCATGGAGGCCGCCCGCGCCTTGGCCATCCGCGGCCACAAGGTCACGCTCTGGGAGAAGTCCGACCATCTGGGCGGTAACGTGTGCGTGGGCTCGGCGCCCGACTTCAAGTCCGATGACCGGGCGCTGGTCGCCTGGTACACGCGCCAGCTCGACAAGCTCCCCGTGGACGTCCACCTCGGCCAGGAGGCCACTCGCAAGAACATCCTTGCCGCGCACGCCGACGTCGTGGTGGTGGCGAGCGGCGCCACGCCGATCCAGGTCGACCTGGGCGGCAAGGGCCTCCCCGTTCTGGCAGACGACGTGCTCACCGGCAAGGTCACGCCCGGCAACCGCGTCTGCATCGTGGGCGGCGGGCTGGTAGGATGCGAGACCGCGCTCTGGCTCGCCGAGCAGGGCCACGAGGTCGCCATCGTCGAGGCAACGTCCCAGATCCTGGGTGGGGGCGAGGGTATGTGCTTCGCCAACTACGACATGCTCAAGGACGAGCTTGCCTTCCACCACGTCACGCTCTACGAGTCGTCCACGGCGAGCGAGGTCAAGGAGGCCTCGGTGGTGGTGAGCACACCAGGCGGCAACCACGAGATACCTGCCGACACGACGCTGCTCGCCGTGGGCTACCGCGCCGACACCCGGCTCTATGACGAGCTGTCCCGCGAGGACGTCATCACCTATGACATCGGCGACTCGCGCCACGTCCACAACATCATGGGCGCCATCTGGGACGCCTACCAGCTCGCGATGGAGCTCTGACACACGGCGAGAGGAACCATCCCCTCGTGGCCCGAGGGCGAGCGGTAGGTCTCGGGCGGTATTCGGTAGGCACGTGGGCGATGCGAAACAGAACCTCCCCCGCGGGTAGAAGAGAGTCACTCAGGAGCGTCAAAAGACGCGCCGCCCGGGGAAGACCCGGGCACAGCCACTCCCCGTCGGAACCCAGATTCCGGCGGGGAGTTTTCTGTGGCGCGATCCCCTCGACGCGACGACCCACCTCCGGCAAGCACCCTCGGACGCACGCCACCCCGTGACGCGAGGAGGCGGCACGGGGTGGCAAGGACGTTCTCATCGAGCGCGGCTCGACGCCGTGCTAGGCCTTCCTGCGGTACCAGACGCACGCCGCCAGGCAGCCCACGCCAAGGAGCGCGACCAGCATGATTGCCGCGGCAGACGTGGTCGTGTCACCCGTGCGAGGCGTGGTGGCCTCGTCGCTCACCGGCGTCGCCGCCGGGTTGTCCGGCGTGGTGGCAGGTGAGGTGGCCGCGGGGGTCTCGGGCGTCGTGGTCGCAGGCGTCGTGGTCGCAGGCGTCGTGGTCGCAGGCGGCGCGTCATAGGTGTTGCTCACGTCCACCGTCCAGCCGTCCGCGTCCGACCCGGTCATGGTACCGACCTTGCCGGTGTATCCGGTGACGTCGTCCTCGGTCACGGTGTAGGTCGCGCCCGATGCGAGTCCGGTGAAGGTGTGCTTCCAGCCGTTCGCCTCGTTCAGCGCGAAGCTGGCGATCTCGGTCCCGTTCTTGTACAGGTGGACGGTCACGGAGGCAGGCCAGTCAGCCTTGTCCTGCGTGCCGTGGTCCCAGGTCTTGGTGACGGTCACGGTGGTGGGATCGAAGGTGTTGGTGATCGTCGCGGCATAGCCGTCGGCAGCCGTCCCCGTCACGTCGCCCACGGTCGTGCCGTAGCCATCGACGGCGGTCTCGCTCACCGTGTAGTTCGCGGAGGGGTCGAGGTCGGTCCACGTGTAGACCCAGTTGCCGCTCACGTCGGCATCCGCGCTGGTGAGGGTCACCGGTGCGCCCGTGGCCACGCCGTCGGCATAGAGCTGCAGCGTGACCGATCCCGGCCAGTCGGCCTGGGCCTGCGTGCCGTGGTCCCAGACCTTGGTGGCCGTGAACGTGGTCGGCGTGTAGGTGTTCTTGAAGGATGCGGTGTAGCCATCGGTCGCGTTGCCGGTGACGGTGCCACCGGTCGTGGCGTAGCCGTCCACGGAGCTCTCGACCAGCGAGAAGGAGCCATCACGCGGAAGGCCCTCGAATGTGTAGGTCCAGGAGTTGGCGTCGCTCAGCGTGCAGGAGTCGATGGCGGTGGTGCCGTTGTAGAGCGTGTACACCGCACTGCTCGGCCACTCGGCCTGCGGCTGCGTGCCGTGGTCCCACGTCTTGTTGACGGTCAGGTTGGTGTAGCCATAGGTGTTGGTGAAGGTCTGGGTGTAGCCGTCAGCCGCCGACCCGGTGACCCCGCCATCAGCAGCGGTGTATCCGGTCACGGACGTCTCGACCGCACGATAGAGGATCTGCTTGTTCTCGGCAGTGTAGGTGGGCAGGTCCGTCCACTGGTGCTTCCAGGTGCCGGCCTCGTCCAGGTCGACCGCTGAGCCATAGTCGGTGTAGGTCGTGCCTCCGTCGACCGACTGCTGCAGCTGCATCGTCACCGAGGTCGGCGCGTTGGCATCGACTCCGTTGTCCCAGCTCTTGTTCACCGTGAACGTGGTCGTCTTGTACTCGTTGCTCATTCCCAGGAACCCGAAGTTGTGCCCGAAGGAGGCACCGTCGAACGTGGAGGTATAGCCCTGGAGCGGATTGCCGTTGGCATCGGTCTCCGAGACCGTATATCCTGTCGAGCTCGTGTCCTTGGCAAGGAGCGCAGGCCAGACGTAGTACCAGCTGTTCGCCGCATTGAGGGTGACCGGGTTCGTGATCGTGTTGCCGAGCGCGTCAGTCGTGACCGGCTGGCCGTCCTTCAGCAGCGTCATCTTGACCGAGGACGGCTGATAGGCGCTGTACGTGCCGTCGCCCTTCCAGATCTTGTAGACGGCCACGGACATGTAGTCACCGGAGTTGAAGGTGTTGGCGATGGTGGACGTGTAGCCATCGTTTGCGTTGCCGCTCGCCTGACCATCCCCGTAGGTACTGTAGCCGGTGACCGGATCCTCATAGACGTAGTAGGTGAGCATCGGGTCGAGGTCAGAGATCGTAATCGTCCAGTTGTTCGTCTCGTTCAGGGTGAACGGCGAACCTGTGATCTCCTGCGTCCTGGCGGAATCCGTATACACATGCACGTCGACCGACGTAGGATGAGCCTCGTTGGAACCGTTCATGTCCCAGACCTTGTTGATGGTGAGGCTGGTGGGCTTCAGCGTGTTCGTGACCGTCTGGGCGTAGCCGTCGGTCGCGCTACCGGTCACGTTCCCATAGGCCGTCGTATAGCTGTCGATAGCCGTCTCGACCACGTGATAGGTCTTGGTCGCGTCGAGGTGCTCCCAGGTGTAGGTGGCAGAGGTCGTCGTGTCATAGGTGACCGGGTTCAGGATGGCCGTCCCCGTCGCGTCGGTCGTGACCTCGTTGCCGTCGGAATCCATGAGCGTCATGGTCACTGACTTCGGGTTCGTCTCGGTGCCGCGGTCCCAGGCCTTGGTCACCGTGAACGTGGTGTCCACGAGCTTGAACGAGAAGTTCGACTCGTCGACCGTGCGGTTGTAGTAGGCCCACACGTCCAGCGCGCACTGGTCGCCGTCTCCGACGAGGTTCATGCCCTTGGCACTGTTCTTGGTGTTGGTGTTGGTGAACGCCATGGCGCCATTCTCGGAGCTCACGCCTGCCGTGGCATCGGTCTGGTTGCCGACCTCCCAGTTCTTGGAGAGCGTCCAGGGGCTGGTGGTGTCGCCCGCGTTGGAGGACGAGTTGTTGAAGTAGACCGTGTAGTCAGGGCTCGACTCCGAGGCACCGGTGCCGTTGATGCGGCCGATCTTGATGCCGGCATGGTTCTGCTCCACGTCGAGCAGCGGGAAGTGGACCTCGCCGCCCTTGAGCTTGAGCTTGCCGTTGAGCGTCTGGTACGTGCCCGCCGGGACGTAGTTGCCATTGGCGTCCTTGCCGTCCCAGGTGATGGTGTTGGTCGTACCCTTCTTGAGGGCGTTCGACAGCACCACGGTGCCACCGCCCGTCGAGGAGAAGTCGAGCTCGATCTGGTATGACGTGGCGCTCGTGTTGGCGTCGGCGGTGAAGCTGAACGTGCCACCCTTGCCCACGTAGCCCTCGTTGGCCGTGGAGTCGTCGGTACCGGTGAACTTGAGGTCCGAGACGCCGCCTTGCCCGCTCGACGGGTCGGAGATTCCCAGAGCCGTGAGGGCATCCGAGGACGGGCTCTCGTAGAAGAGGTTGTACGTCTCGTCGAGCGTGGAGTCAGAGGGCTCCTTGTTGAGCGTGACGTCGTGGTTCACGATGTCCGAGAGCTGGTTGTTATTCGACCTGACACCGTGGTAGAGCGACGAGTTGGTCGACGTGGTGAGAAGGCCTCGGTTGTTGGCGAAGAACATGAACCCGTACGGGTCCATGCCGTTGAAGTCGACCTTGTACTTGTAGCCGTCGTTGGTGACCGCGTAGACCGTGGAGTCGAGCGAGTCGTTGCCGCCCAGGACGTTGCCGCCCATGTTGAGGAAGAGGGTGCTCGTGAAGACGCGGCCGGTCTGGAGCGTCCCGTTGTCATAGACCGAGATGTCCCACGAGGCCACGGTGCCGCCACGCTGGGTCTGCGCGAAGGGGGTCGTGTTGCTTGCGAGCGTCTTGACCGGATCCTGGCGCGTGTGTCCCGACGAGAAGAACACCACGGTGTAGACGCCGTCCGAGGGGGCCGTGAAGGCATTGGCGTCGGTCTTGGCACTGGCGGCCACCGAGCCCACCGGGGTGAGGCCGTTGGTGGAGCTGACCTTGTAGCCGGTACCGGTGCCCGAGACGTCGACGCCGCCCGCCTCCTGCGTGGAGTCGTAGATGTAGCCGGGGGTGGTGCTGGTAGAGGCGTCAGGCAGGTCGATCAGGGTGACGTCCGAGTTCAGCGTCCCATTGGCATACGGCAGCGCGTCGGTCACAGACGAGTAGTTGCCCTTGGCCACGTAGACGTCAGCGGTGTTGAGGTAGGTGAGCTCGGAGTCAGAGAAGCTCGTGCCCATCTCGGCGTTGCTGAAGAGGTAGCCGGAGTTCTTGTTGTCCGCGACCTCATAGAGCTTGGCAGTCGAGACGGACGTGCCGAAGTAGGCGGTCTCGCCCTGCTTGAGGTAGACGTGCATCACCGAGAGGCGGTTCTCGCCCTGGGTGAGGGCGTTATAGCGCTCGGTGTAGGGACGGTAGCCCCCGTTGGCGACGAGATCCTTGGTACCCTCGGCATGCGCCTGGGGCGCCATGCACAGGCAGAGGATCAGGCCCAGCAGGATGGAGACGATCAACGGTGCGGAAAACCTTCGCGTGGCATTGTTCAAGAGAGCCCCTTCCCTCGCGGCATTGCCACCGATTCTAGCATGGGAAGGTCAAATATATTGATGAATGTTCAGCTTTTTGCCAGACGGTATCAGCGCAGGCAGATACGGTCGGCGAAGGCATATGAGACGCGCGAGAAGGACCTTGGGATAGGCAAAGGCTGAATGATCGGGCGATGGTCCGCAGCCCGCGCTTCCTACGACGAGCAGCTCTCCCTCACGAAGCCGAGAAGGTCCTCATACCCCAGGGAGCCATCGGCCACGCCCATGATCATGTCATAGAAGTCATCCGCCCGTGGTTTGAAGCGAATCCCGTTCCCTCGAAGGAAAGCAATGACGAGAGCTGCGCCGGTTCGCTTGTTGCCATCGCAAAAGGGATGCTGGGTCACAACCTCAAAGCCGAGACGTGCAGCCTTCTCCTCAATGGTCGGGTAGAGCTCTGCACCACCGAACGTCTGCCAAGGTCGTGCTACGGCTGCCGCAAGAAGCGTCTCGTCGCGGACCCCATCCAGGCCGCCATGGCGCTCTATCTCGAACGAATGGATGGCAAGGGCTTCATCGATGCTAAGCGCCCCGCGGCGCCGGCTCATTTAGCAAGCCTTTCAAACATATCGAAGTACTCGTCATCGGCTTCCATCGCGGCCTTCACGTAGTCGCTCTGGACGGCTTCCGGCTCGTCGATCGGGACAATCTTGAAGGCGGGCTTGTTGTGCTTGAAGACGGTCACGGAGACATGGTCCTCCATGACCTTGTTGGTGATGGTGGTGAGGTCACGACGGACGTCGGTGAAGCTCGCGGTGAGCGGCATGGGAGTCCTCCTTGGAAGCAATGCTTTCTGTACAGTTATCGTACCCTTAATCTGTACAGAATAATGTGCACTATCTGGAGCCGCCATACTCCCCTAGCCTGCCATCGCCCTCGAGATCGCAGCGCATACCGCCGACGAGGGGCGCGCCGTCTCGCAGGCCTCTTGATCGTCAGAGATGCCGTCAGACGAGAGGCTGAGCATGGCCCTCAGTTGAGCCCGCGCTTCTCGTCGAGCCAGGCCTTGAGGGTATCAGCATCGTTGCTGCGCAGGCTGAACGTGCTCGAGCCACCCGCCGTCACGAGCGTCACCTTAGAGAAGAGGCCACTGCGCCTGATGCTGTCCTGCGTGATGCAACGGATGGGGATGGTGGTGCGACTGCTCATATCCGCACGAACGGGTCCATCGACCCCATGCTCGTCCGCCCGGTCGAGATGGATATTGCCACGCACGTACTCGACCTTCCTCTCGTAGAGGCCGATGTGCGTCACGGGGGACTGGAAGTGTGTGACGAGCTCAAGGGAGGCGTCCGGGAAGTAACGCATGGCAGGGCGGCCGTGCACGACATCGGAGAACACGTCGCCCAGGCTACGCGCGGTACGGTACGAGAGGAGCACGACCGCCGCGACGACGGCGGCGACCATGCCAAAGATGACGAGCGGGTTCAGGAAGAGCCACCAGAGCAACCGCCAGAACAGGCAGAGCCCGATGCACACGAGAACGACCACGAGCAGGACGTTGCTCGAAGCGTTGCGGTTGCCATTGGCCAACGTGGTTCCCTTCACCGTGGAAATGCTTTGCTCAGACAGTATACGAGCGAGTACTGCCCTAGCTCGTGGACGCCTGACCCGAGCGAGGTCCCCCGCCGCCCTTTCATATCCATAGATGTCAATCGAGGAATTCATCGCCGATGGGTTGGCCCCATCAGGTCCCACGACGGACGGCAAGTCATCAATCGACCGAGGCGTGCTCGCTGGCCTCCAGCTCCCTCTTGCTCTTGTCGAGTGTCGCGAGGTTCTCGTCTATGCGGAGCGCGACCGTCTTCGTTGCCATGGCCACCTCCATACAGCAGGAAGACACTGCCGCGCTTTGGCATTTACGGATGTCGTGCGTGTAAAGCCATCTATACCTTCTCGGCACCCGCCGCGTCGAACGCCTCCAGGTACTCCCCCACAGACCTCGTCATCTCGCGCGCGAAGGTCGAGTCGTACTTGCGCTCGTGGAAGGCCGAGACCCAGTCCTCGAAGGTCGTCCCCATCGGCACACGACGCGAGACGAGCTCGCGGCACACCGCCTCGTCCGGCTCGCGATAGGCGTCACGGCACACGATCGCACCCATCGGGGCGCGTGCGGGCTTGGGCCGTGCCTGCTGCTGGGCCGTGGGATACCCCAGCACCAGCATCACGGCCGGGAACGTATGCTCGGGCAGGTGCAGCAGGTCGCGCATCTCGTCGCAGCGCTCCATAACGTCCCCGACGTAGCAGGAGCCCAGCCCATACGACCACGCTGCCGTGACGACGTTCTGCGCGGCGATCGCCGCGTCCTCCACGGCAAGCATCAGGTCGCCCACGCCGGGCTGGCGCGGACACGCGCCGGCCACCTCGTAGGTCGCTGGCCACTTGTGACAGTCGGCCACGAGGATGAGCACCATCGGCGCGTGTGCGATGAAGGGTTGATTGTCGCAGAGCCTGGACAAGGTGTCCTTCTCGGCCTGGTCGTGTACGTCGATGATGGTGTAGAGCTGCTGGTCGCCCGCCGTGGGGGCTTGCGTGCCCGCGTCGAGGACGCTCGCGCGCACGGTGTCGTCCACCGGACGGTCCGTGAACGCACGGACGCTCACACGGGCGCGGAGCTGGTCCGTGACCTGGTTATGGATGATATGGGGCTCGGGTTGGTCCGGCATGACTCGCCTCCTGGTCAGAGTCTTGATGGGACCCATGGTAGCGCGCAGGAGGGAGCGGATACCTGATCGCGGGCGGAAGCCGCTACGCGAGGCACGTGCGGCGAGCCTGCCGTAGCCAGCCCCTACAGCGCCATCAGGGCCATGTAGGCGACCACGCCCACCACGGCACACCACAGCAGCGACCTCGTCCTGAGCGCCACGACCACCACGATGCCAGCCGCCACCAGAGGCAGCGCCGCCGGCCACAGGCCAGCATCGAACATGCCGGGCGTGAGGAGGTCGTTGGCGACCAGCGCCGCGAAGGCCGCTGCCGGGATGAGGCCCAGGGCCTCGCTGACACGAGGCGACAGGGCACGGCCACGCAGCGCCAGCAGCGGCACGCACCGGCATGCCAGGATGACCACGAGCACGCACCCATAGAGGCCGAGCAGCTCCGATGCGCTCATCGTCTGCCCACCTCCCCTGCCACGAGCCCCGCGGCCACGCCTACCACGGCGCCCACCAGGATGCCGGCACCGGCCAGGCCCGCGCACTTGCACACCACGACGCCCAACGCCGCGGCGACCATGACCACGGCCGTCACGGGCGTGTGCGGCTGGGTGGCCGCCAGGCAGATGAAGATGGCCGTCATCGCGAACGACGCCACCGCCACAGGCACGCCCACGACGCTCCCCACGAGCGAGCCCAGCGCGTTGGACACGCCCCAGCTCGTCATGCAGAGGAGGTTCACCAGCGTGGCATGTGCCGGCGTCCAGGAGGCGTCGGCGGCGAAGCGCCCGAGGTTCACGCCGAAGCTCTCGTCGGTCACGGTGGCCGAGAAGAGCGTGGCGAGCCAGCGCCGCGTATGCGAGAAGTACGGCGAGAACGCTGCCGAGTAGAGCACCTGGCGTGTGCTCACCAGGCTGACCGACGCCGCGATGGTGAGGAGCGGCTGGCCTGCCAGCACCATGTTGCAGACCATGAACTGCCCGGCCCCCGAGTAGAACGTCATGCTCACGACGAAGGCGAGGAGCGGTCCCACGCCGATCTGGTCCTCGAGGATGCCGCAGGGGATGCCGATGGCCACATACCCGAGCATGACAGGCAGTGCCGCCTGAAGGGCGGCCGTCATGCGGGCGGATTCGTATGTGTCTGGATAGGTTGCCATGTGACCTTGCAGTATAGGCGCGCGATGCCGCTGCAGCAGGCTAAAGTGACAGGTTTCTGAGATTGGTTGTCAGAAGTGGGCCCAGGCATGATGGCGCGCGCTGGCACCGCAGGTCGGCGGATCGCACCTCTTGGCAGACGTCGGAAGCAGGACGTCCCTCTCGGATGCGAAGGCTTCGGATCTGTTGCAGATGCCACCGCCCGACGAGCGTCCCCGCATGGAACGTGCGAAGATGGGCAGACATACAGCAAGGCACGATGCGGCGCGGCAGCACGGGAGGCAGCATGGCGGACGGCGAGGACGACAACGGCACGAGGCACATGAGCAACCAGGTCTATGTGGCCTTGCTGCTCATCGCCCTGAGCCTGGGGATGGCCGTGGGATTCCGCGGCCTCTCGAACAGCTCGTCCACCAGCACCTCGACCTCGCTCAGCGGCAACCAGGTCCCCGCCACGGCACAGTCGTCGGTCACGGAGGCCGCCAAGACCGACGGTACCTCGGTGGTCGGTGCCGCAGCCGCGGCTGATGCCATCACCCCCACCAAGGACGCGGAAGGCTCCCCCACCGAGCCCGTCTCGCTCGACGCGGACGGCACCTGGCCTGCCACCGGAAGCTGGGTGAGCGTGGAGCTCGATGTGCTCACGCTGCGCGCGGCCGACAGCGACACCTACCGCTGCTCGCTCACGTCGCCCTCAGGCACGACGTTCGTGCAGGCCACCATGGGCGAGGACACCGCCCAGGCCATACGGGAGGCCATGGCCGCCGCCGGCGACGGGTTGGGCACGGTCACCCTGGTGGGACGTGTGGCCGGCACCACCTCGCAGGGCACCGCCACGCAGCACGTGATTGCCGGCTGCACCGTCGCGAGCTCGTAAGTACTGGCGCGCCGGCGACACGCGCCAGGGTCACTTAGGGCAGGCAACGCAGGGCGACGATCACGTTGCCTGGCGAGAGTGACCCGCAGAGTGGCCTGGGAGCGATGCCGGGGTCACCCAGGGCAGGCAACGCGTACAAGCAGGCACGTTGCCTGGCGAGAGTGACCCGCAAGCGCCCTCCCGGCCCAACCCGACCGCAGTCCGACGGCCTACCCCAGCCTGACCGTCCGCGCGTCCATGCGCTCCACCGGCCCCAGCTCGCGGGCGATGGCGACGGCATCCTGGAACTCTCGGTCCAGGAACATGGCCAGCACGATACGCTCGAGGCGTTCGGCATAGGGTCGCACGGCCGCAAGCGCCACCTGGAACGCGTCGTCGAACGGGTAACCATAGACGCCGCATGATATGGCCGGGAAGGCGATCGAGGCGTCGCCCGCCGCAAGCGCCAGGTCGCACGAACGCGTATAGCACCCACGCAGCCGAGAGGCACATTCCGCAGCCGACGCAGCAGACCACACCGGGCCCACCGCATGGATGACGTGCCGCGCCTGGCTGATGCCATAGGCACCCGTGAGCTTGGCATCGCCCGTCTCGCATCCTCCCAGGCCGCGGCACTCCTCGAGCAGCGCCGGACCTGCCGCACGGTGGATGGCCCCGTCGACGCCGCCGCCCCCGAGCAGCGTGTGATTGGCAGCGTTCACGATGGCGTCCACCTGGGCGTCCACCACCGACCCATGCCAGACCTCGATCATGTGCGCTCCTCTCGGATGGATGCATGCGCGAAGGCCGCCGATGCCCCGGCGCCCGCGGCCTCGCCGCAGGCCGACAGGATCCTAGGGCATCTCCGCCACCTTTGCCTCGACGAACCAGCGCGGCCCCTCGAACCAGAGGTAGGTCGAGCGCCCCCCTACCCGTATGGTATAGCGCATGCCCGTGCCACCCGTCTTGAGCGAGCATGCCTGCCGCACGTCGAGCACACGGTCGACCTCGTAGCGGATGCCGTCGTCCCACACCACGGCCGTGGGGCGCACGCGACCGTCAGGGTCGGTCACGCTCTCGACCTCCACATAGCGCTTCTCGCGCGAGACGATGTCCCTCATGCGTGCCCACCTCCCTGCCGCGACCACGTGCGCACGGCACGACCGACATGCGCCGCATGCCCTCCTGCCCACCTCATGCGAAGAACGAGACGGGATGGGTGGTGTTGTCACGCTCCGGGTCGAGCCCTGCCAGACGCTCGTCGGCAAGCTCCACGCCGCGTCGCACGGCATGGTTGCCGAAGCGGGCGCGCAGGGCGTCGATGCTGGCATCGAGCGCCTGAGCCTTGAGGCGGGCCTCCTCGCTCCCCCAGAGGTCGAGCTGCACCGGCCCCGTGAGCGCCGGCACGAGACCGCTCGCCCGCACGGACAGGGCCCGCACCGGCGTGTCGGCGACATCCCAGCCCTCGTCCATGAGACGGGCCATGGTGCCGCAGAGCTCGGAGGTGACGTTGCTGGGCCGGGCGAGGCGGCACTGGCGGCTGCGATGGGCGAGCGTGGCGGCATCACGCGCCGAGACGGACACGCAACGTGCCTCGAGGCCGAGCGCACGCACCCGCTGGGCCACCGACTCGCCCATGAGCCACACCACCTGACGGGCGCAGGTGGCATCCTCCACGTCGAACGGCATGGTGATGCCGTTGCCCACGCTCTTGACCGCACGGTCCACGTCGCAGCTGGCAAGGTCGAGCGGCCGCACCGGGGTGGCGTCCATGCCGCGGGCGAACCCCTGGAGCACGCCTCCAACCTTGCCCAGGCAGCGCCGCACGAGGGCGGCGTCACAGCGGGCGAGGTCCCCTATGGTGGCGACACCGATGCGGGCGAGCTTGGCCGTGGTGGCCGGCCCCACGTAGATGAGCTCGGACACCGGACGCGGCCAGACCACGTCCATGGCATTTGCCGGGAGGACCTCGAGGTAGCCGTTGGGCTTGTCATGGTCCGAGCCGAACTTGGCGAAGACCTTGTTCCACGAGACCCCCACCGAGACCCCAAGGCCGAGCTCGCTGCGCACCCGCTCCGAGATCTCACGCGCCACGAGCGTGGCGTCGCCCCCGAACAGGTGCGCCGAGTCCGTGACGTCGAGCCAGGCCTCGTCGGGGCCGAAGGGCTCCACCAGGTCCGTGTAGTCATAGTAGATGTGCCGCGCCAGACGGCTGTAGCGATGGTAGAGCTCGTAGTGGGGCGGCACCACGACGGCCTCGGGACAGGCGGCACGCGCCTGCCACAGGGTCGACGCCGTGGTGACGCCCGCGGCCTTGGCCTCGTAGCTTGCCGTGAGCACGATGCCGTGACGGCTCTGCTCGTCCCCGCCCACGATGACGGGACGACCCCGGAGCTCGGGGTGCTCTGCCTGCTCCACGCTGGCATAGAAGGCGTTCATGTCACTGTGGATGATCGCGCGCATCGCCACCCCCTCCTCGCCTCTGATGATAGAACATCTGTTCGTATCATGGGGCAGGGTCGGGACAGAATCACGACGCAGGCGAGAAGCACGGGGAGGTCGGTGAAGGTTCGATGAAGCAGCAGGCAGAGGCTAGGTCCTACCTGAGCGACTCGTTGTAGCGGGCCTTGAAGCGATACATCATCCGGTCGGCCTGCTCGATCACGGTGGCGATGTCGTCGGTGGCAGGGTCGTAGTCGCACTTACCCATCGAGACCCACGGCATCCAGTCCTTGTCCTTCCGCACGTCCGTGAGGGAGTTGAAGAAGGTCGAGCTCAGGGCATCGACCTTGTCGAGGTCGTGACGCATGACCACGCAGAACTCGTCGCCTCCGATGCGATAGCATCGCCCGTGCTCGGCATAGGCGCCCCGCAGCAGGGAGCCCACCTGGCGGAGGCAGTCGTCGCCCACGGCATGGCCGTAGTCGTCGTTGATCCGCTTGAAGTTGTCCACGTCGAAGATGAGCAGGGCGAGCGGCTCGTCGGTCTGGGTGATGGTGGAGTCGTAGCTCCGGCGGTTGAGCAGCATCGTGAGCGAGTCGGTCTCGAGGATGATGTTGACGTAGTAGATGTAGAAGAGCATCGCTGCCATGGGGAGGCAGATCCAGTCGACCCGTACGGACGAGTCGAGCGTCTGGGCGCCAAGCCCCACCAGTATCAGCACCATGATGAAGAGCAGGAGGTTGTTGTCGCAGCCCTGGTACATGGTGGACACCTTCGCCGAGGCGACGACAAGATAGGCCATGCTCGCAAGACAGGCGAGCTCATAGACCCAGTAGAATCCGGCATGGGAATAGACGCTCTGGGCATCCACGACGAACGTCAGGCCAAACGGGACCGAGAGGAACTCGAGCGCGGCATTGGCCGCGAGCGCCAGGCAGACGGCCCTCATGCGCGCCTTCGACGCCTTCGTGCCGCTCCCGAGGATGCCCGCGGCAAGGGGACCGAGCATGGGGACGCACGAGAGCTCCGTCGCCTTGATGAGCCCATGGACGAGGACCGTCGAGCTCCCCGTGCCCTCGAGCTGCACGCCGCCCCACTCAGCCACGGCCGCGAGCGCGACCACACCGAACAGGATGATGAAGCGGTGGCGCACGAGGGAGGAGATGGCGTCCCCGCTCCAGACCACGAGCATCATGATCAGCATCGAGAGCAGGCAGAGGACGATCGTCATCGTGTAATACGCAGACATGGTCCCCCTCCGGCCGGATGCGACGAGACGGCATGCAGCAGCACGGCTCCATCCATCATGACGGTACAAGGATAATGTCTGCACCCAATCCGTGCCATGGGCGTAACCGATGCTTCATAAAGTGGAAAGCCCGTCGAGACAGGACCTACCCTTCGAGGGCGCGGCGACCCAGCTCGAGGCAGCCCATGATGCCCTGCTTCTCGTGCAGGCTGTTGGGCACGACGTAGGTGTCCATGTGCTCGAGCTCGGGCGTCTTGATATAGCCGGCAAGGTAGTCCGCGAGCTTCTCGCGCACGAGGGGGAACACCTGCTCCTGGTGCATGACGCCACCGCCCAGGATGATGCGCTGGGGAGAGTAGCAGAGCACGTAGTCGCAGAGCGCCTGGGCGATGTAGTCGGCCTCGAGGTTCCAGACCTCGTCGCGACCGTCGAGCTCCTTGGCAGGGGCACCCCAGCGGGCCTCGATGGAGGGGCCCGACGCCAGGCCCTCGAAGCAGCGGTCATGGAAGGGGCAGACGCACTCGCCCGGGTCGGACGGGTCCATCTGCAGGAGGATATGGCCAGCCTCGGGGTGGAGCATACCGTGGAGCAGCTCGCCGTTCACGGCCACACCGGCACCGATGCCCGTGCCGACCGTGAGGTAGACCACCACGTCGAGCCCACGGGCGCAGCCATAGGTGAGCTCGCCCAGGCAGGCCACGTTGACGTCGATGTCATAGCCCACAGGGATCCCGAGGCGTCCCTGCATGGTGCCGAGGAAGTCATAGCCAGCCCAGCCAGGCTTGGGGGTGTCGAGCACGAAGCCATAGTCAGGGCTCGACGGGTTCACACCGGTGGGACCGAACGAGCCGATGCCCAGGGCCTCCACGTCATGGGCCGCGAACCACTCGGCCATGCGAGGGACGACCGTCTCGGGCTGGGTCGTGGGCATGGACTCCTGCTCGATGACCGTGCCATCGGCCTTGCCCACCGCAAGCACCATCTTGGTGCCGCCGGCCTCGAGTGCCCCGATGCGTGTGGATGCGTTCAGCTCTGCCATGGAATCCCCCATCTGTGCCAGCAATGGACATACTCAAGGCCGCACGGTAGCACACCGCACAACGGTGTGTATGATGCCACACCAAACCAGTAAGGTTCCCATGGCGCTACGAGTGGTGAGATACGTCGGTAAACGGCAGCTTAATGGATACGGTATCAATACCATACCAGTTAGAGCGGACGAGCCCGCAGGGCAAGAGGTCGCGGCCTGCGGGCCCCATCGATCGTCAGGCCCCCAGCGCCGACAGCGCAGGCGCGGGGACGTCAGCCTTGTCGACCTCCGAGAAGCTCCTCACGGTGCCGTCCTGCTGCACCTGGACACAGAGCCAGGCGCCGTCCCTGAAGGGACCGTTGCCGAGCATCGACTGGACCTCGACCTGCGTGGTCGAGCCGCTGGCATCGGCTGCGGTGAGCGCATAGGTGTAGTAGCACTCGCCGGCCTCGGGCACCTCGCTCTCGATCCCCTGTCCCGAGACCTGCACGTAGTAGGACTTGGACATCGCGGCAGCCGCCACGCGCGGTATCACGATGGCACACGCCATGGCCACGACCACGCAGGCCACCCCCACGAATACCTTCTTGCCGATTCCCATGACCCGCTCCCATCCTCGGCGGAAGCCCCTTCGCAAGCCGGACCATGAGGTCCTTCTCGGCCCGTCCTCCTGACGGGTGCCTCCGACAAGGACAATCATGGGCCAGCGCACCCTGCGACACACGAACGCAGGGCTTACGTCTGGCTTGCGCTTTTGTAAGGGTGCAGGGCCTTATGGGGGATGCCGAGAGGAACCGTCACGCCGAGGCGGGCGGCCTCCTGGTCAGGATGCGGTCGTGCTCGAGGGCATCGGCCGCAGGCGCGGGCAGGTAGACGGAGAGGCTCCCCGGACCT
Organism: Atopobiaceae bacterium; assembly: GCA_022483015.1. NCBI lineage: Bacteria > Bacillati > Actinomycetota > Coriobacteriia > Coriobacteriales > Atopobiaceae > Atopobiaceae bacterium. The sequence continues at coordinate 1,440,883 of JAKVOB010000001.1, read as the reverse complement.
GCGTCGAAGTCGGCACAGCCGTCCTCGCCGATGGTCACGTCGGCCTCGGCGCCGATCACGCAGCGCCAGGTCTCGCCCACGTGCCCCTCCCCCACGCACATGTGCTTGGCGCCGTCGTTGCGATCGGACAGCACCACGGCCACGCCGCCTGGGAGCTTGGCCACGTCCGCCGGTGCCTGCGAGGGGTCGCCAGCACGCGTCCAGCCGATGAGGTCGGCATCGTCGAGGTAGTCGCGCTGCGTGCCATAGGCGAAGCTGCGGCGGCACTCCATGAGCAGCGGCAGCTCCTTGACGGCGGGGATGCCGCCGTCGTTGGGCATGCCGAAGAGGTCACCATAGAACACGCAGGGATAGCCCGCCTCGCGCAGGAGTATGAGTGCGTAGGCCGAAGGCTTGAACCAGCCCTCGACGGTCGAGGCCAGCGCCTGGTTGGGCTGCGTGTCGTGGTTCTCGACGAAGGTGACGGCATGGACCGGGTCGGCCGACACGATGGTGCCGTCGAAGATGTGGGCCAGGTCCTGCGAACCCTGCGAGCTCGAGGCCATGAAGAGCTTGTAGTGAAGCGGCACGTCGAACAGGCTCATGACCTCCTCGGAGCCGAGGTAGGCCTGGAGGTCGCCCAGGTCGGGCGTCCAGTACTCGCCCACGCAGAAGAGCTCGCGCTTGGTGGCGGCGCGCACGTCCGCGAGCCAGCGCAGGTAGAACTCGCGGCTCATGTGCTTCAGGGCATCCAGGCGCACGCCGTCCAGGCCGCAGGTCTCGACATACCACACGCCCCAGCGCACGAGCTCGTCGTAGACGGGCGGATAGAGCAGGTCGACGTCGTCGCCCATGAGGTAGTCGAAGTTGCCGTTCTCCTTGTGGGTGACCTCGTCGTCCCAGTGCTTGCCCTGGAAGAGCCAGATCGAGCTCCGCTTGGTGGCCTCGTCGTAGTCCGTGCCGTGGAAGCAGTTCCAGTCCCAGGTGAAGTCGCTGTAGGTGCCATGCCGCCCTGGGAAGGTGAACCTGGTCCAGGCCGTGATGGTCTCGGGGCCGCTCGTCTCCTCCTCGCGGTTGTTGGGGTTGACCTCCTCGGCCTCGACCTGCTCGCACTCGTCTGCACCCATGCGATGGTTGAGCACGACGTCGCCGATGGCCTCGATGCCCGCCTTGTGGAGGGCACCTACGGCCGCCAGGAGCTCCGCCTTGGTGCCATACTTGGTGGCGACGGTGCCCTTCTGGTCGAACTCTCCCAGGTCATAGGTGTCATATACCCCGTAGCCCACGTCGTCCTTGCCGCCCTGCCCCTTATAGGCAGGGGGCATCCAGACCGCCGTGATGCCGACGTGCGTGAAGCCCGGCGCCATCTTGGCCAGCCGCTTCCAGTGCCTGCCGTCACTCGGCAGGTACCACGAGAAACCCTGGAGCATCGTCCCGTTCATACGAGGCCTCCCCTCTTGCCGTCCGCGACGGCTACATGTCGGAGCGCGAGAAGGCGTTCCCCATGTCACAACTCGACTCGTAGAGCACGTGCGCGAGGAGGTCGTTGGTCTCCGCCTCGAGCATGTGCGCGGCCTCGTCGTTGGCCCCGGCCAAGGTCTCGGGCGCATCGGCATAGGCAAGGCCGGCCTCGGCCACATGGGCGTCGGTGCGGTTCAGGATGGCATGGCCCTGCGAACCCACCCGCTGCTGGTAGCGCTCGACGTGTGCCTCGCAGTCATGGAAGTGGGGGCTCGCGAGCGCCGCGATGATGCGGTTGGCCCAGTAGTGGCTGGTCGTGGTGGGCGTGGGAGGTGTGACGGCGAGGTAGGCCGGCGCGCGGTCGACGTTGGCATAGAGAGGGACGAGGGCGTTGAAGACGTTGCAGCCATAGGCGACCCACTGCACGGAACGGCAGGCGTCAGGCGCGTCGGGCCTGATCTGCGCGACGGAGAGCTGCCCGTTACGGTTGATCCCGATGGGCCTGAGCAGGTGGCGGGTCACCTCGTCGCCGCCGCGGCCGAAGGGGTCGTACGGCGTGCCCTGGTAATGGAGGGCAAGGGTGTAGCGCACGTCCTCGATGGTGACCTTGCGCTCGGGCACGCGGCACCACGGGATGTCATCGGAGTCAGGGTCGAGGCCCTGGTCAGGCACGTCCCACGGCTCGGCATGGGGGTTCAGGAAGCGCTGCATCGCCCAGGCGCGCGGCGTGTTGTAGACATGGTCGGCATCCGAGGCCGAGCCGAAGGCGGCGCGGGCGTCGAGGATGCGGTGACCGTCGACGCGCGGGTCGCCCAGCCCGAGGTCGAGGTGGTTCTTCTCGACGAACTCGACGAGGTCGGGCGAGCAGAGGTGGTCGGTCGCCTCGCCCAGGGCGTCCGTGAGGTCGAACGAGTCGATGCCAAGCTGGTTGGGGGCCGTGACGTAGCAGTCGTCGGGTACCCGGCGCGCGATCCAGTGGTGACCGCCCACGGTCTCGAGCCACCAGACCTCGTCGACGTCCGAGAAGGCGATGCCGTTGGACTCGTAGGTGCCGTACTCCTCGAGCAGGGCGCCCAGCCTGGCCACGCCCTCGCGGGCGCTGTGGATGTAGGGCAGCACCACGGTGAGCAGGTCCTCCTCGCCGAGGCCACCGGCGCGCTCGGGCTGGGAGGAGTCCTCGCCCGGGGTCCCTGTGGCGCAGGTGAGCTCCACCAGGGGGTCGGCCCCCAGGACGCGCTCGTTGGTGGTCAGGGTCTCGGTCGCGCTCATCGAGACGTCGCAGGTGTTGATGCCCGCCTCGCCCCAGACGCCACGTGCGGTCGAGGCGTCGGGGAGCGACGTGTAGCGCATGGGGTCTGACGGCAGGTCGAGCTCGAGGTGCGAGAGGACCGAGCGGTAGTGGCGCGGCTGGTCGGCAGGCTCGATGACGCGGAGGCACTTGGGGTTGAACTGGCCAGCCTCCGAGTCCTCGTTGCGAGCGACGATCGTGGACCCGTCATAGCTGGCGCGCTTTCCTACGAGCAGCGTTGTGCAGGGCATGGGCTCACCTTTCACGATGGCATGGTTACGACTGATGCAGCCGAGCATAGCACGCACATGTGACAGGACGGGGTCGACGGGAGCGACGGCAGACGGACGAGAGATGGCCTAGGCGCCTGCCACGAGCCTGAGCTTCTGCGCGCGGGAGAGACCCTTGACCTCGAGCTCGCGCCTGAGTGCGGTCGACTTGTCCGTGCAGGGCTCACGGTAGACGACCTCGCAGGGGCCATGGCTGCGCGTGTACTTGGCTCCGCGGCCCGAGTTGTGGGCGGCGAGGCGCCGCTCCACGTCGGTGGCGATGCCGGTGTAGAGGCTGCCGTCCGCGCACCTGAGGACATAGAGCCACCACGGCGCCGGGATGACGTCGCGCACGAAGACGAGGGTGCCCGCGTCCGAGCGGCCCTCGTCGAGCGCATAGCCCCGCTCCGAGAAGGACGTCAGGTCGCCCACGTCGGCCACCCGCTGCTCGGCACACCATCGCACGAAGGTGCCGCGCGCCGCCTTGGCCTCGGTCGCACGCTGGACCAGGTGTCCGTCTGCCTCGCGCACGTCGCCGAACAGGCACGTCAGCACCGGTATGCCCGCCTCCCTGGCCCAGGGGACGACGGCGCGCGCATACTCCTTGGACGCGATGTTCACCAAGGTGGGCATCGCCACCTCGTGCGCCATGACGTCGAGAGGGACCGGCCCCCAGAAGCCGTAGAGGTCCTTGGTTGGGCCTGGCGTGGGACATCCGTGTGCAGGGGCCGGCATGGCCAGCCTGGCCCCCATCTCGAGCCGATAGGGCCTGATGCCGTCGAGGGGCCGCAGCACCCCATAGAGCCCCGAGAGGATGCGCAGGTGTCCCTGGAGCCAGTCGAGCTCCGCCTCGTCCATGACGCCGGCAGCGAGATGCTGGTATTGGATGCCCTCGAAGGAGAGCGCGGCCGGCACGAGCCCGGCAGTCGCGCCGGTGACGTCCAGCGCCTCGAGCCGGTCGAGGTTCTCGTGGGCCAAGGCGTCCGAGACGTGCCAGAGCCGCTGCAGCTCGTCGGCATCGAGCGCGCGTAGGGCACCTACCAGCCGCTCGGCGTCCGCGACGCAGGCTGGCACGGAGCGTGGCGCGAGCGTGTCAGGCTCGGCCATGCGCTTGGCGGGCGATATGAGCAGGCAGAGCGACATCAGGACCCCCCCTTGGGGTCGATGATACCCGAGGGCCCCGGGATGCCGTGCGACGGATGGGTCCGGGCCGCGCCTACAGGCCCTCCAGGACGGCCGCGACAGCCGCGGCAGCCTCGTCCTCGTCAGCCCCCTCGACGCCCACATGGAGGACGTCCCCACAGCTCGCGTCAAGGGCGAGAAGCGCCATGGGGTCCGTGCCGAGGGCCTCATGGGAGCCGCCCTCGACCGATACGGCGACGACGGACGACCAGCGGGCGCACTCCTGCGCGAGACGGACGACCGGCTGGGCATGGAAGCCCAGCCGGTCGTCGATGTGATGTGTGAGCTCGCGCATGCTACTTCCTGGTCACCTTGATGGCGGGAGACCCGGCCTCGACCTCGCCGGACGCCAGTGCCTCGACCGAGGCGAACTCCGGCGTGTTCGAGACCACGCAGATCACGACCTCGTCATGGCCGGCCGCCTTGATCTTGTCGACGTCGAAGCTCACGAGCGGTGACCCCGCCGCGACGACGTCGTCCTTCTCGACGAACCGCTTGAAGCCCTCGCCCTTCATGTCGACGGTGTCGACTCCGATATGGATCAGCACCTCGATGCCGTCTGCCGTGGTGAGGCCCACCGCATGGTTGGTCGCCGTGGTGGCCGTGACGGTACCGGCCACCGGGGCGTAGCAGATGCCATCGCTCGGCCAGATGCCGAGGCCTTGCCCCAGGACCCCACCCGCGAAGACGGGGTCGGGCACGTCGGCGAGGGCGATCGCGCGCCCCGGGACCGGGGCGGCCACCTCGTCGGTGCCGACGTGCGTCGTGATGGGGTCAGGTACGCTCTCCTTCTTGAACCTGTCGAACAGACCCATTGCAGTCCCCTTTCCTCACAGGAGCGGCGCCGAGGCGCTACTCCAGGCCTTCCTCGCCATTCGACCTGATGATCCTCTGGTACGCGTAGAACGAGTCCTTGCGGCTGCGCTCGTAGCTCCCCGTACCGTCGTCGTGCTTGTCGACATAGATGAAACCGTAGCGCTTGCGCATCTCGCCGGTGCCGGCAGACACCAGGTCGATCGGTCCCCACCAGGTATAGCCGATGAGGTCGACGCCATCGGCGATGGCCTCCCCCATCGCGCGCACATGCTTCTTGAGGTAGTCGATGCGGTACTGGTCATGGACGGAGCCGTCGGCCTCGACCACGTCCTTGGCACCCATGCCGTTCTCCACCACCATGAGCGGGATCTGATAGCGGTCGTAGATCTCGTTGAGGGCATACCGGAGACCTGCCGGGTCGATCTGCCAGCCCCAATCGGTCTTCTCGAGGTAGGGGTTCTCGCCGCCGAAGGTCATGTTGCCGGCAGTCTCGGCGAAGTCGTCATGCGTGCCGGTGGTGGTGCTCATGTAGTACGAGAAGGTGTAGAAGTCGACCTTGCCGGCCGCGATGTCATCGAGGTCGCCGGGCTCCATGGCCAGGTGCACGTCATTCTCGGCAAAGAGCCGCGCGGCATAGGAGGGGTACGCGCCTCGCACCTGGACGTCCGAGCAGAACCAGTTGGCGGTGCGCATCTGGGCCTGGTTGGCGAGGACGTCGGCCGGGTCGCACGTGGCCGGGTACGACAGGATGAAGCAGTCCATGTTGCCCATCTTGAGCTCGGGGTAGTGGTCATGGGCGTAGCGCACCACGCGGCCGCTTGCCACGAACTGGTGATGGAGCGCCTGGAACCGCTGCTGGGCCGTGGTACGGATGTCACTCGCCGGGCCCTCGAAGCCCTGGATGATGCCCGTCTCCATCATGGCGCCCATGTCCATGACGCCGCAGTTGATCTCGTTGAAGGTGAGCCAGTGGGTGACCTTGTCGTGATAGCGGTCGAGCACGACCTGGCAGTAGCGCTCGAAGAAGCCGATGAGGTCGCGCGAGGACCAGCCGTCGTACTCATCCACCAGGTGGTAGGGCATCTCGTAGTGCGAGAGGGTCACCAGAGGCTCGATGCCCAGCTCATGACAGCGGTCGAAGACCCTGTCGTAGAAGGCAAGCCCGGCCTCGTTAGGCTCCGCGTCATCCCCGTTGGGGAAGATGCGGCTCCACGAGATGGACATGCGGAACATGTTGAAGCCCATCTCGGCGAACAGGCCGAGGTCCTCATGGTAGTGATGGTAGAAGTCGATGCCATCATGGTTGGGATAGAGCACGTCGGGGCGGATGTCGCGCGTGATCTCGCGAGGGCGCTCGAAGCTGCCACCCGTGAAGTGATCGTCCACGGAAGGCCCGCGTCCGTCGACGTCCCAGGCTCCCTCGAACTGGTTGGCGGCGGTGGCGCCTCCCCAATAGAACCCCTTGGGAAACGTGCTGTCCATATGGTCCTCCTTGTTGAAGTGCGCTGTTGTGTCTGGTGCCTCTTGGCCACGGTCACGGTCGGATGGCACATCGCGGATGGCATGTGCCCCGTCGCATGGCCCGCTGCACCTTCGTGGCGCGGCGCGCGGGGGTAGGCTTCCCGCACGTCGCGCCCGGAAGGGGCGGCAGGCACGCTACGCGGCCTGGAGCTCCTCTTCCTTTGCCTTCTCGATGACCTTGGGATCGTCCTTGTAGGTGATCCAGGTCAGAACGAAGGTGATGGAGAGGGCGACGGCGGCACCGATGAGTGCGGCGATGACGGGCTGGATGCCCACGCCGCCCTCGCTGGGGTCGATCATCACGGGGAGGGTGAAGAAGCTCATGCCACCCATGGAGAACTGACGGCCGCCCAGCATGATGTCGACGGCACCGCCGATGGCGGAACCGATGCAGCTCATGATGAACGGGGTCTTCTTGGGCAGCGTGACACCGTAGATGGAAGGCTCGGTCACACCGAAGAGACCGGTGATGAACGCGGGCAGGCAGACCTCCTTGAGGTGCTTGTCCTTGGTGCGCAGCATCACGGCGAGCACGGCGAAGATCTGGGCGAACGAGCAGACCCACGAGGCTGCGAGGATCGTGTCATAGCCGAGGTTGGTGAAGTTGAGCATGGCGATAGGCACGAGCGCCCAGTGGAATCCGAAGATGACGAAGACCTGCCAGAACGCACCCACGCAGGCACCCATGAGTGCGGGACCGATGGTGGGAATGCTGATGATGGCCTGGAAGAAGGCCGAGATGAGCGAGCAGGCAAGCGAGGCGACCGGGCCGATGACGAGATAGGTCACGACGACGGTGACGAAGAGCGTGACGAGCGGGAGCAGGAACAGGCGCACGGCGTCGGGGCAGTGGGGCTTGAACCAATGCTCGACCTTAGCCGCGAACCACACGGCCAGGATGACTGGCACGACGGAGCTCGTGTAGCCCGAGGCCGGCATGATCACGGGGATGCCGAAGAAGGTGGTGTAATAGTCCATCTCGAAGATGGTGCCCGCGAAGAGGCTTCCCAAGGCGTTGCCCGAGGACGTCAGGGCGACCATCGTGGGATAGACGAGGGCGATGCCGATGCCCATGCCGACGAACTCGGAGCACTTGAACTTCTTTGCGGCGGTGTAGCCGAGAACGATAGGAAGGAAGTAGAAGAAGCCGTCGCCCATGGCGTACATGATCATGTAGGCGCCGTCGGTGGTGGAGAGCCAGCCCATGAAGGTGCAGAGGGCGCAGATGCCCTTGAGGATGCCTGCGGCAGAGAGCATGCCGAGCGTGGGGGCAATGATGCCGGAGATGATGTCGATCAGCTTCGCAGCGATGCCCTTCTTCTCGCCGGAGCCGCCGTCGTCATCGACAGGGTTGCCGTCGACGTCGACGGTGCCTCCCGGGGTGATGTGACCCACCGCGAGGACGGCGTCATAGATGTTGTCCACGGCCTGGCCCACGACGACCTGGTACTGGCCGTTGGTGACCATGACCTTGATGACGCCTTGCGTCTGCTCGAGGATGTCGGTGTTGGCCTTGCTCTCGTCCTTGAGCTTGAAGCGAAGACGGGTGATGCAGTGGGCGACGGAGATGATGTTCTCCTTGCCGCCGACGTTCTGGATGATGGTGCGCGCGAGCGCATCGTACTTTCCAGCCATCGTTTCCTCCCTTGGTGAGGTGCTTCTTCTGTGGTGAGGTGCATGAGGTCGTGCTATCTGGTGCGTCCCGGCGCCTGGGACGCGCAAGACCAGGTACTAGGGCTGCGGCGACGAGGCAGCAGCCAGGCGGTTGACGTGCATCATGAGGTAGAGCAGCTCCTCGTCGGAGCAATGCCAGCCATGCTCGGCCTCGAGGTGCTTCTCGATGGCATAGGCACAGCGGTAGGCAACAGGGAAGTCCTTGGCGGCCTGCGTGAAGAGCGACCTGTTCTTGGTCTGCATGGGCTCGTCGTTCATGAGGCGCCCCAGCAGGTAGCGCAGGTGCGCCACGAAGCGGACGTAGGCGTAGGAGGAGCGGTCGAGCTCGAGGCCGAGCTCGTGCTCGAGGATGGTCGTGACCTTCTCGATGATGCGGGCGCTCTCCATCACGAGGTGCATGTCCCCGGTGCTGCCCTCGTCTGCCTCGGCGTTCACGATATGCAGGGCGATCGAGCAGGCCTCGCTCTTGGGAAGCTCCACGCCGGTGCGGCTCTTGAAGATGCCCAGGGCCTTGGTACCCAGCTCGGTCTCGCGGGGGTAGACGTAGGCGACCTCGCACGAGAGCGGGTTATCGATCTGGATGTCCTGCGTGGTGCGCTCGGTGGCGAACTGGAGGTGGTCGGCAAGCGTGAAGACGATGTTGCCGTTGAGCTTGCCGAGCTCCATCCGTGCCAGGTCCACGATGTCGGAGGAGGCCAGGAGGACGTCATCGCGGACGCCTTGGACCGCAGAGGCCACGGACTCGTCGACGTCAAAGAAGGTCCGCTCGACACGTGTCTCGTCATCGAGGTCATAGGGCACGGCCGGGAAGCCGATGCCCTTGCCGAAGACGATGACGTCCTCGCCCGACGCATCCTGCGCGAGCGCCACGTTGTTGTTGATCTTCTTGACGATGCGCATGAAAAAACCTCCGAGACCCAGCGCAGCAGACGACGAGAACCGACGACCTGCGCAAGTGGTGCCTCCGAGGAGTAACAGCCTTGCAACGCATTGCATGTTAGCCGAACCCCTCGAGGGACATGACCAGAAAACCGTAGACTACCGCTCACCGAGAAGAACCGACCGCTGGTACCAATCAATTTCAGATGCTCGTCAGGCTCCCGAAGAAGCGCACGTCTCCGATGCTTCACACGTACCCACGACGAGTCGGCTAGAATCAGGGCAGCACATCGCCCGAGAGAGGACCTCATTGATGGACGAGAACATCCCCACGAACCCCCAGGGCCAGCCTACCGCTGGCCAGCCCGACTCCCCTGACGCCCAGGAGGAGGTCATCGAGACCGCCAGCGCCACCACCGACTCCGAGCACAACAGGAGCGGCTATGCCGCCTACGTCATCGTGGTCGCCGTCATCGCCGCCTGCCTGCTGCTCGCCTCGGGCATCTCGAGCTGCGTCTCGGCGGTCTTCGGCGCGATGCTCGGCAGCGAGTACGGCAGCAGCTCGAGCAACGACTATGGCGACGGCTATGGCTATGGCTATGGATCTGAGTCCGAACCGGACACCGGCTCGCTCGAGGACCTTCTCGGCGGTGACTCGAGCACAGGCCAGGGTGCCGACGTGACCAAGGAGTCCCTCACGCAGGAGAACGCGCTCTACTACGACCTCTACCTCTATACCTATGACATCTCGAGCGAGGTCGCGGCCACCGACTACTCCGGCGCCACCTCCAACGTGTCGACCTACGTGAGGTCGCTCGTCTCGGTCGACGACGAGGCTGACACCGCCGTCGCGAGCCACCTCAACGCCGCGGCGAAGGCCGGCGACGACACCGACACCGTGAACAGCGAGCTGGCATCGGCCGCACAGGTCGCCGAGCAGGCCACCGCCGACCTCAAGGCCATCCAGGTCCCGAGCAACGTCTCCGGCTCATACGCGAGTGCCATCACGACCAGCCTCACGGACGCGCAAGAGAAGGCCGTCGACCGCTGGGCCACCATCTCGAGCATCATCGCCATGACGCAGTCCCCTGACGGCAAGACCGTCGGAGACCTCTACACCGCCGACGAGCAGACGAACACCGACGCCACCGCATCCGGCGAGGCGCTCGTCGAGGCCCTGTCCCTCTCGGCACAGAAATAGGCGGCATCAATAACGCCTCGATCAGATGGGAAGCGCCATGAGCAAGGCTGACGACCTGTTCTGCGACATGTGCCATGACATCATCGACCATGGCACCACCACCGAGGGCCAGAAGGTCCGCCCCCATTGGGAGGACGGCACCCCTGCCTACACCATCAAGCGGTTCGGCGTCACCAACCGCTACGACCTTCGCGAGGAGTTCCCTGCGCTCACACTACGTCGCACGGCCCTCAAGAGCTGCATGGACGAGATCCTCTGGATCTACCAGCGGAAGTCCAACGACGTGCATGACCTCAACAGCCACATCTGGGACGAGTGGGCCGACGAGACCGGAAGCATCGGCAAGGCCTACGGCTACCAGATCGCCCAGCGCTCGCACTATCCCGAGGGCGACTTCGACCAGATGGACCGTGTGCTCTATGACCTCGAGCACACGCCCTACTCGCGCCGCATCATGACCAACATGTACACCTTCGCGGACCTCCACGAGATGCACCTCTACCCCTGCGCCTACAGCGTGACGTACAACGTCACCCAGGACCCAGGACAGGACCGCCCGACGCTCAACATGCTCCTCATGCAGCGAAGCCAGGACGTGCTCGCGGCCAACAACTGGAACGTCTGCCAGTACGCCATCCTGCTCATGATGGTGGCCCAGGTGGAGGGCATGATCGCCGGCGAGCTCCTCCACGTGATATCGGACGCCCACATCTACGACCGCCACGTCGACATCGTGCGCGAGCTCATCTCCCGCCCGCACCTCCCGGCACCCACGGTACGCCTCGATCCTGACGTGCACGACTTCTACGACTTCACGACGGACGACCTCATCGTGGAGGACTACCAGCACGGGCCGCAGGTGAAGGGCATCCCCATCGCGGTATAGCCCGATGTTGGCACGACATCCCTCCCACCGATTTGCCGAGCTGGGCCTGCGAGCGTATAAAGGGATGCGTCAGACGGAACCTCGAGGGGATTGATTACGTGTCGCAACACATGAACGCCGTCGTCGCCACCTGCGATGACTGGGGAATCGGCCACAAGGGCCAGCTGCTCGTGGCGAACCACGACGACATGCGCCACTTCGTGAGCCTCACCACTGGCGGGACCTGCATCATGGGCAGGAAGACCCAGGAGGGGCTTCCCGGCGCGCGTCCCCTCAAGAACCGCCGCAACATCGTGCTCACCCGTGACGAGGCCACGCCTCGCGAGGGATTCGAGCTGGCGCATGGCGTCCGCGACGCACTCAGGATGACGGCACAGGACGAGGACGTGTGGGTCATCGGCGGCGAGGCCGTCTACCGCACCTTCCTCCCCTACTGCGAGCGCGTCTTCGTCACGCGCAACCGCTGCACCCGCCCAGCCGACGCCTTCTTCCCTGACCTCACCAAGATCCCCGGCTGGGAGCTCGAGGAGACGCATCCAGGAGGGGTCACGGACGAAGGGGTGCCCTTCTCGTTCGAGACCTACCTCAGGATCATCGACTAGCTCGCATCGCCGGAGATCGACGAGATGCTCGACCCTCCCAGGAGCACGCCTTCGAGCGCAGACTGGTCGGAGACGTTCCACGTGCCGTCAGACCCCCGCGTGAGGGTGACTGTCGCATCGCTGGTCTTGAGGGGTGCGTCGTCAGCGTTCAGACGGTCCATCAGCTTCTGGAGGCACACCTTCATGAAACCGCTCTGCCCACCGTTGGTGTAGACCTGGGCGCCCTCGTCGGAGCTGGCGTAGGCCGTGACCTCCTCGTTCCAGGCCGTGGCCACCGAGTCGAAGTCGACGTTGGTGGACGTGAGCGTCACGGTGGCCGTGTCGCCGTCGACGGTGACACCATCGTCCGTGTAGGAGAAGTGCTTGAGCAGGGCATGGTAGAGGTCAGAGGCCGAGACCCCATAGCCCTGGAGCTCGCTCACCAGGTCATCGCCGAGCATGTCCTCGATCGTGGCCTCGTCCGCAGTCCCGAGGGCATCGAGAGAGGCATCGACCTGCGAGGAGATGTCCGCCTCCTCGTCCTTCTGCGAACGGCATCCCGTGGTCGCAAGCACGGGGACAAGCGCCAGGACGGCGACGAGCAGGATGGCAAGGATGCGGGTATGTGTCGCGACATGCGACCTCATGGGTCTCTCCCTCGGTAGATGGTACGAGCGGACGTCCGTCCCAGTATACAGGCCTTACAGAGAAGGACGGACCCGCCCCCGGAGGGACGGGTCCGCAGAGCAGACGCGTGCGCCTGGCCTACTGGTAGTCGGCCACGTCGATCCACCGCATGAGGAACTCCTCGTTGACCTTGCGGTGACGGGCGAGCTCGGAGGCAGCGACGATGGAGAGCCACTGGTGCACGAGCTGGCGAGGCGTGTCGGACTTGGTGCAGTACATGTCGAGGTAGGCCTTGGCCTTGTCCTCGTCGTCAATCGCGAGCAGCAGGTAGGACATGGCCGCATCGGCGCTGGCGTTGCCCTGGGTGGCATGCGCCCAGTCGCAGACGTAGAGCTTGCCGTCGTCACCCACGATGACGTTGGTGGGGTTGTAGTCGCCATGGCAGACCTTGTCGTGGGCCTTCATGCCGTCGAGGCGCATCTGCAGCTCGTAGCGCGTGGAGGCATCGATGCTGTCGAGACCCTCGATCATGCGGGCGTACTTGTCCTTCTGGCGGGGCAGCAGCGGGCTCTTGTGGGCATGGATGCTCAGCTGGAGGTCGACGAACTCCTCGAGGTGTGCCTCGAAGCCGTCGGTCTCCATCTTGGAGGCCAGCGTGCAGCCCGGGACCTTCTCGGTCGCGAGGGCCCAGCCCTCAGGTGCCTTCGAGACCTCGAGGATCTTGGGCGTAGCGATGCCGGACTCCTCGACGCGCGCGAAGTTGAGCGCCTCGTTGAACACGTCAGAGGCAGGCTTGGTGTCGTTGAAGACCTTGATGATGCGGTCGCCGTCGTCGTAGACCACCTTGTTGCCGCGGCGTGCCAGCTCCACCTTCTTGTCGGAGATGATCATGTTCACTCCCTTGGTATCGTATGCCGGGGGCGCAGGCGCGCCCCCGGCGACTATGCGGCAGACGGACTACTCGTCCTCGTAGCTCCTGGGCTCGCGACCATAGTAGGCGTCGAGGTAGAGCTCCTTCATCTCGCTGATGAGCGGGTAGCGGGGGTTCGCGCCGGTGCACTGGTCGTTGAAGGCCTGCTCGGTCATGTCATCGAGCGTGTCGAGGAAGTCCTTCTCGTCGATGCCGAAGTCCTTGATGGTCTTGGGGATGCCGACATGCTCGTTGAGCTCGTCGATCTTGGCCAGGAACTTCTCGAAGACCTCGTTGTCGTCCTTGCCAGTGACGCCGCAGGCACGCGCGGCCTCTGCATAGCGGGCCTTGGCATGGGGATAGCCGTACTGCGAGAAGGTGCCCATCTTGGTGGGACGGTCGGCCGCGTTGTAGCGCATGACGCGGGTGAGGATGATGGCGTTGGCGACACCGTGGGGAATGTGGTGGAAGGCGCCGAGCTTGTGGGCCAGCGAGTGGTTGAGGCCGAGGAACGCGTTGGCGAAGGCCATGCCGGCCAGGCAGCTCGCGTCGGCCATGCCCTCGCGGGCCTTGGGGTCATGCGCGCCGTTGTCATAGGCCGAGGGCAGGTTGGCGAAGACCAGCTGCATGGCCTTGATGGCGATGGCGTCGGTGAAGTCGGATGCCATGATCGAGACATAGGCCTCGAGGGCGTGCGTGAGGACGTCCACGCCGGAAGCGGCGGTGAGGCCCTTGGGCTGGGTCATCATGTTGTCGACGTCGACGATGGCCATGTTCGGCATGAGGGCGTAGTCGGTGATGGGCCACTTGGTGCCCGTGTCGGCATCGGTGATGATGGCGAACGGCGTGCACTCGGAGCCGGTGCCCGAGGAGGTCGGGATGGCGATGAAGTAGGCCTTCTCGCCCATCTTGGGGAACGTGTAGACGCGCTTGCGGATGTCCATGAAGTCCATGGCCATGTCCTCGAACTTGCACTCGGGGTGCTCGTACATCATCCACATGATCTTGCCGCAGTCCATGGCGGAGCCGCCACCGAGGGCGATGATGCAGTCGGGCTCGAAGGCGCGCATCTGCTCCTCGCCGCGACGGGCGCACTGCAGCGTGGGGTCAGGGGCGACGTCCCAGAAGCAGGAGTGGACGATGCCCATCTCGTCGAGCTTGTCCTCGATGGACTTGGAGAAGCCAGACTTGTAGAGGAACTGGTCCGTCACGATGAAGCAGCGCTTCTTGCCCATGACCGAACCGAGCTCGTCGAGGGCAACGGGCATGCAGCCCTTCTTGAAGTACACCTTATCGGGGGTACGGAACCAGAGCATGTTCTCCCGCCTCTCAGCCACGGACTTGTAGTTCAGCAGGTTCTGCGGACCGACGTTGCCGGAGACGGAGTTGCCGCCCCAGCTGCCGCAGCCCAGCGTGAGCGCGGGGGCGAGCTTGAAGTTGTAGAGGTCGCCGATGCCGCCCTGCGAGGAGGGGGTGTTGATGAGGATACGGCACGTCTTCATGCGCTCGGCGTGCTCGGCCATCTTCTCGGTCTCGTTGACGTCGATGTAGAGCGAGGACGTGTGGCCGTAGCCGCCGTCTGCCACGAGGCGCTCGGCCTTGGCGAGGGCGTCCTCGAAGTCCTTGGCCTTGTACATGGCCAGGACGGGGCTGAGCTTCTCGTGCGCGAACTCCTCGGAGGGATCGACGCTCGTGACCTCGCCGATCAGAATCTTGGTCTTCACGGGGACGTCGACGCCGGCCATCTTGGCGATGGTGTAGGCGGACTGGCCCACGATCTTGGCGTTGACCGAGCCGTTGATGATGATGGTCTTCCGGACCTTGTCGAGCTCGTCGCCCTTGAGGAAGTAGCAGCCACGGGCTGCGAACTCCGCGCGTGCGGCCTTGTAGGTCTTGTCGCCCACGATGGTCACGGACTGCTCGGACGCGCAGATCATGCCGTTGTCGAAGGTCTTGGAGTGGATGATCGAGTTGACGGCCAGGCGGACGTCAGCCGTGTCATCGATGATGGCAGGCGTGTTGCCAGGGCCGACACCCAGGGCAGGCTTGCCCGAGGAGTAGGCGGCGTTGACCATGCCGGGGCCACCGGTGGCCAGGATGATATCGGCATCGTGCATGAGGCCGGCCGTCAGGTCGAGCGTGGGTGACGGGACCCAGTCGATGATGCCCTTGGGGCAGCCAGCCGCCTCGGCGGCCTCGCGCACGACGTTGGCCGCAGCGATGGTCGATGCCTTGGCACGGGGGTGCGGGCTGATGATGATGGCGTTCCTGGTCTTGAGGCACATGAGACACTTGAAGATGGCCGTGGAGGTCGGGTTGGTGGTGGGGATGACCGCCGCCACGACGCCCATGGGCTCGGCGATGACCTTGTAGCCGTACGCCTTGTCCTCCTCGACGACGCCGCAGGTCTTCATGTTCTTGTACTTGTTGTAGAACTCCTCGGCGGCGTAGTGGTTCTTGATGACCTTGTCTTCCACCACACCCATGCCCGTCTCCTCGACGGCGAGCTTCGCCAGGGGGATGCGCTGCTTGTTGGCAGCCATGGCCGCCGCGAAGAAGATCTTGTCGACCTGCTCCTGTGTGAACGTCGCGAACTCCGCCTGGGCGCTGCGCATCTCCTGGATGCGCTTCTCCAGCGCGTCGACGTCGGTGATGACCGTACCCTCTGCCTCGGGCTTGGTCGCCTTCGTCTTTGTAGCCGCCTTCGCCATTCCAGCCTCCACTTCACTCGGTTGAACCGATTGGTCGAGCGTAACCTGACGAGCTATTTCCCACGCACGGGCATGACAAGGCCATGGGCGTGCGAGAAGAACCAGCGAGCAGGGAGGGACGCACCTGTGGCGCGAGCCTCTCGTTGCGTCCAATTCTAACCACATGGCAACAACTGTTTACTGTTGTCGCAACAATTTTCGCCTGTGAGAGCAGCTTCCTCGAAGATGTACATCCAGAAAGGGACAACTTTTGCTAAGTACTCTTTGCAACTACGGCGAGACCCAGGTATGGGGCCTGTCGCCCGGCGACGATCTACTGCGAAGTATGTGCGATCCGTGACTCGAGGGCCTCGATGAGGGCTTTTTGGCTGTCGCCGGCACAGTCGAGCATGGTCATGCCCGCATCTGGCGCAACGGCCAGCCGATAGAGCACGAGAGGCCCGAACCCATGGGCGAGCACCCTCGACGCCACCGGGAAGGAGGGGTCCGCCGGCAGTCCCGGGTAGGACACGGCCGCCACCGCCGGGTGACACGACAGGTAGCGCGCGACCACCGCCGCGACGTCCGAGCCGTCACGATGGCACCGGCATGAGCGCTCGAGATCGGTCTCCAAGAGGCGGAGCTGCGGAAGGTCATTGAGGTGCCACACGATGTCGCGCGAGACCTCCGCACGCAGCGCGTCCCGCGAGAGGCCGATGGCCACTCCCCCACCGTCAAGGGCGCAGACCGCCACGTCGGCCCCATGAGCGCAGGCCACGCAGCCCGAGAGGCCGACCGAAGAGACGTCGACCACCAGAGGCTCCCCCTTGGCGTGGGAGGCCTCGGAACGTGCGGGCAGGTCGGTGACGTCGACACGGGCGCCGTCCGGCGCCACACCGAGCACCGGTAGGAGCAGGGCAGCATCGAGGCCGGCGGCGCGCACGGCCTCGTCGACCCCGGACAGGTCCACGAGCCAGGCACGGCCCGCGCCCAGGAGGCGAGCGACGCCCGCAGCACAGGTGGCCTCGGGCGTCGTCGACGCGTCATTCATGTGAGACAGTCGCGCCATCGCTAGCAGCGACGCTCCGCGATCTCTGCGGTGAGCGAGGCCAGGAAGTCGTCGAGCGACGACTGGTGGGTCTCGTTGGAGCGGTCACGCACCGAGACGATGCCAGCCTCGGCTTCCTTCTCGCCGAGGATGAGCATATAAGGCACGCGGTCCACGCCACGTGCGTCGCGGATCTTGTAACCGATCTTCTCGTCACGCTCGTCGAGGACCACGCGCACCTTGGCAGCCTTGAGCCTGTCCGTGACCTCGCGGGCGTAGTCCATGGACTTGGCCGAGACGGGAAGGACCTTGACCTGGCAGGGAGCGAGCCAGGTGGGGAACTTGCCGGCGTAGTGCTCGATGAGGATGCCAAGGAAGCGCTCGACCGAGCCGAGCACCACGCGGTGGATCATGATGGGGCGCTGCTTGGAGCCGTCGGCCGCCGTGTAGGTGAGGTCGAAGTTCTGCGGCATCTGGAAGTCGAGCTGGATGGTGCCGCACTGCCAGGTACGTCCCAGGCAGTCCTCGAGGTGGAAGTCGATCTTGGGACCGTAGAAGGCGCCGTCTCCCTCGTTCACGACGTAGTCCATCCCAAGCTTGTCGAGGGCACCCTTGAGGCCCTCGGTCGCGGCCTCCCAGTCCTCGTCGGAGCCCATGGAGTCGTCAGGACGCGTGGAGAGCTCCACATGGTACGGGAAGCCGAACTTGTCATACACGCTCATGATGAGGTGAGCGACGTTGACGACCTCCTCGGCGATCTGGTCACGCGTGATGTAGAGGTGGGCATCGTCCTGCGTGAAGCAGCGGACGCGGAACAGGCCATGGAGGGCGCCACGCATCTCGTGACGGTGCACCAGGCCGCACTCGGCATAGCGCAACGGCAGGTCGTGGTAGCTCCTCGGCTCGCTCTTGTAGACCAGCACCGAGCCCGGGCAGTTCATGGGCTTGATGGCATAGTCCTCGTCATCGATCTTGGTGAAGTACATGTTGTCGTGATAGTGGTCCCAGTGGCCGCTCGTCTCCCAGAGCTCGCGGTTCAGGATGACCGGCGTCGAGATCTCGTCGTAGTCGGCGGCATGGTGCACCTCGCGCCAGTAGTCCATGAGGGCGTTGCGCACGAGCATGCCGTTGGGGAGGAAGAACGGGAATCCCGGGCCCTCGTCGGAGAACATGAACAGGCCCATCTCGCGACCGATCTTGCGATGGTCTCGCTTGGCCGCCTCCTCGAGGAGCGTCATGTGGGCCTCGAGGTCGGCCTTGTTGCGGAAGGCGATGCCGTTGATGCGGGTGAGCATCTTGTTGGCCTTGTCGCCCTTCCAGTAGGCGCCGGACTGGCCGGTGATCTTGAAGGCCTTGAGGCCCTTGGTGTAGGTGAGGTGGGGCCCGATGCACATGTCGATGTAGTCGCCCTGCTGGTAGAACGTGATTCGGGCATCCTCGGCCAGGTCGCCGATGTGCTCGACCTTGTACTTCTCGCCGCGCTCCTGCATGAGCTTGATGGCCTCGTCGCGTGGGAGCTCGAAGGTCGTGACCTTGAGGTTCTCCTTCGCGATCCTGTGCATCTCGTCCTCGATGCGAGCGAGGTCGTCATCGGTGAGCTTGGTGTCGCCGAGGTCGATGTCGTAGTAGAAGCCGTTGTCGGTGGCAGGGCCATAGCCGAAGTCGGCCTCGGGATAGAGACGCTTCACGGCCTGGGCCAGCACGTGGGCCGCCGTGTGGCGGATGACATGGACCTCCTCGTCCTCGGGGCAGTCCTTGACCGAGCCATCGTTGTAGAGAACCTTCATCGTTGCTTCCTCACTGCTCGTACGAGCCATCAGGGTTGGTCGTGACATGAGAACCGCTCGCCCGCCAGATGGCGTGCGAGCGGTCGTGCGCATCGCTGTCGCCCGCGACCGTGTGGCCACAGGCTCGCTGCGTGCGCCTAGAGGATCCTAGTTCGACAATACGGGCAGACCTTCCAGTCCGCGTTCAAGGGGCGATGGCACGTGGGGCATACGTTGCGCACCTGGGTGTTGCACACCGGGCACACCACGAAGTCCTTGTCGATGGGGGTGCCGCACTTGGGGCAGATGCCGTAGTGCGAGAGCTGGTGCTCACGGAGGGCGATGTCGAGGTCCTGCTCCTCGCGGTCCACGAGGTAGGAGCTGGGACGCAGGATGACGTAGGCCAGGAGGCCGACGATCGGCACCACCGAGATGATGCCCCAGAGCCACCAGGGCTCGGCACCCCTGCGCTGGGCGTCGCGGATGACATAGACGATGGAGAGGACGTAGAGCATGACCACGCAGGCGAGCATGAGGTAGAGCACCATACGGACCTCGGGCGTGATGAGTTGGTCGAGAAGATCTGACATACGGGGTGGCTCTCCTTTTGGTCGACCATAGATGCCGGACAGCCATACGTGCACAACGGCAGTCCTGAGCGATTGTAGCAAAACATGGGGTAGGCACCATACCTGAGATAGGGCTGGGCGCAAATCACCATAGTAGGCCGGAGTCGAGGGTGGACGGCGAGCTGCTGGCAGGTCACTTTGGGCAGGCAACGCGAGCGGACACGCACGTTGCCTGGCGATAGTGACCTGAGAGGTCTGCTGCGGGCCCCTCGCGGGTCACTTCGGGCAGGCAACGCGAGCAAGCATGCACGTTGCCTGGCGATAGTGACCCCGGGGATCAGGGTACCGCCCATCGACCGCTCCCCCAAACCCCGGGGCCTCGGCGCTGGGCTCGCCTATCATGGGAGTTGCGTTGCCCCGACGAGAGGAGCCCACGTGACCGACCATAGCGGCACCTCCATGACCGAGCGCCTCTTCAAGGTCGAGGCTCGTGGTTCCTCCGTGGCCACCGAGGCCATGGGCGGACTCACCACCTTCCTCACCATGGTCTACATCGTCACGATCAACCCGACCATGCTCGCCTCGGCTGGGATGCCCTTCTCGGCAGCATTGACCGCGACTTGCCTCGGTGCCGCCCTCATGACCCTTGCCATGGGCCTCATAGCCAACCGACCCCTCGCACTCGCGTCGGGACTCAGCACCAGCACCGTGCTGGTATATGGAATCTGCCTGGGGCAGGGCGTCGACTGGCGTGTGGGCATGGCCTGCGTCATGCTCGAGGGGCTGCTCATCCTGGTGCTGGTCGCCTTCGGCGTGCGCGAGGCGATACTCAAGGCCATCCCCGTGGACCTGCGCCGCGCCATCAGCATCGGACTCGGGCTCCTCCTTGCCTTCATCGGTCTCAAGGGCGGCGGCATCGTGGTCGCGAGCGAGTCGACCTTCGTGACCATGGGAGACCTCGCCGAGCCGACCGCCCTCGTGGCGCTCGTCTCGCTGGCACTGGCCGTGGTGCTCCATGCGCGCCACGTGCGCGGCGACTTCATCATCTCGATACTCGTGGCGACGCTCATCGGCATCCCCCTCGGCGTGACCAAGCTGCCCAGTGAGTGGACCTTCTCGCTGGACCTGAGCGCGTTCGCGGCACCGTTCCAGGTCACGCCCCAAGGAACCATGGCCATCCTGCAGGTTTTTGCCCAACCCATGCTGCTGCTCTTCGTGCTCAGCATGCTCATCAGCGACTTCTTCGACACCATGGGAGTCGTGCTCGCCGTAGGGCAGAGGGGCGACTTCGTCGACGAGAAGGGCGACGTGCTCGACCTCAGGACCCTGCTCACGGTGGACTCCGTCGCCGCGGCCGTGGGCGGCTTCATCGGCGCCTCGTCCGTGACCTCCTATGTGGAGTCGGCCTCGGGCGCCGCGGCCGGTGCGCGGACGGGTCTCTCGAACGTCTTCGTGGCAGCGCTCTTCCTTGCCTGCGCGTTCTTCTCGCCCGTGGTGGGAATGGTGCCCGAGGCAGCGACCTGCGGGGCCCTGGTCGTGGTCGGCTTCCTGGTGATGTGCGACGTCTCCAAGATCGCCTGGGGCGATATGACGGTCGCCTTCCCGTCGTTCCTCACCATCGTCGCGATCCCACTCACCTACTCGATCCCCGACGGCATCGCCCTGGGGTTCATCTCGTACTGCCTGATCATGACCTGCGTCGGCCGGGTACGCGAGGTCGGACCGCTCATGTGGGTCACCTCGGCGGTGTTCCTCGCGACCTTCGTGCTCACGTTCGCGCTGTCGTAGGGGCAGGTCTGGGGAGGGTCGCGGGTCGGATTCGTCGTGCAACGCGGCAGCCAGCATGCGTTGCCTGCGGTTTTCGACCATGGGAGCCAGCCTCGGCCTAGAGCTCTCCCCCAGCACCGACCGCAGGTCCCCCGTCGTGGCCGAACCTCAGCCCGCAGTCGTTGCACTGCCAGGCGGCGTCACCGTTGCAGCGGCAGATCTCGCCCAGCACGACCTCGCCGGCGGCAAGCCGCCTCCCCAGGTCGTCTCCCCAGCTCGTAGGCTCATAGACGACCTGTGCCACATCGGTCGATCCGCACCGCGGGCAGCATGGCCTCTCGTCTGCATCAGACATGGGCACCTCGCAGGCATCCCGCGACGGCGCCAGCGAGGGTGATGGATCCCACGGCCACATAGGACTGCCCGGAAAGGGAGGCCACGGCCTCGGGGGCGTCTGCCCATAGGTGCTCGGGCTCCACGCCCTCGGCGCGGAAGAGGTCCGCCAGCTCGTCGGGAGCGATGGCCCTTGGCGAGTCCGTGCGGCATACCGACACACGGGGAAACTCGTGCGCGAGGAGGTGCACGATGCCCGCGACGTCCTTGTCGGCGAGGACCGCACAGAGCAGCTGCGGCCGGGCGGCAGCATCGGGCTCGATCGCGGCAAGGCTAGCCAGGAAGGTCTGGATGGACTGCGGGTTATGCGCCGCATCCACCATGACGAGCGGCTCGCCTGCGGCGGAGCGCACGTCGAAGCGCCCCGGCGTGGGACACGCGGCCACGCTCCTGGCGAGCGCCCCCGCATCGAGCGCACGCCCGAGGAAGGCCTCCGCGAGCGCCACCGCGCAGGCCACGTTTGCCGCCTGGTAAGAAGGCTTCACGCAGGCGAGCTGCGCATAGGTCCTTCTCGGCGTGGTGACGTCGAGGACGAGCGAATCACCCAGCGAGGAGGGCGCGTGCGTGATGGCATAGCTTGCATGTGGCAGGTCCGCGTGGGACCGCGGCACACCAGGATGGAGCTCGCCGGCCGCGTCTGCCAGGTTCTCGGGACGCAGCAGGCAGGGTGTCACGCACTCGCGCGCGCATTGGTCCAGGAACACGTCCTCCACGCTGTCGGGCGTCGCGGTACCCACGCCCAGCACGCACGAGCGGCCGCGCTTGATGATGGCGGCCTTCTCGCCCGCGATCTTCTCGAGCGTGTCACCCAGGATGCGCATGTGGTCGAGCCCGACGCCCGTCACGGCCACGGCCTCGGGCGCTGTGGCGCTCGTGGCATCCCATCGGCCGCCCATACCGCACTCGAGCACGGCGGCATCCACGCCAGCCATGGCAAAGACGACCATGGCACCCACGGTGAGCAGGTCGAACTCCGTTATGTCATAGGGTCGCTCGCCTGCCTCGACGCGGCACGCGTTCACGCGCTCCCCTGCCGCCGAGGCGGCCGCGATGCCCGCCGCGAAGGACTCGCGCGAGACGGGGCGTCCGGCCACCTCCATGCGCTCGGTGTAGTCCACGAGCTCGGGCGAGGTATAGAGCGCACAACGCATCCCCTCGCCACCTAGGACCGCCGCCGCATAGCGCGCCGTGGAGGTCTTGCCGTTGGTGCCGGCCACCTGCACGATGCGGAAGCATGCGTCGGGATGGCCCAGCTCGGCCAGCATGTCCTCGACGCTCTCGAGCATCGGGCAGATGCCGAAGCGGAGCGCCGAGTGCAGGCACTCGAGCGACTCCTCGTACGTCATCGCACCGACCTCGAACGGGACCTCATACCTCAAGCTGGCCACTCCCCTAGTCGTAACGCTCGTCGAACACGCGCTTGGTCTTCTTCTCGCTTCGAGGCAGCACGCCGAGCTCGACCACCTTCACGAGCGGGGTGAAGCCGATGCGGTTGCGCGTCTCCTCGGCGACGGCCTCGGCCACGTCCGAGAAGTCCTGCGTGCCGTCGGTCTCCACGTAGATGCGCATGGTGTCCCGGCCCTCGAGGTGCGAGAGACGGATCTGGTACTCGCTCGACAGCTGCGGGAACAGCGCCAGGATCTCCTCGACCTGGCGGGGGAAGACGTTGACGCCGTGAATCTTGAACATGTCGTCGGAACGCCCCTTGATGGTGTCGATGCGAGGGTAGGGCGAGCCACAGGGGCACGCGCCCGGCACGATGCGCGACAGGTCGTGCGTACGGAAGCGGATGAGGGGCGCCCCCTCCTTCACGAGGGTTGTGATGCAGATCTCTCCCCACTCGCCGTCCGGTACGTCCTCGCCTGTCTCGGGGTCGACGATCTCGAGGTAGACGTAGTCGTCCCAGATGTGCATGCCCTGGTTGTACTGACAGCTGATGCCGATGCCGGGGCCATAGACCTCGGTGAGGCCGTAGATGTCGAACAGGTCGATCCCCAGGCCGTCGATGATGCGCTCGCGGATCTTGGCACCCCAGCGCTCGGAGCCGATGACGCCGTGCCTGAGAGCGATCTTGTCGCGGATTCCCAGCTCGTTCACCTTCTCGGCCAGGAGGAGCGCATAGCTCGACGTGGCACAGATCACCGTGGACTGCATGTCGACCATGAACTGCAGTTGCTTCTCGGTGTTGCCGGGACCCATGGGGATGGCCATGGCGCCGAGCTTCTCTGCACCGGCCTGGAAGCCGATACCCGCCGTCCAGAGACCGTAGCCGGGGGTTATCTGGATGCGGTCCCTGTCGTTGATGCCCGCCATCTCGTAGCAGCGCGCGAACTGGATGGCCCAGTCGTCGACATCCTTGGCGGTGTAGGGCACGATCACGGGCGTACCCGTGGTGCCCGAGCTCGAGTGGATGCGGACGATCTTCTCCTCGGGGACGGCGGCAAGGCCCAGCGGGTAGGCGTCGCGCAGGTCCTGCTTCTGCGAGAAGGGCAGGCGGCAGAAGTCCTCGACGGAGTCGCAGCCGGTAACGCCCGCCTCCTTGAGCCTGGTGCCGTAGAAGTTGTTGGAGGCGCGAAGCCGCTCGATCTGTCGGTTGACGAGCTCGAGCTGTGAGTCGGAGATCTGCACGATGGTGACCTTTCTGCAGGGTTCCTAGGCGGTATGGGCGAGCGCACGGATGTTGAGGTCGAGGTACTTGGGAGGCACGAGCTCGCGCACGGCCCGCTCGACGGCCGCCGGCGTGAGGCCCAGGGCGCCCGAATGGGCGGCAGCCCCGAGCAGGACCACGTTCAGGCACTTCGCCGAGCCGAGCGACGCCGCGGCCGCCGCGGCATCCACGACGACGAGGTGCTCCACATGAGCCTTCAGGTAGCCGAGAAGCGCCTCCAGGTCATAGGCGGGGCCTCCGGTGGAGGCGGAGACCGGCACGATCGGCCGGTCGCTCACCACGACGGTGCCGCCGGACTTGAGATACGGAAGCTGCCGCACGGCCTCGGCAGGCTCGAAGGCGATGATGAGGTCGGCGCGTCCCGGGCCCACAAGCGACGTGGGCGCCCCCTCGCCGATGCGCACGTGCGAGAAGACCGAGCCGCCGCGCTGTGCCATGCCGATGGTCTCGGCCGTCTTGACGGGCATGCCTTCGTCCATGGCAGCCGTGGCCATGAGCTTGGATGCCAGGACCGTACCCTGGCCTCCGACACCGCAGAGAATCACGTCGGTGCTCATATGCGCTCCCCTCCGCTGATGGCATGGACCGGGCAGACCTGCTCGCAGAGCGTGCAGCCGGTGCACTGGGTCGCGTCGATGGCGACCTTGCCGTCCGGTTGCGGCACGAGCGCCGGACAGCCCAGCTGGCTCACGCAGCGCTTGCAGCCGATGCACTTCTCAGGGTCGACCGTGCTCTTGGCCTTTGGCTTGGCAAGCATCACGCACGGACTCTTGAAGATGATGGCCTTCACGCCAGGTTCGGCCGCAACCCGCCTGACCGTCTCGACCGCAAGGTCGTGGTCGAGCGGGTTCACCGTCTCCACGCAGGTGAGGCCGATGCCACGCAGGACCGCCTCGATGGAGACCTTCTGGACGACCTCGCCCATCATGGTCTTGCCGGTGCCGGGATGAGGCTGGTGGCCCGTCATGGCGGTGGTCGAGTTGTCAAGAACCACGAGCGTCATGTCGGCCTGGTTGTAGAAGGCGTTGACCACGCCGGTGATGCCGCTCGCAAAGAAGGTGGAGTCACCTACGAAGGCGAACGCCTTGGTGTCGGGCTCCACACGGGTGACACCTTGGGCGATGTTCACGCCGGCACCCATGCACAGGCACGTGTCGCACATGTCGAGGGGGTGGGCGTTGCCCAAGGTGTAGCAGCCGATGTCACCGCAGTAGATGGTCTTGGCACCCGCCATGGCGCACTTGACGGCATAGAAGCTCGCACGGTGCGGGCAGCCGGCGCAGAGCACGGGGGGCCGCACGGGAAGCTGGGGCGCATCGTCCGGAAGCGTCGGCGAGGCACCAGCCAGCGAGGCATCCCCCAGGAAGCCTGCGAGCGCCTTGCCGACGGACGCGACGCTGTTCTCGCCCGAGGGTTGGATGTCTCCCGTGAGCTTGCCACGGATGCGCACGTCCAGATGGTGCCGGCCGCAGGCCGCGATGAGACCTCGCTCGATCACCGGATCGAGCTCCTCCACGCAGAGCACCTCGTCGAGCCCGTCAAGGAACTCGAGCGCGCGCCTCTCGGGGAACGGGAAGGGCGTGGCGACTCGCAGGATGCGCGGGGACGTGGCCGCCCCGTCGAGCGCCTCATGGACGTAGCCATAGCTCACGCCCTGCGTGGCGATGCCGATGCGCGAGGTGGGGTCGCTTGCCGGCTCGATGAGGTTGGCCGGGTCACTCGAGAGCTCGTCTGCCAGGTTGGCGTTCCTCGCCTCGATGGCGGCATGGTTCCTGACGGAGAGTCGCGGGAAGATGACCCAGCGGGAGGGGTCCTTCACGAAGCCCTCAGGGGAGCACGCCTTCCACTCAGCCTCATCTGCCACCTCGATGGACTCATATCCATGGTCGACACGCGTGGTCGGCCGAAGGATCACCGGCGAGCCCAGCCGCTCCGAGAGCTCGAAGGCCTCCTGCATCATGTGATAGGCCTCGTCGACGCCGGAGGGGTCGAGCACGGGAATCTTGGAGTAGGCCGCGAAGGTGCGCGTGTCCTGCTCGGTCTGCGACGAGATGGGACCGGGATCGTCGGCCACAAGCACGACCATGCCGCCCTTGACGCCTATGTACTCCAGACTCATGAGCGGATCGGAGGCGACGTTGAGCCCCACCTGCTTCATGGTCACGAGCGAGCGGGCACCGGCGTAGGCTGCCCCTGCCGCGACCTCGAGGCCCGACTTCTCGTTGACCGACCACTCCACGTAGACGTCATCGCGCCGACGCTTGGCAATGGTCTCGAGCACCTCGGTGGAGGGCGTACCGGGGT
Organism: Atopobiaceae bacterium; assembly: GCA_022483015.1. Lineage (NCBI taxonomy): Bacteria > Bacillati > Actinomycetota > Coriobacteriia > Coriobacteriales > Atopobiaceae > Atopobiaceae bacterium. The sequence continues at coordinate 1,414,404 of JAKVOB010000001.1, read as the reverse complement.
ATCCCGCCACGACCCTCACCCCCGCCGCCAGGGCTCCCAAGGCCATGGCCTCGTTGCCCATGAGAAACTCGGTATGCATGGCTCCCCTCCCGCTCACGCGCCCCCTCGGCCAGGGACAGTTGAGTCGATGGTAGCAGCACCGACACGCCTGCGGGGTCGCATGTTACAAACCGGTATCGTTGGGATGCCGAGAATGGCACGGCACTCCTGGCGCGACCCTACGCCTGGGACCTCTCGGCGGCCTCGACCACGTGCTTGGCCAGGATGGCCGTCGTGACCGAGCCGATACCACCGGGGACCGGGGTGATGGCGGACACGATGGGTTCGACCGCATCGAAGTCCACGTCGCCGACGAGGGCCCCGACACCCGCGTCCCAGTTGATGCCGACGTCCACCACGGCCTGTCCCGGCACGACAGTAATCCGCGCCCACCATGCGGGCATGGCCGACAGCGACCACGAGCACCTGCGCACGACGGCACTTCTCGGCAAGGTCGCGCGTGTGCGTATGGCACATCGTGACGGTGGCGTTCGCCGCCTGGAGCATACACGAGACCGGCTTGCCGATGACAAGGGAACGTCCGATGACGGTGACGTCGGTCCCATCCAGCGCACAGCCATAGTGGTCGAGCAGCGCCATCACGGCCTCCGCCGTGCAAGGTGCGAACCCACGAGGTCGGCTCGTGAGCACCCCATACAACGAGCCTGGCGTGATGCAATCGACGTCCTTGGCAGGGTCGAGCGCCGCGCAGGCGGCCTGCTCGTCGAGCGGGGCCGGGAGTGGGCGGAGCATGAGGCAGCCATGGATGGAGGCGTCCCCGTTCACGCGGGAGACGGCAGCCATGAGGTCGGTCTGCGAGCAGTCGGCGGCAAGCACGATCCGCTCGACCTCGATGCCGACCTTCTCGCAGCGCTTGCAGGCACCGCGCTCATAGGAGAGGTCGTCAGGACGCTCTCCCACCCGGACGATCGCGAGCTTGGGGACCACGCCCTCCGCCTTGAGCGCCACCGCGCGCAGCATCAGCCGCTCGGTGAGCGCAGCCGCCACCGGAGCACCTTTGAGTAGCTCGGCCATGGTCACTCCCCTCCCCGAACATCGTTCATGACCTGCACGGCAAGAGCCTCGGCACGGGGGCACCACTCAGCCAGCATCTGGTCGCACTCGGCCTCCGTCGTGCCGGCAAGCTCGCGGTCGGCGAGGTCCCTCGTGTTCACGAAGACGTTGAGGCTTGCCGCCTCGAGCGCCCCGCGGCACAGGAGCGCCCCGCAGCCCACGTCCGAGAGGAGCAGGCGCGAGCCCTTCTCGCCCAGCTCCTCGAGGGTGGCGATGGCCTGGCAAACCTGCCGCATCATCTCGAGGGGTGCCGATATGGCGCCCCTGGTCGCTCGCTCGAGCGCCGCGGGGCGAGCCGGATCATCCTTGGGGATGGCATAGGCCTGCGTGAGGGCGATGACCCCGGCCGCATCGGAGTCGACGAGGTCAAGGAGCGTGGCCCTGATGCCTTCCACCTCGTCCAGCATCCTCGTGAGATCGGCCTCGTAGGCCGCATAGCGTCGCTTGCCACGCGTGAACTCAGCAGCCATGGACCCGAGGGCGACACCGAGCGCGCCTACCAGGGCAGCGGCCCCGCCGCCACTTGGAGCGGGTTGCCGAGCCGCGACGGCATCGACGAAGTCATCACAGCTCATGGCAGTCAACGCTTCGTTCATCTGCATCCTCCCAGAAGGTGCTGACAGCTTGGACCGGACGATGGCATCCACGCAGGGAGGTTGCAGAGCACCCTGGCCGAGCGCTGCCATGACACCAGAAGCTTCCCGCTATAGTACGGCACCGAGGGATCAGGGCGGTTCGGGAACGTTTCTTCAGCGATTCCCTCCCGCATGGCAGCGTCGTACCTGAGCGTCACCTGTCCGTATGCCGCGTCAACACGGTATAGTAGAAGGACTTCCTAAGACGAGCGCGACGGCTTCTTGAGGGGATGTGGGTGGGGATATGCGAGATATAGGCAGTCACCAGAAGACCACAAGAACATGGCCCGCGTTCCTTGTGCTGCTCACGCTCATGCTCGGGTTGGGCATCGTACCCGTCCCCGGGGTCGTGGACCTTCCCGAGTTGCAGCCCACCGTGGCAGTCGCAGAAGAGGCCCAGGAGTCCTCCCTGCAGCAGCGTCTGTCCGCCATCGAAGGCGTGACCAGCGTCACGCCGATAGAGCAGGTACCCTTGGCGGATGGCACCCTTCCCTTCAAGGAAAAGTACCTGGTCACCATCGAACAACCCATCGACTGGGACAACCCCGGGCTGGGCACCTTCCAGCAGCGCATCGAGGTGGGCTATCAGGGCGATACGAACGTGAACGTCTATGAGACGGGCGGCTATATGCTCTTCGACACCCTGTACCCCGGCTACCTTGCATACGACGACCGCGACGAGCTCTGCAAGACCTATGACGCGAACCTCATCAATCTCGAGTACCGCTTCTTCGGGCAATCAACACCTGCGGGCCTGTCCAACACCTCGACGGACCTCTGGGAATACCTGACCGACGAGAACGCCGCGCAGGACTTCCATGCCATCATCGGCAAGATCAGCCAGGTGCTTTCCGGCAAGCGCGTGTTCACGGGTGCCAGCAAGGGCGGCTATGCGACCAATGTACAGGCATCTCTGTATCCCAATGACGCAGATGCCTTCGTCTCCTATGTGGCCCCCCTGTGCGATGGCACGCAGGACCAGCGCTTCTACCGCAACGTCAATGAGACCATCGGCGACACCGGCATGTCTGCGGAAGAGGCCGAGGAAGACCGTGACCTGGTCCTGCAGTTCCAGGTCGAGTGCATCAAGAACCGGACGACGTTGGTGGAGAGGCAGAAGGAGGAAGCCGCGGAAGCCGGATATACCTTCGGGGCAGACGACAACGTCATCTTCGACATGCGCGTACTGGACTTCTCCGCCACGGAATGGCAGTACTACCAGGACTTCGACACGATCAAGATCACCCTGCAGGAGACGGACCCACAGAAGAAGGTCGACGACATCTGGGCTCTGATGCAGTACAGCCCTTTGTACGCGTACGCGAAGGAGGGTCCGTTCTTCCCCTACTACGTTCAGGCATCGACACAGCTGGGCGAGAACTACCTTGACTTCTCATACCTGCGCCAAGGACTCAAGGATGCCTATGATGAGGCCAAGGCCTTAGATCCCACCGTCGACGAGAAGGACTATGAGCTCTCCGTCACCCCCGAGATGGAGGACGGCCTGCTTCAGAAGGTGATGCTCACCGCCGAGCAGCGAGCCACGTTGAAGTACTCCGATGACATGCATGACAAGCTCATCGACTGGTCCAAGACCACAACGGCGCACGTGGTGATGCTCTACGGAGGTACCGATCCCTGGTATGCCGTACGCATCCCTGACACGAGCAACCCCAACGTCCATCGCTACGTCGCGCCAGCCAAGAACCACAGCGTTCGGATGAGCGACCTCACGACCGATGAGCAGACGGAGCTGAGCGGTCTGTTGGACAGCTGGCTGATCGACTATGACGTGACCTTCGACATGAACGGCGTCGGCACGGCGCCGGATACCGAGGTGGTAGGCAAGGGGCTCACGGCCACCAGACCAGACGATCCGTCGGCATCCGGGTGCACCTTCGAGGGCTGGTATGTCGACAGCGCATGCACCGAGACCTACGACTTCGACACACCAGTGACCGGTGACCTCATCCTTCATGCCAAATGGGAGGCAGTGATACCTGAGCCGCAGCCACAGACCGTGGTTCCAGCCTCGACGACAGCTGCCACCACGGACGTGACCGTGACGAGCGTGGTGACCGCTCATGTGGCATTACCGGACACCAGCGACAGGGCCACGTCACCAATCGTCATTGGCACCTGCGCAATCGCGGGCGCAGCCGGTACGGGGACGCTCCTGATCAGGCGTCGCCGCCGTGCCTGCACCCAACGGTAGCCTTGATACGAATGTCCTTCCGGCCCATCCACCACGAGGTCGACGGACGGGATATGACTGTCACATCCCAAAGCACCCGCACTAGAAGGCACCGTGACCGATTGGCAAGATATCCCATGAGGGACCTGCTGCCCCTGGACGGAAGGCCCAAGCCATCTCCACGAACCGAGGGGTTACGCCGTCAGCGAGGCGGTCGGCAGAACATGTGATGGCACAGATTTGAGGTTAGACATCGACGGCATGCGCCACTGGTACGAGTTCTCATATGGTTGATCAAGGCCCGAGTCCGCTAGCAGGGACGATGTGATATCAACATTTTTCTCTTTAGAAATGGTAAGCCAGGAGGAATGGCTAACCTCGATTTTCTGCCACCCGAGCAGACCTCAATCGGTCACCACAAGGCTGACGGGTAGGTCATGGACGTCGACGACGCCGAGGGCAGCGAGGTCGTCCACGAGCTGCACCTCACGGCAGAGGCCCATCGAGACCCCATCGAACCCAGCAAGGAAGGTGTCATAGAAGCCGCCCCCATAGCCCAGACGGAAGCCATGGGCATCAAAGGCAAGACCTGGCACGAGCGCTAGGGCGACGAGGCCGTCGGAAGCAGGGTCCACGAGGGTGGCTTCGTCGTCTGCAGGCTCCTCCACGCCCAAGGAGCTCTTGGACAGCCCATCGAACGTATCGATGCGGTGCCAGGTCATGAGCCGTGTGTGGACAACGCACCGGGGGATGGCGACCGTCTTGCCATCTGCCCAGGAACGCTCGATGATGCCTCGCGTCTCGACCTCCGCACCAAAGGAGAGATAGGTAAGGAGCAGGTCCGCACGCTCGAAGGCGGGCGATGCCACTACACGGGCTGCTATGGCCTCGTCGGCGAGGGCACGGTCATCAGGTGGTATCGCCGACCGGAGCTGGCGATACCGACGACGGAGCTGGGCCTTGCGCGCACAAAGCGAGCCCTCCCCGACCGTGACGCCAGCCACGGCCCGGGAAGGCTCACCTGGGATCCCAAGCTCCATCGAGGTCTCCTTAGGCCACCAGTGCGACCCGGTCCGGCGCAGGTGCTACCGCCTGACTAGCCAAGGTCGGCAATCTGTGCCTGGAGACGCTCGATGCCAGCCGTGAGCTCCGCGGCACGGGCGTGCTTGGCCTCCACGACCTCGGGCGCCGCCTTTGCGAGGAAGCCCTGGTTGGCAAGTGTGCGCTCGACCCCGCTGAGGTCCTTCTGCGCTGTGGCGAGCTCCTTCTGGAGCCGCTTGGACTCGGCACCGAGGTCCACGAGGTCACCGAAGACCACGAAGGTCTCGTGGTCGCCATCGACCAGGCTCACCGAACCAGCTGGCTTGGGCGTATCGGTGCCCAGCGTGAGCTCGCCGACATGCCCGACGTTACGGACGAAGTCGCGCTGGCCCTCGAGCCGCTCCACGTCCGCCGCGGGAGCCTTCACGGCCACGTCGAGGTCGACCTTGGGGCTCACCCGATAGTGAGCGCGAGCGGAGCGGACCTGCATGACGAGCTGCTTTGCGAGCTCGAAGTCATGCTCGGATGTCTCGTCGATGAAACCGGCGAGATCGTCAGGGTCAGGCCATGAGGCCTCCATGAGGAAGCGGCCCTCGTGGGACTCCTCGTCGAGCCCACTCGCGGGCATGGTGTCCCAGATGGCCTCGGTGACACAAGGCATCTCGGGGTGCAGCATGCGCAAGGACACGTCGAGCACGTACATGAGGTTGCGCTGGACCTGGAGCTTCTCGGCCGCAGTACCATCCAGAAGCCGTCCCTTGCAGAGCTCGATGTACCAGTCACAGACCTCGTTCCAGAAGAACGACTGGAGGCTACGCGCGACGTCGCCGAAGTCATAGCCCTCGAGGTCGTCGGTAACGGTGCGGCATGCCTTGGCCAGGCGGGAGAGCATCCAGGCGTCCTCGGGTGTGGTGGCCTTGGCGGGTCCGGGGGTGTAGCCGTCCATGTTCATGAGGACGAACCGGCTCGCGTTCCAGATCTTGGTGACGAACGACTTGGCCGCGTCGGTGCGGGGGCTCGCGACGGTGCCGTCCTTCTCGGTGATGGCATCGAAGCGCACGTCCTGGTTGGTGGTGATGAGCGTGAGCAGGTTGTGGCGCATGGCATCGGCACCGTAGGTGTCGATGAGCTTCATGGGGTCGACGCCGTTGCCCTTGCTCTTGGACATGCGGCTGCCATCCTTGGCGAGGATCGTGGCGTAGATGACCACGTCATCGAAGGGGACCTGCTTGGTGAAGTAGAGGGAGCTCATGATCATGCGAGCGACCCAGAGCGCGATGATGTCGCGGGCGGTGACGAGGGCCTTGGTGGGATGATGGCCTTCGAGCTCCTCGGGGTGGTCGGGCCATCCCTGCGTGGCGAAGGTCCAGAGCTGGCTCGAGAACCACGTGTCGAGCACGTTCTCGTCCTGGTGCACATGATGGCCGCCGCACTTGGGGCAGGTGTCGACGTCGTCCATCGACGCGTCCTCCCAGCCGCAGTCGTCGCAGTAGAAGACCGGGATGCGGTGACCCCACCAGAGCTGGCGCGAGATGCACCAATCCTTGAGGTTCTCCATCCAGGTGAGATAGGTCTGGCGCCAGCGATCGGGGTGGAAGGTGACCTCGCCGTCCTCGACGACCTTGGTGGCAGGTCCCTTGAGCTTGTCGACGGCCACGAACCACTGCTCCGAGAGCCAGGGCTCGAGCGCCGCGTCGCAGCGGTAGCAGTGCATCACGGAGTGGTTGAGGTCCTCGATGTGGTCGAGGAGGCCGTGGCTCTCGAACCAGTCGACGATGGCGGTACGGGCCTCGTCGCGGTCCATGCCGGAGAACTCGCCGTAGCCTTCGACCACATGCGCGTGCTCGTCGAAGATGTTGATCTGCGGCAGGTCGTGCGCCTGGCCCATGGCATAGTCGTTGGGATCGTGCGCCGGGGTGACCTTGACGAACCCGCTGCCGAAGTCCTTGTCGACGTGCCAGTCCGAGAAGATCGGGATGGGCCGGTCGACGATGGGCAGGATGACGTTGTGACCGACGAACTCGGCCTTGGTGGGGTCGCTCGGTGAGACGGCGACACCCGTGTCGCCAAGCATCGTCTCGGGACGGGTGGTCGCGACGGTGATGTAGGTCATGCCATCGACCGGCTCGTCGAGCGGGTAGCGCAGGTGCCAGAGGTGGGAGTCCTCGTCGCGGTACTCGGCCTCGTCGTCGGAGATGGCGGTGGTGCAGCTGGGGCACCAGTTGACGATGCGCTTGCCACGGTAGATGAGGCCGGCATGGTACCAGTCGCAGAAGACCTTGCGGACGGCCTTGGCGTACTCTGGCGACAGCGTGAACTTCTCGTCCTCGAAGTCGACGGAGCAGCCCATGCGCTTGATCTGCTCCACGATGATGCCGCCGTACTCACGCCGCCAGTCCCAGCAGGCGTCGATGAACTTGTCACGGCCGAGCTCGAGGCGGGAGATGCCCTCGCTCTTGAGCTTCTTGTCGACCTTGGTCTGCGTGGCGATGCCGGCATGGTCGGTGCCAAGGATCCAGCGGGTGGAGCGGCCGCGCATGCGGTTGTAGCGGATGAAGGTGTCCTGGATGGTGTCATCGAGGGCGTGGCCCATGTGAAGCATGCCGGTGACGTTGGGAGGCGGGATGACGACGGTGCAGTCGCCGACGCCCTTGCTGCGCCGATAGCATCCGGCGTCGATCCAACGCTTGATCATGACCGGCTCGGTCTGAGCCGGATCGTACTGCTTGGGCATCTCTTCCACGGTGGAGCCTTTCCCTTGAATGCACGTGACCCGGGCCGCCACATGGGCATCATGCGGCGCACACGTAGTGAGGATACCATTCAACGCAGGCAGTGCGGCGCAGGGTCGGACGATGCGCCAGACAGGAGGGGGACTCGGGGCCATGGCACACGTCTCCAAGCGACCCGCCCTGGTTGCCACCTGCACGGTAGTCATCATCGCAGGAGGGGCCCTCGCCCTCTGGTCTGCAAATCAGACGAGCACCTCACAGAGCCAGGCGGAAGAGCCCACATCGACCATGGCCACGACGTGCGACGCCGCAGGGCAGGGGTCGCACGTCGAGATCTCCTGCCCGCTCGTGGACCAGAACGAGGAGGGTGCCGCGATGGGCTGCGAGGCGGCAGCGGCCTACATGGCACTGCGCGCGAAGGGCCACCTCGAAGGTTGGTCGTTCCTCGACTTCATCGACACCATGCCCTATGCGGACGACGGCAACCCCTACCACGGGTATGTGGGAGACCCTTGGAAGGACTCCGAGGCCTTCGACGGCATGATGGCATCGGCCGTCGCAGACTGGACGAATGCCTATACGGACGGCTCCTGCACCGACATCACGGGTTGCACCGAGGAGGACCTCATCGGTGCGCTCGAGGCCGGGGACCCCTGCATCGTCTGGGTAAGCGGGGGCTTCTCCCCCACCTGGAGGGTCGACGATTGGTTTGGCCCCTCCCTCATGGGAGAGCATGCGGTGACGCTCGTGGGATACGACCCAGACGGTCCGAGCTTCCTCGTGGCAGACCCCGGGACGGGCACGGCGTACTGGGTGGGATGGGACACGTTCGCCGCCTCGTGGGAATGCGTCCGGAATGCCGTTCGCGTCTCGTAAGGACCGTGCGTGACTCCCAGACGCCAGCTGTTACGCCATCTGGGAATGGATGTCACTGAGGACCCCGATGAGCCTATCGAGCTTCCACGCATCCGAGTTACAGTTGGCCGTCGTCATGACGGTCATGAGATAGGGCCGCCCATTGCTGATGATGATTCCCGAGTCGTTATAGGCCGTGAGGCTTGAGGGAGGGTACCAGCCAGGCTTTGAGTAGGTCGTCGAGGACCCACCTAACGTGGCATGGATCTCCGAGAAGTACCCATGGTCGAGGATCTGACGGCAGAACCCCGAATGGCCTGATCCGGACATGAGATAGGTGCCGATCTTGGTCCAGATCCGCGCAAGGTCACGCGCGTTCGTCCATGGGTATGCGATCGAACCATACCCGTAGATCCCAGCGGAGTTGAGCCAACTCGTGACCCCATCGCTCCCGAAGCGGCCTCGCAACGCAAGATAGGCATCGTTGTCAGACCACACGGCCGTGCGCTCCATCAGGTCTGCAACGTCGTTCTGACTGACCCGGCCAGTGTCGAGAAGGTCCTGGCAGATGTAGGCGATGTATGCCGCCTTGAAGCAGCTCGCAGCATACCTTGACGCAGAGGGGTCATAGGAACACCCGGCACCGGTCGTCAGGTCCATGAGGACGAAGCTGGCCGACTGGCCAGAGTCCCAGAACAGGTGCAATGCCGACCAGAGACGGTTCGCGAGGTCGCCTGAGATCGACCATCCGGAGGTATCCCCGAACGTGGTGAGCCCACCGTTACAAGAGCACTGGTTGATCAGGGACATGAGCGAGTCAAGCGAGCTGATCCGCCCGTCGTTGTCTGCCATCCAGAACCTCTGGTTAGCATCTATGTAGAGACCACGCACGACATATCCAGTGTCTTTGCGACCATAGTACTGGCTCGATCCCACCGAGAAGAGTCCCGTCCTTGCGCCCTTGTAGTCGCTCCAGGCGTTGACCATGTAGTAGCGCTGCAGCGTGCCCCCGTCGTAGGCGCCGGTCACGAGCCAGCCCGACTGGGTCGCCAGCTTGCCCTCGTTGTCGGCCAGGAGCACGGTGGAGCCCCAGCCCATCTTGCCGCGCATGACGTAGCCCGCGCCGCCGACGCCGAAGCAGCGGCCGTAGCCGGCCACCGAGAAGAAGCCGGAGCACGCGCCGTGGTCGGAGGCGCTCACGTAGTAGCGCTGGAGGCCGGAGCCGTAGTTCTGAACGACCCAGCCGGTGCTCGTGCCCCAGGCGAGGCGCCCGTCGTTGTTCGCGACGTAGACCCTGCCGGCGCCCGTGTCGTACGCGCCGCGGGCCACATATCCCGCGGGGGTGGTGTAGTGGGCCCAGCCCGCCGCGGAGTAGCCGGTGACGCAGCCGTGCTTGGCGGCGCTCACGTAGTAGCGCTGGAGGCCCTGGCCGTAGGCGGAGCTCACGTGCCAGCCCTCGGAGGTCGCCAGGCGGCCGTCGTTGTCGGCCAGGTAGGTGACGGTGCCCGAGGTGAGGTGGCCGCGCAGGACGTAGCCCGCGGAGGTCGTGTAGTGGGCCCAGCCTGCCGCGGAGTAGCCGGTGACGCAGCCGTGCTTGGCGGCGGTCACGTAGTAGCGCTGGAGGCCCTGGCCGTAGGCGGAGCTCACGTGCCAGCCCTCGGAGGTCGCCAGGCGGCCGTCGTTGTCGGCCAGGTAGGTGACGGTGCCCGAGGTGAGGTGGCCGCGCAGGACGTAGCCCGCGGAGGTCGTGTAGTGGGCCCAGCCTGCCGCGGAGTAGCCGGTGACGCAGCCGTGCTTGGCGGCGGTCACGTAGTAGCGCTGGAGGCCCTGGCCGTAGGCGGAGCTCACGTGCCAGCCCTCGGAGGTCGCCAGGCGGCCGTCGTTGTCGGCCAGGTAGGTGACGGTGCCGGAGGTGAGGTGGCCGCGCAGGACGTAGCCGGCGGAGGTGGCGTAGGCCCAGTACCCCGCGCCCTCGGAGGGCGAGACGAGCCTGGAGGCGGCCACGGAGCCGCCGGAGAGCCAGTAGCGCTGGAGCCCCTGGCCGAAGGCGGACGTCACGAGCCAGCCGGAGGCCTGGACGCGGCCGTCGTTGTCGGCGATGCGCCTCGCGCCGTCGGCGCAGGTCGCGGCACCGCGCAGGACGTAGCCCGCGGGGGTGGTGTAGTGGGCCCAGCCTGCCGTGGAGTAGCCGGTGACGCAGCCGTGCTTGGCGGCGGTCACGTAGTAGCGCTGGAGGCCCTGGCCGTAGGCGGTGCTCACGTGCCAGCCCTCGGAGGTCGCCAGGCGGCCGTCGTTGTCTGCCAGGTAGGTGACGGTGCCCGAGGTGAGGTGGCCGCGCAGGACGTAGCCGGCGGAGGTGGTGTAGTGGGCGTAGCCGTCGGCCGAGTAGCCGTCGGTGCAGCCGTGCTTGGTCGAGTCCACGTAGTAGCGCTGGAGGCCCTGGCCGTAGGCGGAGCTCACGTGCCAGCCGGGCGACTCGAGCCTGCCGTCGTTGTCTGCCAGGTAGGTGACGCCGCCCTCCGTGTAGCGGCCGCGCACGACGTAGCCGTACCTGGTGGCGTAGGCCCAGTACCCGGCCTCGGAGGCCTTGACCAGCTCGGAGGACGCGAGGGCCTTGGTCGTGGTGTCGAGCCAGTAGCGCTGGAGGCCGTAGGTCTTGAAGGTGGAGTTGACGACCCAGCCGGAGGCACGGGAGCCGGAGGCGTCGTAGTAGTACCAGCGCGAGCCCTCCTGGACCCACTGGTCCCTGTACGCCTGCGTGATGACGGTGGTGGTCGCGGCCTGGGTGGTGGCCGCCTGTGTGGTGGTCGCGGCCTCGGTGGTGGTCACCTGGGTGGTGGCCGTCGTGGCCGTGGCGGGCTCGTCGGCCGTGTCAGGCGTCGTCGCCGTGGTGGCATCGTCGGGCGTCGTCGCTCCGTCTGGCGTGGTGGCGTCAGGGGTCGTTGCCGTGTCGGACGTCGTGGCATCGGTCGTGCCCGGCGTGGTCGCCGTGTCGGACGTCGTGGAGTCGGTGGCATCGGTGTCGGGCGTGGTGGCTGCATCCGGGATGGTGGCCGAGGTGGGCGTAGAGGAGATGGGCGTAGCAACACGTGCCGTTGTGCCATCGCTCAAAGCACAGCCTTGAGATTCGTGAGCTTCGCTCCCGCTCACTGCAGACTCATCTAATGTCGTGATACTTAATGGTTCAAGAGTCGCTTCTTCAGCAGAAGCCGTTAGAGGAAGCGCCACGATGAGAGTCGACATGATTGCGAGCACAACCATTGACCTCGAAGTCTTTCTCATAGACCATCTCCCCCTTACCTGGCCGTCAAAGGAGGCGGCATGGGCCCCGTCGCCCTCCATACGCTCAGCTACGAAGGATCAAGCAACGTAGCGGAGGATGCCATCCCAGGGATAGCTGTAGTAGGTTCGCGTCAGAATCTCCCTGCCTGTCTGGTCGCCCGTCTTACCGCCGGTAACTCCGCCGTTCTCGTTGCCGCTTGCCTGCACGATCATCCCGTCTTGGATATATATCGCCGTGTGGCGGCACTCGTTGAGCAGGATGTCCCCATATTGGAGAGACGTACCCGCGCTGAGCCAGACGAAGCCGGCAGCCGTCAGGCACGACCGCATGTTACCGGTATAGGTCGCCCCATTCGTGTCGATACCAGCGGCATCAAGGGCGGAGATGACCAGCGAGGAGCAGTCATAGTCAGGACCCCAACGATTTTCTTGGTCATACCCATGGGAATCATCAGAGGCGATGCCCAGGGCCCAATTCACATAGTACGAGATGACATAAGAACGAGGCGCAAGCGTACCGACCCCGTCATTGTTGGTCTGGTACACATGACCGTTCCCGTAGAAGGTCCCGTTGCGAGAGACATAGAGGGCATCGTAGAGCCCGTAGTACGGAGTAGACCCCACCGTGAAGTACCCGAGTTTCGATCCCTTGATGTTCCCCGAGGCATTCACCATGTAGTAGCGCTGCAGCGTGCCGCCATCGTACTTCCCAGTCACTACCCAGCCGGAGGTAGTCTCAAGCCTGCCGTCGTTATCAGCGAGAAGCCCGTAGCCGTTCCAACCATACTTGCCCCGCAGGACGTAGCCCTCGCTAGTTGTGTAATGACCATAGCCCGCAGTGGAAAGACCGGTGACGCAGCCGTGCTTGGCGGCGGTCACGTAGTAGCGCTGGAGGCCCTGGCCGTAGGCGGAGCTCACGTGCCAGCCCTCGGAGGTCGCCAGGCGGCCGTCGTTGTCGGCCAGGTAGGTGACGGTGCCGGAGGTGAGGTGGCCGCGCAGGACGTAGCCCGCGGAGGTCGTGTAGTGGGCCCAGCCTGCCGCGGAGTAGCCGGTGACGCAGCCGTGCTTGGCGGCGGTCACGTAGTAGCGCTGGAGGCCCTGGCCGTAGGCGGAGCTCACGTGCCAGCCCTCGGAGGTCGCCAGGCGGCCGTCGTTGTCGGCCAGGTAGGTGACGGTGCCCGAGGTGAGGTGCCCGCGCAGGACGTAGCCGGCGGGGGTCGTGTAGTGGGCCCAGCCCGCCGTGGAGTAGCCGGTGACGCAGCCGTGCTTGGCGGCGGTCACGTAGTAGCGCTGGAGGCCCTGGCCGTAGGCGGAGCTCACGAGCCAGCCCTCGGAGGTCGCCAGGCGGCCGTCGTTGTCCGCCAGGTAGGTGACGGTGCCGGAGGTGAGGTGGCCGCGCAGGACGTAGCCGGCGGGGGTGGTGTAGTGGGCCCAGCCCGCCGTGGAGTAGCCGGTGACGCAGCCGTGGGAGGCGGCGGTCACGTAGTAGCGCTGGAGGCCCTGGCCGTAGGCGGTGCTCACGTGCCAGCCCTCGGAGGTCGCCAGGCGGCCGTCGTTGTCTGCCAGGTAGGTGACGGTGCCCGAGGTGAGGTGGCCGCGCAGGACGTAGCCGGCGGAGGTGGTGTAGTGGGCGTAGCCGTCGGCCGAGTAGCCGTCGGTGCAGCCGTGCTTGGTCGAGTCCACGTAGTAGCGCTGGAGGCCCTGGCCGTAGGCGGAGCTCACGTGCCAGCCGGGCGACTCGAGCCTGCCGTCGTTGTCTGCCAGGTAGGTGACGCCGCCCTCCGTGTAGCGGCCGCGCACGACGTAGCCGTACCTGGTGGCGTAGGCCCAGTACCCGGCCTCGGAGGCCTTGACCAGCTCGGAGGACGCGAGGGCCTTGGTCGTGGTGTCGAGCCAGTAGCGCTGGAGGCCGTAGGTCTTGAAGGTGGAGTTGACGACCCAGCCGGAGGCACGGGAGCCGGAGGCGTCGTAGTAGTACCAGCGCGAGCCCTCCTGGACCCACTGGTCCCTGTACGCCTGCGTGGTGACGGTGGGCCGCGGCCTGGGTGGTGGCCGCCGTCGTGGCGTCAGTGGTGGCGTCGGCGAGCGCGGCGGCCTTGTCGGGGGTGGTGGCCTTGTCGGCCGTGGTGGCGTCGGGGGTCGTCGCCGTGTCGGGGGTGGTCGGCGTGGTGGCATCGGCGTCAGGCGTCGTCGCCTCGTCAGGCGTGGTGGCGTCCGGCGTGGTCGGGGTGGTCGCCGTGTCGGGGGTGGTCGGCGTGGTGGCATCGGCGTCAGGCGTCGTCGCCTCGTCAGGCGTGGTGGCGTCCGGCGTGGTCGGGGTGGTGGCACTGTCAGGCGTGGTGGCCGCATCCGGGGTGGTGGCCGAGATGGCCTGCTGGCCCTTCTCGGCCGTGTCGGTCGTATCTGCGAGCGCGGTATTCGGCGAGGCCGCAGAAGCTTCCTCTGAGATGGCCGCGTTCGTCGACTGCACAGCCGGGGTCTCTTGGACCGTCACCTCCGCAGCCCAGGCATTGCAAGGAGCTAGGAGGATTGAGGAGACAAGACAAGCCACAACGATTGGACGGCGAAGCATAGGGCCCCCAGATGAGCGATTTAAGATTTCATACGTTATCCAGTATAGCCAAAGCAACCTTTAAGGTTTTTGCTCTTCGCACATCAGCACGCATGTCGACAGCAATGGCCCACATACCGAGTCAAAGCGAAGCGCCCCGCCCAAGAAATGGGCAGGGCGCTCATCTTTCCCGGAGCAAGGACGTTCTAGCTCGCGCGCTTCGTATGCTGCGCCTTGGAAGACTTCCCAGCCTTCAGGCGCATGGGTTGCTCGGAGCCATCGACGGCATCCTCGGTGACGACGACCTTCGTGACGTTCGCGTCACTTGGGAGGTCGAACATGGTCTCCTGAAGGCAGCTCTCGCAGATGGCCCTGAGACCACGCGCGCCCGTGCCGCGCTCCAACGCAAGATGCGCGATGCCCCTAAGGGCCTCGTCTGTGAACTCCAGCTCGACACCCTCGATCTGGAACATGCGCACATACTGCTTGACGATGGCGTTCCTCGGCTTGGTCAGGATCTCGACCAGGTCGTCCTCGTCAAGCTGGCGCGTGGAACAGATGACAGGGATACGTCCCACGAACTCGGGAATCATGCCGAACTTGTGCAGGTCCTGCGGAAGCACCTGACCCATGAGCTCATCCTCGGAGTTCTTCTCCTTGGTGGCGAGCTCGGAGTTGAACCCAATGCCACCCTTGCCCACGCGCTCGGCCACGATCTTGTCGAGGCCCACGAAGGCGCCGCCACAGATGAAGAGGATGTTGGTCGTATCGATGTGGATGAGCTCCTGCTGGGGGTGCTTGCGCCCGCCCTGAGGAGGGACGCTCGCCTGCGTGCCCTCGAGAATCTTGAGGAGAGCTTGCTGCACGCCCTCGCCCGAGACGTCACGGGTGATCGAGAGGTTCTCGGCCTTGCGAGCGATCTTGTCGATCTCATCGATATAGACGATGCCAACCTGAGCACGCTCGACGTCACCATCGGCCGCGGTGATGAGCTTGAGCAGGATGTTCTCGACATCCTCACCCACATAGCCCGCCTCGGTCAAGGTGGTGGCGTCCGCGATGGCAAAGGGGACCTCGAGGAAGCGCGCCAGGGTCTGCGCCAGGAGCGTCTTGCCGGTGCCCGTAGGCCCCAGAAGCAGGATGTTGCTCTTGGCAAGCTCGACGTCATCGAGGCCATCGACGTCATCGGGCGGAACCGCGCCAGGCATGTCCCCACCGGCAGCGCCACAGGTCACGCGACGGTAGTGGTTATAGACCGCCACGCTCATCGCGCGCTTGGCATCCTCCTGGCCCATGACGTACTGCGACAGCTCGTCGTAGATCTCGTGAGGCGTGGGCAGGTTCTTGATGAGTGGCTCCGCCTCTACGTCGAGGGCGCCCTCGTCGTCCTCGGCCTCCGTGATGATGTCGCCACAGGCAGCGACGCACTCATCGCAGATGTAGACGCCATTGGGGCCCTGGATAAGCTTGCGAACCTGGTCACGGCTCTTGCCGCAGAAGGAGCAGCGTATGTCTTCCTCGTCGGGCGGGAAGCTCCCGCCGTCGCCGATGTCCGAGCTCATCAGACCTCCTTGGCCTCGGGTGTACCCGCGTCGTCGCGACCGGCAATGACCTTGTCGACAAGACCATAGTCGGCAGCCTGCTGCGCGGTCATGTAGTTGTCGCGCTCGGTGTCGGCCTGGATGGTCTCGATGGGCTGGCCCGTATAGCCGCTCAGGAGCTCGTTCATGTGCTCACGGATGCGCAGGGTCTCCTTGGCCACGATCTGGATCTCGGTCTCCTGGCCCTGGACGCCCGAGGAGGGCTGATGGATCAGGATCATCGAGTTGGGAAGCGAGTAGCGCTTGCCCTTGGTGCCGGCGGCCAAGATGAGCGAGCCCATCGAGGCGGCCATTCCCACGCAGATGGTGGAGATGTCAGGCTTGATGTAGTTCATCGTGTCGATGATGCCGAGGCCCGCATAGACGTCACCACCAGGCGAGTCCACGTAGAGCGAGATGTCCTTCTCGGGATCCTGGCTCTCGAGGTGCAGGAGCTGGGCGATCACGAGGTTGGCAGAGTCGCGCGTGACCTCCTCGCCCAGGAAGACGATGCGGTCGTTGAGCAGCCGTGAGTAGATGTCATAGCTGCGCTCCCCCCTCGGCGTCTGTTCGACGACATAGGGAACGAGCGGGATGTTGGTCATTGGTGCAGGCATGGTGTCTCCTTGCGGTACGACGTTTGTGAACCTTGGGCCTATACCCAAAGCTACTCTGCGTCTGCCGCGGCATCATCCTTCTTGTCGGAAGCATCATCCGCGGCGTCCTTCTCGGCACGACGCTTGGCGACCTCGTCGACGAGGGACACGTCGACGTTCTCGATCAGCCAGTCGACGGCCTTGGTGCGCTTGATTGACTCGCGGACGGCGGGCAGGCGGCCGTCCTTGCGGAAGGACTCGATGGCGGCCTTGGGGTCGTCGGAGCCGGCGCCCTTGAACTCGTCGGTCAGGTCCTCGTCGGTGGCCTCGAGGCCGAGGTGCTGCGCAAGCGCGTCGAGCGCGAGCGACTGGCGGGCACGCTCGGTGGCCTGGGCCTGGAGGTCAGCGAAGAACTCGCTGGAGTTGATGTGGTTCATCTGGAGGTAGGAGTCGAGCGTCATGCCCTGCTGCTGCAGGCGCTGGAGCACGGTCTGGCCGATCTCACGGAAGACCTGGTTGACATAGTTCTCGGGGACCTCCTCGAGGGTGAGGTGCTTCTCGATGGCCTCGACGACACGGTCCTCCTTGAGACCGGGGAGGTTGCGCTTCTTGTCGTCGGCGATCTCGGACTTGACGGCATCCTTGAGGTCGGCGACGGTGTCGAAGCCGAAGGCCTTCTTGGCGAGCTCGTCGTCGATCTCGGGGACGACACGCTCCTTGATGGCGGTGACCTTCACCTTGACGGTGACCTCGTTCGCGTCGTCGTCCTTGGCGTCCTCGGTCTCCGCCGCATCGTCGGCCTCGTCGGCCTTCTTCTCTGCCGTCGAGAAGGACACCTCCTTCTCGTCACCGGCCTTCATGCCGCAGACGGCGTCGTCGAACTCCCCGGGGAACGCGGACTCGCCGATGACGAACATGCGGTTGGTGCCGGCAAGCTGGTCGGCGTTCTTGACGGCCTCGATGTCAGCCTGGACGACGTCGCCCTTCTGGACGCCGCGGTCCTCCTTGATGTCCTCGAAGGTCGTGTGATAGCCCTTGAGCACGTCGAGCTGCTCGTCGACCTCGGCGTCGGTGACCTCCTCGGGAGGCATCTCGATGGAGGGGGCGTCGTAGGAGTCGAGCTCGCAGGTCGGACGGACCTCGATGGTCGCCGCGATGACGAAGGGCTCACCCTCGACGACGGTGGCGACGTCCTCGCCGTAGTCGACGTCGGCCACGGGGACGAGGTCGAGCTCGTCGAGCATCAGGGGCTCGGCGTCGTTGATGAGGGCGTTGGTGGCATCGGCCAGGACGGCGTCACGGCCGACCATGGAGTCGATGACGGGGCGGGGCGTATGGCCCTTGCGGAAGCCCTGGAAGTTGTACTTGTGGGAGATGTCCTTGTAGGCCTTCTCGACGGCCTTGTTGACGTCGGCCTTCGCGACCTCGACCTTGGCTGCGACCTTGTTGTCCTTGGGCTCCTCGGCGGTGACAGTGATCTTCAACGTTCCTCCTGATGGCTAGACTACGCGTTACATGACGAGCCGTGCCGTCAGGCAGCATGCTCGATTCACAGACGGGGGTTATTCTCGCACACTTTGGCACGTTCGGCAGCGCGCGTAAGAAGAAGCGACACCGACCACAAAGGTCGGTGCCGTATGAGGTGATGGTGCGGGCGAAAGGACTCGGACCTTCACGGGGTCTCCCCCACTGGAACCTAAATCCAGCGCGTCTACCAGTTCCGCCACGCCCGCATGGTGTGACAGGTGCCCATGGTAGCAAAAGGGAAGGTCGGACGGGAGAGTGGGACCGATGACATCAGATGCCCCCACGGCGCATGCGACTACACCGTGATGCGATAGAGACGCATGTTGCCCCTCTCGAGGACCTTCTCGAACCCAGGCGTCTCGTCAGTGATGGAGTTGACCCCTCGGAACATGGTGGGGTCGTACTCACCGAGGAAGTTGATGAACGACACGTCCGATCCGGTCGAGTCGAGGAGAAGGACGTAGCGGGCATCGACGTCGACCACGGCCTGGCGAACCTTCTCGTCAGACGCCACGTCGACGAGGCCACCCATGATGATGCGGCTCTGTTCAGTTGCCTCCTCATCGAATCCTCTGAACATCCGGTAGTACGTACGCAAGCCGTCATACCCATAGGCAAGCGAGCTCCCATCGGTGGGGTCGTTCACGACGAGGGCGTCGGGCTCGACCGTCGCCTTGACCTCGTCGAGGAAGTCCCTCTCCTCGGAGGTGAGCGGATAGCCATCTGCCGTGGCCGACGCGACCGCGGAGCGATAGTCACCGAACGTCGTATGGAGGGTGCCGGTCGACTCCTCGGAGGCGTTGTGAAGACCTGGCCAGTTGACGCTCGGCATGAAGTTGATGACCAGGAAGACGGCGACGCAAGCGACCAGGGCCGCCAGGTCCCACGGCTCTTTGCCGTGGGACTCCCCGTAACTCCGGACGAAGGTCTGAACCACCTCGACCACCAGGTCCATGCCCAACACGGCGAGCGGTATGGCCGCCACCGACGCCATGGCCGCCAGACGCATCGGGTCACAGTACCAGAACCCTGCCAGCAGATGCTTGAGGGTACCCTCGCTCGTCGCCCCCACGAAGCAGATCAGGCAGAGGAACAGATAGGTGCATGCGACCCATCGGAAACGCGACGAGCGAAGGGCACGCAGGAGGCCGACGAGCACGAGGATGCCGAGCAGGACCTGGGCCGATATCTCGAAGATGAACCCAAGGGTGTACGTCTGGGTGAAGATGTTGACAAGCTCTTGGACGGAACTGGCGAAGCGGGGCCAGTTGTTCTCCACGATAGGGCCCATGAACGGCAGCCCATTGCAGACGACCCATATGATGCCGATGAGGAGGAGCAATCCCAGACTGGCAAGCAGACGCACCCTGAGGTCGAAGCCCCTCTCGCCGGACGCGCGCCACACGCCATCGACGCAGTAGAAGGCAACGAAGACCCCCAGCGTGAACAGCAGGGACGTCTGGAGGAGAGCGAGACCGACCAAGGAGACGAGGAACGGGCACATCATGCGGAGACGCTCGCGGCTGGAGGCATCCGCCCTCGCGACGCACATGAAGAGGACAGCCGAGGAAGGCATGCATGACAAGGCGGACTCGAAGGGATAGATGGGCCCGAAGGCTAGAAGGTCCCAAGGGAAGGAGACGAAGGAGACGGACGCGACACCACCGAGCACCATGCGCCTGGTGTCCCCCTTGAAGATGAACCCGAGAAGGGCAGCCATGGCGAGCGGGAACACCATGAACGAGAGGACGAACAGAGAGGCGTTGATGACGACAGCCGTGCCCGCGCCCGTCACCTGGATGGTCAGCGCGCAGAGCGCATGCCACGCCGACGGATAGAAACCGACATCGGAGGCAGGCCTGATGGCCGCATCCGCCGTGGTCAGGTAGGCTGAGGTGTCCAGCGACGAGAAGCTGCCGGAGTCGAGGAAGGCCCTGATGATGTTGACATGGGCTCCGAGGTCCCATGCCTGCATGATGGCGTCCGGCTCTCCGATACTCCTCACCCAATAGAACAGTCCCAGAGCCACCCCAAGTCCGACGAACGCGCAGGGGACCCACCAGGCGAGCTCAGGCAGCTCCAACGACCTCACGCGCCTCCGGCTGACACAGGCCGCAGCGGCAGTGGCAAGGACCAGAGGGAGCACCACCGTGAGTGGGGAGGCTGCGACATGCGCCCACGAGAGGACCTGGCACACGACACAGATGAGACCGGCCGAGACGACGGGCGAGATGCAGAGAGCCCATACGCGAGGCATCCCAAAGGCACGGAGCAGGAGGCATCCAGGCACGACCAGGATGAGACCGAAGACCGCGCATGCAAGGGCGAACTGAAGCCACATGGGACGGGCTCTCCTAGGTTGGTAGGAACATGAAGTAGGACCATCCTGGTCCACTCTAAATAACCTGTGTGCCCCAAACAAGGGATTCAGGGTCGAGATGCACGGGCGATGCGGGCCCACGCACGTCACACGAGGTCCTCGACCCACCCGGTAGATGCAAGGAGGGGGCACCCGGCCAGCGCCAGGTGCCCCCTCGGTGTCGAAGAAGGCCTGCGTCTCTCGCCTAGACGATGCCCTGGGCCATCATGGCGTCGGCCACCTTGAGGAAGCCGGCCACATTGGCGCCCACGACGAGGTTGCCGGGATGTCCGCACTCCTCGGCAGCGTTCGCGGACTGCGTGTAGATGTTGGCCATGATGTCCTTGGTCATCTCGTCCACACGCTCGTAGGACCACGAGATGTGCTGCGCGTCCTGGGCCATCTCGAGCGCAGAGACCGCCACGCCGCCGGCGTTGGCAGCCTTGCCCGGGCAGAAGGCCACGCCCGCGTCGATGAGCGCCTGGGTGGCGTCACGCATGGTGGGCATGTTGGCGCCCTCGCACACGACCGTGCAGCCACCCTTGATGAGGCCCTGGGCATCCTTGAGGTTGAGCTCGTTCTGCGTGGCGCATGGCATGGCGACGTCGCACGGCACCGTCCAGACTCCCTTGCCCTCGTGATAGACGGCCTTGGGGTGATCGGTCACGTATTCCTTCACGCGGCCGCGGCGCACCTCCTTGATCTGGCGGAGGGCGTCGAGGTCGATGCCGTCAGGGTCATAGACCCAGCCCGTGGAGTCGCTGACGGTCTGGACCAACGCGCCCAGCTCTGCGGCCTTCTGGACGGCATAGATCGCGACGTTGCCGGAACCGGAGACGTCGACCTTCTTGCCCTCGAACGTCTCGCCCTTGGCCTTGAGGACGTTCTCGGCGAAGTAGACGGCGCCATGGCCCGTGGCCTCGGTGCGGCCGAGGCTGCCGCCCCACGTGAGGCCCTTGCCCGTGAGCACGCCCGTGTACTCGTTGCGGATGCGCTTGTACTGACCGTACATATAGCCGATCTCACGGCCGCCCACGCCGATGTCACCGGCAGGGACGTCGGTGTCTGCGCCGATGTGACGGCAGAGCTCGGTCATGAAGCTCTGGCAGAATGCCATGACCTCGCGGTCGGACTTGCCCTTGGGGTCGAAGTCGGAGCCGCCCTTGCCACCGCCGATGGGAAGGCCTGTGAGCGAGTTCTTGAAGATCTGCTCGAAGCCCAGGAACTTGAGGATCGAGATGTTCACCGAGGGATGGAAGCGCAGGCCGCCCTTGTAGGGACCGATCGCGCTGTTGAACTCGATGCGGTAGCCACGGTTCACGCGCACGCGGCCCTCGTCGTCCACCCAAGGCACACGGAACATGATGGTGCGCTCGGGTTCCACCAGCCGCTCGAGAAGGGCGGCATCCTCGAACTCGGGATGGCTCCTCACGGCGGGCTCGATGGTGTCAAGCACCTCGCCAGCAGCCTGCACGAACTCGTGCTGATGGGCGTAGCGCCCCTTGAGATCATCCTTCACGTCCTGGCAGTAGCTCACGTGACACTCCTCTCGACAGGCCGCATGCCCTCGGACTCCCCGCGGGTGCTGGCATTTTCGCATCTGAGGATACAGGTTGGACACATATATGAAAACGGAGCAGGTTAACTCTGTAACACGTTGGACATGCGAGGATATCGCGAACCACGTTTGCCGAGAGGCGCACGCTCGCCTATACTTGTGCGGCGGCTCCGGGGTGTAGCGCAGCTTGGTAGCGCATCTGCTTTGGGAGCAGAGGGTCGCTGGTTCGAATCCAGTCACCCCGACCACGCGGCGGTAGTTCAATTGGTAGAGCCTCAGCCTTCCAAGCTGATTGTTGCGGGTTCAAGTCCCGTCCGCCGCTCCATCGCATCTTGGCAGCCAGAGGGCCTCACGGACCTCTGGCTGCCCTCTTATGCCGAGACCGAGAGCCCGACCATGCCGCGCCCGGCGACCAAACGCCGTGCCAGGGTTGCCGACCTCATACGCTCGCACGGCCAAAGGCATCGCCTCCCGGACGTGGACATGGCTCCCCCATGCCCACGAGGGGTAGAATGAGCGGGTCATGACCCCATGCCTCGAGAGGTGCGAGATGTCGACATCCAAGCTCGGTCGTACCTTGGTCATCGCCAACCCTGCCGCCCGCAACGGGCGTGGCGCCCAGGGCGCCGAGTTCGTCCGGAGGTTCCTCGACACCTACGAGGCGGCCACAGACGGCTTCGAGGTCAGGCTCACCGACGGGCCGGGGCATGCCACGGAGATGGCGCGCGCCGCCACGGGCTTCTCGACGGTGGTCGCCCTCGGAGGGGACGGCGTCATCCATGAGGTCGTGAACGGCCTCATGAAGATCGGTCCCAAGCTTCGGCCCCGACTGGGCATCATCCCCCTGGGCTCAGGCAACGACTTCGCGCGCACCCTCCACATAGAGCGCGATGCCCCCGAGGCCAGCCTCGGTCAGCTCCTCAAGGGCCGACCCCGCTCGCTCGACCTCGGCCTCGTAAACGGCACCTACTACTGCCAGACCCTCTCGTTCGGGCTCGACGCCGCCATCGCCATCGGCACCATGTCCTCGCGTACCGAGGGCGGCACGCACGGGGCGCGCCTCTATGTGAACGAGGGCATCCGCATCTTCACCCAGAACCTGCGCGACTACGCCTACCACGGGACCTTCGACGGCACACCGGTCGATGGGGCCTCGGTGGTCTTCGCCCTGCAGGTGGGTCCCACCTATGGTGGCGGGTTCGACGTCTGCCCTTCGGCCGACCCCACGGACGGCCTTCTCGACGTCTGTCGCTCGGTGCGCACGCCTTCCGTGGCCACCACGCTCTCGCTCTTCGCGCGCGCCCGCTTCGGGCAGCACACCGGGTCCGACGTCCTCGAGTTCGGGCAGGTCCGCCACGCCGTCCTAGACTTCGACGAGGAGCCGCCCTGCCAGGCCGACGGCGAGGAGCTCGTCAACACCCACTTCGACGTGCGAAGCGTCCCCACTGCCCTCGACGTGATCGTGCCGGCCTCGTTCGCCTATAGCGCGACTTCCTGAGAGCGCACAGATAACGGCCGGATAATTGCATGCCACAGGTGGTTGCATCAGGTCGGGAGCCCTCTCGCACAAATTTGTACGCTCTCGGCCTCATGACGACCCATACGGGTGCCGGACGAGAAGGCCGCCGCACCCGTCTCGTCGACGTCCGCTTGCACCATATCCTGGCGCGAGGACGCGAGCGAGACGAGCACGGCGGCCTATGACCTGACCCGAGATGCTACGAGGGTCTACTTGGCGGCCTTGGTCAGGGCCTCCTGGACCTCCTCGGCGGTCTTGAGCTGCATGACGTCCCACGCCAGCTGGTCGGCCTCATCCTTGGTCCACTGCGAGATGATCTTGCGCGTGCGCAGGATCGAGGGTGCCGAGACCGAGAACTCACCCAGGCCGAAGCTGATGAGCATGGGGATGAGCAGCGGGTCTGCCGCAGCCTCGCCGCACATGCCCACCATGATGCCCGCATCGTTGCCACAGGTGACGATGCGCTGGATGGAGCGCAGGACCGCGGGGTTGTAGACGCTATAGAGGTAGCGGACGCGGTCGTTGCCACGGTCGGCGCACATGGTGTACCCGATGAGGTCGTTGGTGCCGATCGAGAAGAACGAGCACTCCTTGGCGAGGTCATCGGCGATGAGGGAGGCGGCAGGCGTCTCGATCATGGTGCCCACCTCGATGTCCTCGTTGAACTGGACTCCCTCGCGACGGAGCTCGCCCTTGCACTCCTCGACGAGCGCCTTGGCCTCGCGAACCTCGTCAAGGCAGGTGACGAGCGGCAGCATGATCTTGACGTCACCGAAGGCGCTGGCGCGCAGGAGGGCACGGAGCTGGACCTTGTACTGCTCAGGGTTGTTAAGGCAGTAGCGGACGGCACGGAACCCCATGAAGGGGTTGTCCTCCTTCTGGAGGTTGAGGTACGGGATCTCCTTGTCGCCACCCACGTCGAGCGTGCGGATGATGACCGGCTTGTCCTTCATGCGAAGGGCGACCTTCTGGTAGGCGGCGAACTGGTCGTCCTCACTCGGGAGCTCCTTGGCGTCCATGAAGAGGAACTCGGAGCGGAACAGGCCGACGCCCTCGGCATCGTGCTCGGCGGCGCCGGTGGCGTCGTCAGGGTTGCCGATGTTGGCGACGAGCAGCTTGTCGATGCCGTCGGCGGTGCAGGTGGGCTTGCCACGATAGGCCTCGAGCGCGGCCTTGGCCTCGGCCGCGGCCTCAGCGGCGGCCTGGTAGGCGGAGAGCTCGGCCTTGGAGGGGTTGGTGTGCACAGTGCCCTTGGTGCCGTTCACCACGACGGTGTCGCCGTTGTTGATGACCTTGCAGGCGTCGGGGACCGAGAGGACCGCGGGGATCTCGAGGGCACGCGCGATGATGGCGGAGTGCGACGTGCGCCCGCCCGTCTCGGTGACGATGCCGGCGACGTTCTCCTTGTCGATCGTGGCCGTCATGGACGGTGTGAGGTCCGAGACCACGACAATCGTGTTCACGGGCAGCGTGGAGAGGTCGATGACCTCCTTGCCGAGGAGCTTCGCCTTGATCCCGCTGCGGAGGTCCTGGACGTCGGCGCAGCGCTCGCGGATGATGATCTCGTCGGAGGCATCGAACATCGAGTAGAACATGTCGCAGACCTCGTCCAGCGCCTGCTCGGAACACTCGTGCTTCTCGATGCGGTCGTTGATCTCGGAGACCATGAACGGGTCGGTCGCCATCGTGATGTGACCGCTCATGATCTCGGATTCCTTCTCGCCGACCGTGACCTTCATACGCTCGGCCTGAGTCTTGGTCTTCTCGCAGAAGGCGTCGAGGGCGGCCTGGTAGCGGGCCTTCTCCTGCTCGGCGTCCTCCGGGGCATGCGGGGTGTAGGACAGGTCCGGCTCGACTGCGACGGATGCGATGCCGATGCCGATGCCGTCTGATGCGTTTACGCCTTCGTACATGAAGCTCCTCCATTCGGGATGGCGCCTGGGGCGCCCACGCAGAGGGGGCACACGCATCTGATGCGATGTGCCCCCAAGCGCTCGTCTATGCACGGACTCAGCAACCGAGACACGACTGCTCGGGGCGAGCTTAGAGCAATGTCACTCGCCGATGCCGCTCTCGACGAGCTGGACGGCGGAGTCGAGGGCCTCCTGCTCGTCAGCACCATCGCACTTGATCTCGATCTCGGTGCCGCAGCCGATGCCCGCAGCCATGAGGGCCATGGGGCTCTTCCCGTTGACGTCCTTGCCACCGGTGACGATGGTGACGTTGCTGGCGAACTTGCCCATGGCCGAGGCGAACGTTCCGGCCGGACGCATGTGAAGGCCCTGGGGGTTGGTGAGGGTGACAGTCTTGGAAACCATTGCATGCTCCTGGTTCTTTGTGGCAGGCCTCGAGGCCTTGCCTGCGAATGGGACGACGTGCTATCCGAGCGTCTAGGTTTTACCCTTTTTACTCAACGCGTAGTGTAGCAATAGTGCGAGGGGAAACCAGCGACTTCTCGGCATCTGAACGCCAAGTTACAGACGAACAGCCGAATCCGCCTAGTCTGCCGCGTCTTCGGCCTTCGTCTTGGCTGCCGGCTTCTTCGCGGGGGCCTTTTGATCTGCCGCCTTCGCCGCGGCCTCCTCCTTCATGCGCTTGTTGAGCGACACGGAGAACTTGTCGATCGTGGAGCGCTTGGCGATGCCGCTGGACGCGGCCGTGGCGCTGCCGCAGGCGCTCGCGAACCTCAGGGCCGTCTCGTAGTCGGCACCCTGGGTCGCCTTCGCGAGGAAGCCGCCGACCATGGAGTCACCGGCACCCGTCGCGTTGACGAGCCGGCACTTGGGAACGGGGACGATATGCTCCTTGCCATCCTCGTCGATGAGGGCGCTGCCCCACTTGCCACAGGACACGATGACGTTCTGGGCACCTTGGTCATGGAGCTTGCGGGCATAGGGCAGGCAGTCCTCGGGAGTCTCGGGATGCACGTCGAAGATGCGGCCGAGCTCATGGTTGTTGGGCTTGATGAGGAACGGCTTGGCGGCGAGCGACTGGAGGAGCAGGTCACCGGCGGCGTCGACCACGAACTTGATGCCACGGCCCGCGAGACGCGTCATGATGATGTCATACATGTCATCGGGCAGGCAGCTGGGGATGGAGCCCGTGAGCACGAGCACGTCGCCCTTGTCGATGCGGTCGAGGCGATGGAACAGCTCGTTGACCTTCTCGATCGGGATCTTGGGACCCATGCCGTTGCACATGGTCATCACGACGCCGTTCATCTTGACGTTGATGCGCGTGAAGCCCTCGTCCAAGGTGATGAAGCTCGTGGTGATGCCCTGCTGCTGGAGGGTCTTGAGCATGTAGTCGCCGGTGAAGCCGCCGATGAAGCCCAGGGCGACGTTGTCGACGTCGAGCTCGTTCAGGATGTAGGCGATGTTGATGCCGTTGCCACCGCAGTAGAGCTCCTCGGACGAGGACCTGTTGGTGAAGCCCATGTCAAGCGTGAGTGGGTGCATGACATAGTCGATGGCAGGGTTGAAGGTAACGGTGTAGATCAACGTGGTCTCCCTTCATGGATTGCCGTTTGTGTTCAGTATGACGCATGTGCGTTCTGATGCCATGAAAAGCCCGAGCGTCGCTGGTGGGCGCCCGGGCGATGGCCCATCTGGCCGACCGACGGCCCGAAGGCCGCCTGGGCGGGAGTGCTACTTGTCAAGCCCGTCGTTGATGATCTGGGCAATCTGGGCGGGGTCCGTGCTCGAGAGCACGGACTTGCAGAAGTCCTCGTGCATGAGCATGACCGCGACCTTGGAGAGGAGCTTGAGATGCGTGGTCCCGGCCTCGTTGTCGGGGATGAGCAGGGCGATGGCCACGCGGACGGGCTTGTCGTCCATGGTCTTCCAGGCGACGTCACCGGAGAACTTGACGACCTCGACGGCCGCGTCGGTGATGGCGGCAGACTTGGCATGCGGGATGGCGAAGCCACCCATCATGCCCGTGGAACCCTCTTGCTCGCGAGCCTTGAAGGCCTTCAGGATGGCGGCGGAATCGCTGCCCGCGCCAAGCTTCACTGCCTCATCGGACAGGAACGCAAGGGCCTCGTCGGACGTGGTCGCAGGATTGTCTAGGAACACGTTCGACGCGCTTACGAAGTCACTCATTGAATCCCCTTCTCATGACTGTGCTTACGTTGAGATTCTACCGCAACGAGCGTGCCGGATGACGTGGAGGGGCCATCTTACTGAAACGTGGCCGTATCGAAAGGGAGGCGAAACACACGAGTCACGCTACACTCGGGAGGAACCATCCCGTAGGGCATGACCGGAGGACCAGGGGGACATGATGTCACGGACCATCTTCATAGACGCCGACGCCTGCCCCGTCACCGGCGAGGTCATGGCCATCGCACGCAAGCGCGGCATACCCGTCGTGATAGCCGGCAACACCACGCAGAACCTGGCGGCTCACATCCGTACCGACGACCCGCGTGACGAGGCCCATGCGCGGCACGGCTTCTGGGCGGACACCCTCGACGTGAGCGTGGGCGCCGACTCGGCCGACTTCGCCATCGTGGAGCGTCTCTCCCCTCACGACGTGGTCGTGACGCAGGACATCGGTCTCGCTGGCATGGTACTGGGGAGGAACGCCTCGGCCATAGGGGTGCGAGGCCGCGTCTATGACCCCGTCACCATCGACTTCGACCTCGAGATCCGCCACGAGGAGAAGAAGGTCCGACGGCAGGGCGGCCGCACCAAGGGGCCGGCACCCTTCACCGACCGCGACCGCCGTCACTTCCGTGAGGAGCTCGAGGCCCTTCTCGACCGCACCGAGTGAGCGGGGACGACGAAGGCCCTCCCCCGGCACGAGTGTCCTGCCCCGACCCAGAGCGAGAAGAACAGAGGCCGGCCGCAAGCGACCGACCTCGCAATTACCTGGTGCGCCCAGTAGGATTCGAACCTACGACCTTCGGATTAGAAGTCCACTGCTCTATCCAACTGAGCTATGGGCGCGGCATGACCCTGAGTCACGAGCACATTCTATCGCACACGCCGCCCGGCGCTGCCGTTCTCGGAAAAGAACCAGTACGAAGCCGCCCCATGGATGATACTGGTACCCACATGCAATGGGCACGCCATGGACGCACGTCGAATGGCTTCACCTCACCTGAGGAGGACATGTGGTCAAATACGAGCGGGTCGCCCGCGACCTGCAGGACAAGATCGCGAGCGGCGAGTATCACCCCAACGAGAGGCTGCCCATCATCCCGGACCTCTGCGAGGAGTATGGGGTCAGCAAGATCACCATCAAGCGTGCGATGGACATCCTCGTCACCCGCGGCCTCGTCGTGAAGCGGCGCGGGTCGGGGACCTTCGTCAAGAACATCGAGTTCGAACAGGACGTGCAGCCGCTCCAGGACATGTCCCGCACGCTGGCTGGGTTCACGGGAGGTTACGAGGACACGGGCATCGAGGTGACCACCCTCGTCCAGGAGTTCGAGGTCGTCGAGGCCGGCGACGAGGCGGCCGAGCACCTCCGCATCGACCCGCACAGCTTCGTCTACCACATCGTGAGGACGAGGCTCGCCGATGGCGTCCCGCAGGAGATCCAATACGTGAGGATTCCCATCGCCACCCTCCCCGGCCTCACCATCCGTGACGCGCGTGGTTCGATCTACTCCTATGTGAGGCAGGCGCTCGGTTCGAGGCCCTACAGCGCCCACCGCTCGATCCGAGCGGTCATGCCGACCCCAAAGGAGACCGAGCACCTCCAGATTGACAAGGACGAGCCGCTGCTCGAGGTGAACCAGACCGTCTACCTCGAGAACGGGCAACTGCTCGAATGGTCGATCTGCCGGCATGTGGGAAGCCGGTACACCTACTACGACATCAACAACGACTAGACCCCGCACGACCGATCGGACGCCAAAGGACAGACCCGCCCGCCCAAATGGGCAGGCGGGTCTGTGTACGTCCATAGGGACGAAGGCCTAGGCCTTCTCCTCCATCTTCTTGTAGACCTCGATGAGGTCCTCCGCGATGACCTTGAAGGTCTCCGCAGACATCATCTGGTCCTCGGCATGGAGGAGGATGAGCTGGAACTGCGCGGGCTTCTCGCCGGACGCGTCCTTCTGAATCATCGAGGTATGGGCATTATGGCCCTCGAGGTAGCTCGCGTTGCCCTTCTCGACGAGCTTGGCGGCCTCCTCGAAATCGCCATCGTGGGCCTTGTTGATGGCCTCGATGTAGCTCGACTTGGCGTCTCCCACAAAGGCCACGATCTGGAAGCAGGTCATGGTCTGGTCGTTGAGCTCTTCCTCAGTCGCCATGTCTACTCCCCCATGATGGCCGTGGCGTCAGCCAGGACCTTCTTCGCGTTCATACGACCGTAGTCAGCCATGGCGATGACGGTCACGGGCACGTCGCCTGCGGCCTCCTTGGCCTCGTCGAGCGCGTACTTGATCTGGGGCCCGAGCATGAGGACGTTGGCCTCGGACACATGGTCAAGCGCCTGCGCCAACGGATAGGCGGCGATCTCGTAGTCGAGGCCCTCGGCCTTGGCCTCCGCCTGCATCTTCTGAACCAGGAGGCTGGTGGACATACCAGCGTTGCACGCAAGTAGGATCTTCTTCGTAGCGGCCACGTTCCTTTCTGGATGGGAGTCACGGTTCAAGCTCATCTTACCCATTCCGCATCGGGTCCGGGACTCGCATCAGACGAGCCCCGGACCCTCGGGAGAAACTCAGCTGACGTACAACGGTCCGTGAAGGACGCCAGCTAGGAGGTAAGGGATGGTACTAGGCAGCCGCAGGAGTGCTCTCCTCGGCGAGGTCCTTCTCGGCCTCCTTGGCCTGGACCCTCTCGCTGACCTTCATGAACGGGAAGTAGATGACCATGCCGAGCGCGAACTCCACGACCTGCCAGATGACGGCACGGACGTCGCCCGCGGTGGCAAGGAAACCAGAGACGAAGACCGGGGTCGTCCAGGGGACCATGACCACGCAGGGGGCGATGAGGCCGGCGCAGGTGAGGCCATAGGTGGCGGCGATGAAGATATCAGGCACGAGCACGAACGGGATCATGAGGGGCAGGTTGTACACGATGGGGTAACCGTAGATGACAGGCTCGTTGATGTTGAAGATACCGGGGAGCACTGCCAGCTTGGCGATGTTCTTGGAAGCCTTGTTCTTGGAGAAGATGAACGTGTCAGCCAGCAGCATCAACGTGCAGCCCGAACCGCCGATGAGGGCGAAGGTGTTCACGATCTGCATGTTCATGTAGTGGTCGACGGGAATGGTTCCGCCAGCCGCATAGGTGGCCATGTTGTCGACGATGAGGATGGTGAGGATGGGCTCAGCAAGCACGCCCGAGATCGTGGACTGGTGGATGCCCAGGCAGAAGAGCAGGTTTGCGAGGGTGTAGATGACGACGACTGCCCAGGGGCCAGCGTTCATGAGGCCCTTCAGCGGGTTCGAGATACCCGTGGAGATGAGCGTCATGAGGTCGGTCGCGAAGAAGCCGTTGAGAAGTGCGGCAACGAAGGCGAAGATCGAGAGCGTGAGCAGCATAGGGAACATGACGTTGAACGAGTCGGCGACCGCGGGAGGCACGCCCTCGCCGAGGTTGACCTTGAGCTTCTCGATGCCCGAGAGCTTCACGAAGAGCGAGGTCGCGAGCAGGCCGATGATGATGGCGCCGAACAGGCCGTTGGCACCGGTGTTGGTGGTCGAGAAGGCACCGGAGACCTGGGCGCTCGTGAACGCGTAGCCATCAGGCAGGGATGCCGTGATGTCAGAGAGCGCGACGCTGATCGATGCGGCGGTGGAGTCGCTGGCGTTGGTGGCGACGAGCGTCGACCCCAGCGTCGCGGTGATGGTGTGCGGGAACATGATCACCATCGAGGCGATGCAGATGACGACGCAGGAGATCGGGTTCGCGAAGCGCTTGTTCTTGGCGAAGCAGTAGCCGATGAGGCCCGTGAGGATGATGGCAGCCACGTTGAGGGTGCCCTGCGTGACGGCACTTCCCCAGTACTGCGCAGTCGCGAGCTCGGCGCTGTCAGATGCCCAGAAGAGCGGGAAGACGACGTTGTTGATGAGGACCGCGATGCCCGCGAGAATGTAGATCGGCATGACGGTGGCGAATGCGTCGCGGAGTGACCGCAGGTGCACCTCATTTCCTACCTTGGCAGAAACCTCAGCGAACTTGTCGAGGAACGATTCCTTCTCCTCGGCAGGGGCTGTGTCCTGATCAGCCATGCTAGTTCTCCTCTCCTTCGATGACGTGCGTTGCAATGACGTGCCTCAGCCACGAGGCTGACTTCTTCGGACGACGGTTGTAATCGTCCTCGAGGTCCACCTCGATAAACCCGTAGCGGTTCTTGAACGCGTGCGCCCAAGACCAGTTGTCGATGACGGCCCAGTAGTGGTACCCACGGCACTTGGCACCGTCCTGGACTGCCTTTGCGATCCAGTAGAGATGCTGCTGGACGAAGTCGATGCGGTAGTCGTCCTGGATCTGCCCGGAGGCGTCCTTCTTGAGGTCCTCGCGCTCGACGCCCATGCCATTCTCGGACACGAACCACTCGAGGTCGGGATAGTCGCGCTTGACCATCATGCCGAAGTCGTAGATGCCCTGGGGGTAGATCTCCCAGCCACGGCTCTTGTTCATCTTGGCCTCGGGCCACTCGTAAGGGTCGGCGAAGCAGGGGCAGCCGGACTCGGGGTCGGTGTCGTGCGCAGGAGCCTGGACGCGCTCGGGATGATAGTAGTTGCAGCCGAGCCAGTCGACCTTGCCGTCAGCGAGGATGCGCTCGTCCTCGGGACGGATCGGAAGCTCGATGCCACGCGACGAGAGCGTCTCGAGCACGTCAGCGGGAAGCTTGCCCTCGGTGACGAGGTCGAGCCACCAGCGGTTGTTGACACCGTCGGTCATGCGTACCGCCTCGAGGTCACCCTTGGAGGGGTTCTCCTTGGTATAGGGCGGCGTGAAGCAGTTGATGAGGCCGATGCGAGCGTCGGGGAGCATCTGGCCGGCGGCCTTGGCCGCACGGAAGGCACGGACGCCCAAGGAGTGGGCGACGCTGATGTTGTACTGGACGCTGCGGGCGCGCGTGTAGTTCTTGATGAACGGGTACCACTCGCCCATGGTGTAACGCATGTCCGGCTCGACGATTGGCTCGTTGAACGTGAACCAGCAGCGGATCTCCTTGCCGAAGGCAGCGAACGCCTTGGCCGCGTAGTCCGCGTAGGCCTCGACGACCTGCCTCGACTCCCACCCGCCGCGGCGGAAGAGGTACGTGGGCATGTCGAAGTGGTACAGGTTCACGAAGAGCTCGATGCCTGCGTCCTTGGCAGCGGCGAACACCTTGTGGTAGTACTCCTCGCCGGCGGGGTTCACGTTGCCGTCGGCATCGAGCAGGCGGCTCCACTGGATGGACGTACGCACCGACGAGAGGCCCATGGAGGCCAGGAGCTTGAAGTCCTCCGCATAGCGACGGGTGAAGTCA
Organism: Atopobiaceae bacterium; assembly: GCA_022483015.1. NCBI lineage: Bacteria > Bacillati > Actinomycetota > Coriobacteriia > Coriobacteriales > Atopobiaceae > Atopobiaceae bacterium. Next base: position 1,381,415 of record JAKVOB010000001.1, on the reverse strand, counting down.
TTCCCGGCATAGGAGCCCACGCGGTTGTGGAAGTCCTCGATGCGCTCGTTCGACCAGGTGTCCCAGAGGCTCTCGACACGGCCGTCGGCCTGCCAGGCGCCCTCCGTCTGAGGTCCGGACATCGCGGCCCCGAAGAAGAAGTCGTCTGGAAGCTTGATCTGTGCCATGGTCCCTCTCTTTCCTTGCTCGGGCCGACGTGCCAGAACGAAGCTCATCGGCTATTGGATATGTCTAATTTCTTTCCCGTACATGTTCAGTTGGTAATCTATCGCGTTTTCGTTCCCACATAGGCCCGATTTCCGCGAACGGTCGGAGCGATAGAATGAACGGTATATTGGGAACAGAAACAACAGCAAATACCCTACCGAGGCAAAGAGGTCTCAGATGCTCAAGTACGAGTCCGTCGTCAACGACCTGAAGCTCAAGATCGAGGACGGCACCTTTGCGGCAAACTCGCAGCTCCCGACCGTCACCCAGCTCTGCGAGCGCTATGACGTGAGCAAGATCACCATCAAGAAGGCCATGGACGAGCTCGAGCAGGCGGGGCTCATCTCGCGCAGGCGTGGTTCGGGCTCGTTCGTCAAGAACGTGACCCATGGCACCGCCGAGGCCGCCCGCTGGGAGATGTCGAGCCAGATGCAGGGATTCACCGGAGAGCACGGTTCTCTCGGCGAGACCGTCGAGACGAAGGTGTATGACTTCTCGGTGGTCTGTCCGCCTGAGGACGTCGCACGAGCCCTCGGGATGGACGAGGACACGTTCGCCTACCACGTCTGCCGCACACGAGCGGCCGAGGGCGTCATCCACTGCATCGAGTACACCTATATGCCCATCGACGTGATACCGGACCTCCGGCGCAAGAACGTCGAGACATCCATCTATACGTACATCGAGAAGGACCTCGGCCTCAAGATCTCGAGCGCCCACCGCATCGTCAGGGCATCACTCCCCACACCGCAGGAGCAGGAGCGTCTCGAGGTGGGACCCATAGAACCCCTGCTCGAGGTCGAGCAGGTGGGGTTCCTCGACGACGGCGTGCCCTTCGAGTGGTCGATCTCCAAGCACAGCCATGCCTACGAGTTCAGGAGCATCTCGACCAAGTAGGCGCACGCCCGCAGAGCACCATTTGCGTCATGACACTGTCTACCAGCGATGATGTCGATTCGTATCCAAGAAGTACCCAACGATTTGAGATTGTCCCTTGCATCAGGCGACTCATTTGCTACTATAGACAAGCTGCTTCAAGGGGTGGCGAAACGGTGGGTGTAGCTCAGTTGGTAGAGCGACGGACCGTGGCTCCGTAGGTCGAGGGTTCGAGACCCTTCACCCACCCCATACAGTCGAATACGGATCGTTAGCTCAGCTGGTAGAGCAGGGGACTCTTAATCCCAAGGTCCAGGGTTCGAATCCCTGACGGTCCACCATGTATTAGACAGGACGCTGTGCATATGCACGGCGTCCTTTTTTCTTCGCGGATGACGCCCATGCCATGCAGATGCGAACCCCTCGAGGAAGCTGTCCCCAGACGCCGACAGGTTCCTCTCGAAGGTGTGTCACTCTGGGCAGGCAACCCCGTGTCGGCCCGACGTTGCCTGCCCAGAGTGACACCGAGGCCCTGCTGATGGCGTCTCGCGGGTCACCAGGGCCAGGCAACGCTGTGTCCCAACCAGGTTGCCTGCCCGAAGTGACCCACATATGACACGAGGGCCCCGCAGGGCCCTCGTCATGAGGCAGAGGCTGTGATGGAGCCTACAGGAAGCGATAGGAGACCGTGCGGACGCCCCAGTCATCGGAGGAGCTCGCACCGAAGGCACGCTGGCAGGCAGGCGACAGGTCGAGGGCACGGCCAGGAAGGCCACCGCAGTCGGTGACCTGCGCCGTGATGGTGGTACCGCCGTAGCTGATCTCGACGTAGCGATAGAAGTAGCTCGAGAAGTTACTCCAGCGCATGGGAATGGCCACGGTACGCGTGGTCCAGTCGAACGGGATGCCCGTCGCAGTGGAGGTCCCTGCCTCGTCAGGGTCGTACCCGCTGGCGAGACCCGTGCTCCACGAGGAGTCGGTCTGACCGCCCGATGAGGAGCCTCCCCCGTCGCTCGTTCCGCCCGAGGACGACCCGCCCTCGTCGGTAGAGCCGGCCGAGGTGGAACCGGAGTCACCGGCAGGTTCCGCAGCGTCTGCCGAGGAGTCACTCTGCACCTGGGCCGCAGCCTGCTGGGCCTGCTCCTCAGCCGTCTGCTGTGCCACCTGCTGGGCGGCGATGTCCGAGAGGCGCGAGTCGATCTGGGCGTTCTCGGAGGTGAGCTGCGAGACGAGCTGCGTCGCCTCGTCCTGGTTCTGCTGGTTCTGCGTATAGAGGTCGGTCAGCTGCTGCTTCTGGGAGTCGAGGTCCGCCTGCTCGGCCTTGACCTCGTCGACGGCATCCGTGAGGGAGTCGGTGACCTTCGAGTAGTAGGTGACCCGGCTGATGAGCTCGTCGAAGGTGCTGCTGCTCGTCAGGATGGAGAGGAGGTCGGCGTCGTTGGAGGTCTTGTACTGGTAGCTCACGAGGTCAGAGACGTGCTGCTGGGCCTCCTGGAGCTTGTTTGCCGTATCGGTCGCCTTCGCCTCGAGGTCTTGCATCTGGGCGGAGAGCTGGTCGGACTCGTCAGCGAGCTGCGTGGCCTTGGCCTGCTGCTCGGCAATCTGGGACGAGTTGCTGCTCTCCTGGGCCGAAAGGTCCGAGGCTTCGTCGGCACGGGCACCCGACGGGAGGCAGAGCAGGGTCACTGACACCATCATGGCCACGGCCATGACTGACAACGGACGAACCTGGTGAGAGGGCAGAGACACGGGCACTCCTTGGTCGGCCGACAGATGCTGCAGACCTGCCGGCTCCGTACCCCAGACAAGCTGCTCTCTCACCATATGGCATGAGCACGGCCCGACACCGCTCGCTGAAACGAATCCATGGGAAGAACCGCCTTGGAAGAGGCGAGGACGGCGTCACGCAGCCTACCCCAGCAGCGCGAGCACCTCTCGCTTGGTCGAGAGGAACCCGTCCGTGAGCTCGAAGCCCTCGCGCTCGTCGCGAGCGCAGGGCACGCGTACCTCCCCAACCAGGCGGCTCGGCTCCCCCGCCGACGGCCGGCCCCTCATCACGATGATGCGGTCGGCCATCGAGACGGCCTCGTCGACGTCGTGCGTCACGAGCAGGACGGAAAGCCCGAGCTCGCCCATCATGTGCAGGAACCAGCCACGGAGGTCGACGCGGGTGATGGCGTCAAGGGCGCTGAAGGGCTCGTCGAGAAGGACCATCTCGTCATCCATGAGATAGGTGCGCAGGAGGGCCGCACGTTGCCGCATCCCACCCGAGAGCTGGCAGGGGTACTGGCGCTCGCAGCCCTCGAGGCCGAACCGGACGAACAGGTCGGCGGCCCGCGACCGTGCCTCGGCCTTCGCCATGCCAGAGACGAGCAACGGCAGGCAGGCGTTGTCGAGGATCGTGCGCTGAGGCAGGAGCAGGTCCTTCTGCAACATGTAGCTGATGTGCCCGGGGTGCCCCGTGACATCCTCGCCATGGAGGAGGACACGACCGGCATCGGGCTCGGTGAGGCCGGCAACCCCGTGGAAGAGCGTGGTCTTGCCGCAGCCCGAACGACCCTACCAGGCACACGAGCTCGCCGGCGGCCACCGTCAAGGAGACGTCCTCGACCACCGGCGAGCCCTCCCAGGAGAGCGTGACCTTCTCCACGTCGAGCACGGGCGTCTGCGCACCCGCAGTCACAGTCTGCCGCTCCCCCATCGTGACCTCCCCTATGCCAGGTAGTCCATCGAGAAGCCCGTCCCGTCCGGGATGGCGACCTCGGTGAGGCTCTCCTGGCCGAGCCACTGGTAGAAGGAGTTCCAGCGGTCCGGGTCGATGACACCCCAGCTGCTTGCCTCGGCCGTGTACTTGTCGGCCAGGTACTCCTGGCTCGCCTTGGCGAGGTCGGCATCCACCTCGGGCGCCGCGGCACACAGGATCTGGGCGGCGTCGTCGGGGTTCTCCTCGGCGTACTCGTAGCCCTTCCTGACAGCGCGCAGGAACGCCTTCGCGGTGTCGGGGCTGTCCTTGAGGAAGTCGTCGTTGGCGATGACCACGGGCGTGTAATAGTCGAAGCGGGCGTCGATGTCCTTGAAGGCGAAGTAGTCGTAGTCGAAGCCCTGCACCTTGGCGTTCTGGACGGCCCAGGCCTCGTAGACCCAGATGTCGTCGAACTCGTCGGCCTTGAGGCCGCTGACCTCGTCGGTGGAGTTGCAGGGGACGAGACTCACGCGCGAGAAATCCCCGCCGTCGGTCGTGACCACGCTCTTGATGATGGCCTTCTCGACGTCCTGGTCCCACGTGGCATAGCGCTTGTCCATCATGCCCGCCGGATGCGTGATGCCCTCACCGGCACGGCTCATGATGCCGCTGGTGTTGTGCTGGATGACGGCGGCAACGGCCGTGACCGGCAGTGGGTCGGACGAGCCGAGGTAGTTGGCCATGGTGTCCTGATAACTCATGCCGACCTGGGCCTGGCCCGTGCCCACGATGGCGTCGGCGCCGTCCTCGGGGGGCTGCACGACCTCGACCGAGAGGCCCTCGTCAGCGAAGTAGCCCTTGGACTGTGCCACGTAGATGCCGGTGTGGTTGGTGTTGGGGGTGTAGTCGAGCACGAACGAGAGCTGCGTGAGCTCGCCGGTCGTGGCAGCGGTCGTGGCACTCGAGGCCGAGGCGGAGGTGCTGCAGCCGGAGATGCCGAGGCCTGCCAGGGCCACGGCTCCGAGCCCTGCCGTGCGGAGGAACTGCCGACGGCTCATGTCCATGTGAGAAACGCTCATTGTGATTTCCTCTCTGCCCTCTTCCAGGGCATAAGCACGCGCTCGAGCAGGCCGACGAGGCCCATGAGCGCAAGCGAAAGCGCCGAGATCAAGATGATCACGGCGAACATCTTGTCGTATGAGTAGGACTTGCGCACGCGCGTCATGTAGACGCCGAGGCCGTTGAAGCCACCGAGCCACTCGGCGATGACCGCGCCCACGATGGCATAGGTCGCGCTGATGCGCAGGCCACTGAAGAACTGCTCCGCGCTCGCCGGCAGCTTGGCGTACCAGAAGACCTGCCAGCGGCTCGCCCCCATGGTGCGCATGAGGTCGATGGCGTCCGGGTCGACGGAGCGGAAGCCCCCCGTGAGCGCCACCGTGATGGGAAAGAACGTGGTGAGCACGACGAGAAGCACCTTCGGCAGGATCCCGTAGCCGAACCACAGCACCAGCAGGGGCGCGATGGCCACGGTGGGGACCGTCTGCGAGATGGTCACGAGCGGGCTCAGAGCCCGGTAGACCCCCTCGAAGCGGTCCATGATCACGGCCACGGCAAACCCCACGGCCACGCCCAGCACCAGTCCGAGAAGGGCCTCGGTGATGGTGGAGGTGGCATGGTATGCGAGCAACGGGGCATCGCCCACGAGCGCCTCGACGACCTCGACGGGGCTCGGCAGCAGGTAGGAGGGCACGAGGCCCACAGAGCAGACCAGCTGCCACACGAGGATGACACCCACCACCGTGAGGGTGGGTGGGAGCCATCGGGCCGCGCGCGAGGCAGGTACGTTGCTATCGTGTGCGTGGGACACGGGGCCTACGCCGCATCCTCGGACGAGAAGAGCTCCTCGCCCTCGTGATACTTGCCCACCTTGTGCTCGGTCGTCATGACCGTGCCGTTGGGACGGTAGTCGATCTTGGCATAGCACATCATGGATCCGCAGCCGGCCTTGGCAGCCACGAGCTGGCAGTTCTTGAGCACCTCCATGCAGGTGTCGTAGTCGCCCTCGATGGCGCTCTCGAACGGGCCTACGAAGAGGCTGACGTCAGCCGTCTTGATGTAGGCGATGACGGCATCCACCACCCGGCAGACCTCGTCGTCCGATGCCGCGTCCATCGGCAGCACCTGAATCGCAACGGAACACTCCATGAACCCTCGCTTCCCGCGCAGGGCCAAAGACAGAGGGCCCCGCGCCTACGTGGGACCCTCGATGCACGTACGAGTGAGTCCCTTCGCTGGCATTACCCAGATCAGGTATGAGGGTCAGGCCCGCCTTGGGACCTCTCTCAGCCGGCGTGCGCCAGCTCCCCTTCGTGCGAGGCTGAGTGTAGCACTGCCGGCGCTCCCCCATGAGGAGGCTTCCGGCCTAGACCAGAAGCCCGACCGACTCCTTGGCAGCCAGGATCCTGCCCACCGACTCGTCGATACGGTCCTCGTCGAGGGTGCCCGCGCTCACGGCCGAGAGGACCCCTTGGTAGGCGCTCGAGAGGTCCTCGGGCATGAGGACCATGTCCCCTCCTGCGGAGAGAAAGTCGACGGCCGCCGTCGCGGCATCGTAGGTCTTGGTGATGGCACCCATCGAGAACGAATCTGACACGACCACACCCGTGAAGCCGAGCGTGCCGCGGAGGACGCCCGAGACCATCTCATGCGAGAGCGATGCAGGGAGCCCGTCCGAGGTCGCGTTGGGTGTCGAGATATGCCCCACCATGACAAGGGGACAACCTGCTGCCACGGCCGCCGAGAAGGGCCTCAGCTCGCACGACTCAAGGTCGGCCATGGTGCGGTCGGTGGTGACGGCACCCGTATGGGAGTCGCCCGCCGTGTTGCCATGACCCGGGAAATGCTTGACGCAGGGCAGTACCTGGGTGGGCAGGAAGGCTGTGACCTCAGCCGAGACCATCGAGGCGACGAGGTCAGGGTCGCTCCCGAACGAGCGCGACCCGATGACCTTGTTGTCAGGGTTGGTGAGCACGTCGGCATCAGGCGCGAAGTCGACGTTGAAGCCGATGTCATGGAGGTAGCCGCCGATGGTCGTGCCCACCTCGGCGGCCTTCGAGGTGTCGCCCGTGGCCCCGATCCGGGCCATGCTCGGGAAGGTCGCGACATCGAAGCAGCCGGACTTGGCCACGCGCGCCACGAGCGGCCCACCTTCCTCGTCCACCGTGAGGAACGCCGGCACACCTGCCCCCGAGGCCTTCGAGGCCGCCAAGGTGTCCGAGAGCATGTCGCGGAGCTGTTGGTCACCGGTGATGTTCTGTCCGAAGTAGCAGAGGCCGCCCACAGGCGTGGCCGCCAGGGCCGAGCGGGTGAGGTCCCCACAGACCGTGGCCGTCTCGACCCCGGTGAGTTGCTCGGGCGTGACGAGGAAGAGCTGGGCCACCTTCTGCTCGAGCGTCATACGAGCGAGCAGGGCCTCAGCAGGGGTAGGTTGCGGCACAGAGGCGGACGTCGTGGCGGCGTACGTCACGTCATCGGCACCAGACGGTGCCGATGCGTCGGAGGCGCAGCCGACAAGGACGGCAGAGGCCCCGGTCCCGACAAGGGCCAAGGCCTCCCTCCTGGAGAAGAGTCTCATAGGACCCCCTCACCACACCACCAGAGGCTACTTGGCCTCGTGGTAGGACTCCTCGGTGTTGACCGACCACACGTTGGCCTTGTCGGTCTTGCCGGCCTTGATGTCGTCGACGGCCTCCATGGCAGTGGCCATGGAGTGGTCCATGTTGTTGTAGCGATGCTGGCCGTTGCGACCGACGCAGAAGAGGTTGCCCTTGTCGTCGAGCCAGTTGATGAGCTTGTCGATCTGGAAGTAGGTGTCGAAGTAGGCAGGATAGGCCTTCTTGACGCGCTCGCGGTGCGAGGCGTGCACATCCTCCGGCCCGTTGATGATGCCCATCTCGGTGAGCTCGGAGATGGCCTGCGCCACGGTGTCCTCCTCGGACATGCACCAGAAGTCGTCGCCCTCGTCGCAGAAGTACTCGAGGCCCATCCACACGGTGTTGTCAGGGTCAGCCACGAGGTACGGCGACCAGTTGTTGAAGATCTGGAGACGACCGACCTTGACCGAGGAGTCCTGCACGTAGATCCAGCAGTCGGGCACGATCGGGGGGTTGCCCAACGTGGGGATGTCGGTCTCGTTCTTGAGCTTGAGGTGGTCGACCAGGAGCCCGACCGTCACGAAGTCGCGATACGGCAGGCCATCGGAGATGGCGCGGATGTCGGTGGGGACCGGCTCGGCGCCCTGCGCCTTGGCACCATCATCAAAGGCGACGACAAGGTCCTTCAGGGGCATGGACGAGATGAACGTGTCCGCCGCGAGCTCATGCTCGGTACCGGCCTGGTCCACATAGACGACCGAGGAGACCTTGCCGTCGGCGGTCTCGACCTTGGTCACCTTCGCGTCGCGGATGACCGTGCAGCCCTCGTCCTCGTCGATCTTCTCGACCGTCTCCCAGAGCTGGCCGGGGCCGTACTTGGGATACCAGAACTCCTCGATGAGGCTCGTCTCGACCTCGCCGTCGTCCTTCTTGGGGACGAGCTTGCTGAAGGCGTTCTTGACGAGGGCCATGATCGAGACGCCCTTGACACGCTGGGCGCCCCAGTCGGCGGAGATCTCACTCGGGTGACGGCCCCAGAGCTTCTCGGTGTAGCCCTCGAAGAACATGGAGTAGAGGGTGCGGCCGAAGCGGTTGATGTAGAAGTTCTCGAGGTTGTCCTCGGGAAGCTTGTGGGCACAGGCACCCAGGTAGGAGGTACCGACCTTCATGGTCTGCGAAAGGCCCATGTTCTTGAACGTGGCAGGCTTGAAGCTCACCGGGTAGTCGAAGAAGTGGTGGTTCCAGTAGATGCGCGAGATGCGGTGACGCTTGAGCATGACCTCGTCCGTGGTGGCGGGGTCAGGGCCGCCGGGCTCGAGCTCGTGCTCGCGTCCGAGCTTCTTGTCATCGTACGAGGCGACGCCCTGCAGCGGCAGGATCTGCCTCCACCAGTCCATGATGCCGTCATCCTTCGAGAAGAACCGGTGCCCCCCGATGTCCATGCGGTTGCCGTTGGCATTCACCGTGCGGGAGATGCCACCGAATACCTCGGTCTCCTCGAGGAGCGTGACGTCATAGGTCTCCTCGCCTCCGTCACGGAGCAGCTCGCGAGCCGCGGTGAGCCCGGCGGGGCCACCACCGATGATGACAACCTTCTGCTTTGACATGAGAGGAGCCCTTCGAGAGACCTGGAAACCCGATTGATTGCAACACATGCGAAACACAACGGAACCGATTCTATACCACCCAGAACACGTAGAGGGCAGCCGACAGAATCACCGTGACTACGACAAGACAGGTGAGCACGGCCATCAACGGCCTAGCGACCTTTCGGGAGGTGACGGATGCCGAAAGGTGTCCCGCGGACGCGGAAGTCGCCGGGGACATGACATGGTCGAGCCCCTTCGCGGCCGCAGCAAGCATCAGCAGCCATGCCACCACGATATAACGGAAGCTCTGGGTGTAGGCATGCGGGAAGAGGAAGCAGAACCTCAGGTACGAGACGAAGACGAACGCAGCGCCCAGACCGATGAGGAGACGTTGCCAAGGCGGCATCACATGCCGTGCGAAGAGACCGACGCAGGCGAGCACGGCAAGCACGATGCCCAAGGCGACCGACACCCAGGTGAGCACCTGCATGAGCGGGCCAGAGAGCCCTTGGCCAGTGACGTAGTACTCGTCGAACAGGGAGCTCTTGAGGGTCTGGGCCCAGATGTTCTGCTCGGCAGAGATGTCCTTGGAATCGAAGTGTGACGACGAGAGCTGCGAGACGCTCGGCAGCCCGATGCGGTCGGCCAGGGTCACCTCGTCGCCGAACACGGGGTCGTCCGCATAGTCCTGGACGTACGAGATGGGGATGTCATACGTCTTGAGGTTGTAGAGGGGGAACGCCAGTGCCAGAGGCACCGCCACGAGCAGGAAGCAGGCATAGGGAGCGACGAGTGCCTTCCAACGGCCACCAGCTCGCAGCTCCCATATGCGCAGGAGGAAGACCACGGCGATGGCGGGCGCCAGCATCGCCGCCGAGAGCTTGGTGGCACACGCCAGACCGAACGAGAGGCCTGCGCCCACGACGAGCCATGAGGAGCGTCGCCACAGGCGGGGCTGCCCATCGGCCCCCTCGTCATCGGCACGCCTGCGCCACATCACGACGAGGAGCACGGCCAGCAGGCAGAGCAGGATGCAGAGCGCGTCGTTGGTCGCCGTGAACGAGAGCCAGATGCCCGCCGGATAGAAGGCCGCGAGCGCGAGGAGGACGTGACGCACGCGGTCCGAGACCTCGAGCTCCCGGAGGAGCTTCCAGAAGACCACCACGCAAGCGCACATGGCGACGCACGTCACGATCGTGGGTGCCTTCCCCACGATGTTTGCCGGAAGGCCGCAGGACCAGAGCAGCCCCATCACCAGGGCCGAGACGATGTAGTAGAACGGCGGGTTGTAGAAGCTCATGACCGTGGTGGGGTCGAAGTCAGGCAGCGCATGGTACTCGAAGAGGTACTCGACGTAGCCAAGGTGTCCCGCGCCGAAGCCGGCGGTGCCCAGCCCGTCATAGGAGCCGGTGTCATGCAGCGAGCAGCCCACGCCCATCCTGGCCGTGAGACATATCCGCAGGACCACGGCGGAGATGATGATGAGGGCATCGAGGTGCCTGGACATCCAGCATCGCCAGGACCGGATCGGTCCGGTCGATGCCGCGGCCGAACCTGTCACGCACCTCGAATGACGCTCGCTGGGCATGCCATGCCTCTCCTGATGGACGACGGGTCCACTCAGTGTAGCGGCGCTCCCTGAAAGGTAGCACTGACCGAAGGGGCTTCGGTCAGGCCCGGGGGCCGAGCAGGCGCTCGCGCATGTAGTCATTGGCCGCAAGCTCCGCGGCATCGTCGAGCGGCTCGAGCGAGCCCGTGCCATAGCGCCGTTCGAGCGCATGCGAGAGCAGGTAGTCAGCTACCCCGGGGTTCTTGGGCAGGAGCGGCCCATGAACATAGGTGCCCACGACGTTCTTGTAGAGGCACCCCTCCTCGCCAGACACGCCATCGTTGCCGAAGCCGGAGAGCACGCGGCCCAGGGGCTCCACACCTGGGCCCAGGTGCGTCCGTCCCCCGTGGTTCTCGAAGCCTACGATAGGCTGCGGCGAGATGCGGCTCTCCACGCAGACGTTGCCGATGAGGCGGGGGTCGCCCCGGTCGGTATAGAGGTCGACGAGGCCCAGACCAGCGATCTTCTCGTCCCCCATGAGGTAGGACTCGCCCAGGAGCTGGTAGCCGCCGCAGACGGCCGCGAGCACGCCGCCGTCCTCGACGAAGGCCGCGAGCTCGGAGCGCTGGCGCAGCAGGTGCTCGCAGACGATGCGTTGCTCGCGGTCGGAGCCACCGCCGATGAAGACGAGGTCGACGTCCGTGAAGCTCGGCGTGTCGTCGATGGCCACCTCGTGGACCTCGCAGCCGAGGCCTCGCCAGGCGAGACGGCTCTTGAGCACGAGGATGTTGCCGCCGTCGCCGTAGAGGTTCAGGAGCTCCGGGTAGAGATGCGCGATGCGGACCGTGCGTGCGCTCATAGGCGCTCCCCCATTCGCTCGAGCTCGGCCTTGGCGGACCAGAGCGCGGAGTAGTTGGTGAGCACATAGAGCGGGCGGTCGCGAGGCAGGTCCGCCACCATGGCGAGCGCATCGGCCACCGAGCCGGCGAGAGGGGCCGTGATGCCCGCATACTTCATGCGGACCTGCACGTCGTTGGCCCGGATGCCGCCGGCGATCACCATGAGGTCAGGCTCCGCGGCGAACCGCTCGAAGTCGACGTCCCAGATCCACGAGATGTCGTTGCCGTCGTTGTCGTGGTCGTTGACCACGAAGAACGCCGCCTTGGGACGATCGTCTGCCAGGAGCAGCGAGATGTTCTGGTTGAAGCCCGTCGGGTTCTTGGCAAGGTTGAGCACAACCTCGCGACCATCGACACGGAACCGCTGCAGACGGCCGTTGGCAGGGTGGTAACCGTCGAGGGCACGTTGGAACGCGTCCGGGGCCACCCCCATGAGATGCGCTGCGACAAGGGCCGCGAGCAGGTTGTAGACCATGTAGACGCCACCGAAGTCCGCCGTGACGCGCAGGGGAGCCGGGAGGCCGGGACCTGACACGTCGAAGGCGACCCCCTCGCGGCCAACGGTGACCTCCGTCGCCGCATAGTCGAGCCGGGGACGTGCGAAGTCGCACGCCGGGCACGAGAACGCACCGAGCTGCGCATACTGTCGGTACTCGTAGGTGAGCTCAGCCCCGCACCTCTGGCAGAAGCGAGCCTCAGGCACACGGTCTGCAGGCAGATGCAGGTCCTCGGCTATGCCGAAGGCGATGACCTTGGTTCCCGCCTCGGCGGCCCGATAGGCCACGCCCATGCAGAGCGGGTCGTCGCCGCAGGTCACCAGAACCGTCTGCGGACTCGCAGCCAAGGCCGCCACGATGGTGTCCTGCACGTGGTCGATCTCCCCGGCCCGGTCGAGCTGGTCGCGGAAGAGGTTCAGGAGCACCAGGTAACGAGGCTTGAGCTCAGGGAGGATATGGATGGTGGAGAGCTCGTCGGCCTCGATGGCGGCCATGTCGACGGCACCGTCGAGGAGGGCCCCCGCCACTCCCGGGACCATGTTGGCCCCGTCACGGTTGCAGGCGACGCTCCGCCCGGAGGCCTCCATGGCCGCCGCAAGGACGTTGTTGGTCGTGGTCTTGCCATTGGTGCCGCACACCACGACAGACCCCTGCAGGATGCCAGAGGAGAGCTCACCGATGACGTGGGGATCGAGCGAGACGGCCAAGCGTCCGGGAAGCTGCGAGCCGGCCCTATGCGCCACCGAGCGCAGGCCCCAACGCACAAGGCGCCCCGATCCGGTCGCGAGCTGCGTCCTCAGGCCCATGCGAGGTGCCTACTCGGCTGCTTCTGCGGTCTTGCCCTCGTCGGCATCCGCAGACGAGTCCCCCGCGGCAGCGGCAGCAGCCGCCGCGACCTCCTCGCGCTCCGCGCGCTCGGCGCCCTTGAACTCGTCAGCCGTGAGCACGTCCTCGATGCGAAGGTTCACACCTTTGACCTCGAGCCCCGTCATGCCGGCGACCTGCTTGACCACGGCGCGCTTCACGTCCTCGAACACCTGCGGCGCATAGGTGCCGTACTCGATGAGCACGGAGATGTTGACCTTGACCGAGTTGTCCGGCATGACCTCGACGCTCACGCCCTTGGCTGGGTTGGAGGCACCGAAGGTCTCCTGCACGCGATTGAAGAAGCTGCCGCGCATGCCGAGGACACCGGGCACGTCACGGACGGCGAGCGCCACGATCTTCTCGATCACACCGTTCGAGAAGGTGAGGGAGTCCTCTCCCTCGAGGTCGTCATCGTCGTCGTAGCTCACGATGCCGTGGCCCTCAGCATCCGTCAGCTCCTCGGCATCAGCTTCGTCCGAAGGGGTGGCAGACTTCTTGGCAGCGTCATCATCCGGCAGGTCAGTCTGCTTGGTATCGGTCTTCTTGGTATCGCTCATATGCACTCCTCGAATGGTCACAGGCTACTTGCGGTTGGACTTGGTCCCGCCGTCAGCGAGTCCCTTGAACCAGTTGATGATCGTCGGGTCACCGTCGAGGTACTGGCCGAACGCGACCCCGGCCACCACGAGGATGACCACGAGCAGGGTCTGCCAGAACCCGATGGCGAACAGCAGGATGGCCGCCAACAGGCCGATGAGGGCGAAGAGCACCGCGTTGCCATGGCCGGGGAACATCTCCTCGAACCACGAGGTGACCGCATGACCGGTCCGCTCCATCGTCTCACGAGCGGCCTTGCCCTGGTCGCGAGATGAGGCTCCCTGCTGCTGGCTGCCAGCGTCGGCATCCTTGCGCGCCTTCGCGTCCTGAGCCTGGGACGCGGCCTTCGCCTCGGTGTCGACGGTCGCCTTGGGCGAACGTCCTTGCGAGCCGGCCGCCTTCTTGGAAGAGTCCTGTGCCATGTCTACTCGCTCCTCTCGTCACGGAGTGGGACGGTGATGTCCCCGGAGTCATCAGGTGATGGTGCGCCGCCAGCCGCGAAGGACTCGAGTCGGTCGAGGTCGAGCTTGGAGGATGCCGAGGGGGAAGGCTCCTGCTGGGGCTCCTCGACGTAATCGGCCATGGGCTCGTGGTCCTCGTCTGCGGGTGCCGCGACCATGTCCGACTGGTCCTCGTGGGGGTCGGTCGGCGTCTGTGGCTCTATGAACTCGAGGTCGACGCTCTTGAGCTTGTCGGCGCAGAGGGCGGCAAGTCCCTCCATGAGGGCCTGATGGAGCTGAGGGCCCTTGGTGGTGACGTCGACCGTCTGATGGGGAAGCACGCGAACACTGACACGGACCTTGCCCGAACGCTTGGCGCTCACGCGGACGTCGTCGGCCAGGCAGCTGCCGTCCTCCTCGATGATGTGGACCGCCTGCGAGGCGATGGCATCACGTGAGACCGTGACCTCTCCCCCATCCACGGACGTGACCACGATGGAGTCGGCCCTGCGCGAGAAGATGCCTCTGAGCAGCGAGACCACGAGCCCTATGCCGAGGATGAGGCAACAGACCTCTATGACGTAGTCATACCAGTCGATGGCCAGGAGCGCCGTGGCCTGACGCGTCCACGGGCCCAGCCAAGGCAACAGCAGCGCAGCCAAGGCGATGCCTCCCGCAAGCGCGAAGACGACGAGCAGAAAGCGCTTGAATCCTCCCACGATGACCCCCTCTTGCAAAGTGCCCGGAGCCGAAGCCCCGGGCACATCTTCGACTGGTTAGAGGATACCCCTTGCGCCGGTCATGAGTCCTGCCAAGCGAGCGGGTAGGACCATGAGGTCAGGGTCTACTCGTCCTCCTCGAGGGCGGCGACGACCTCGTCGGTCATGTTCATGGTGCTATAGACGTTCTGGACGTCCTCGAGCTCCTCGAGACGGTCGATGAGGCGCTGCACCTTCTTGGCGTCCGACGGCGTGACATCGGTAGGGGTGGTGGGCACCATCGTGAGCTCGGAGCCCTTGACCTCGATACCCTGCTTCTCGAGACCTGCGACGACGTCGTTCATGGCGGTCATGTCGCACCAGACGCACCAGTCGTCGCCGGCGTCCTCGTAGTCCTCGCCGCCGGCCTCGGCCACGGCCATCATGAACTCGTCCTCGTCGGGACACTTCTCCTTCTCGACGGCGACCGAGCCCTTGCGCTCGAACTGGAAGGCCACCGAGCCGGACGTGCCGAGGTTGCCGTTGGCATGCGTGAAGGCGGAACGGACATCGGCCGCCGTGCGGTTACGGTTGTCGGACAGGCAGTCGACGTAGATGGCCACGCCTGCCGGGCCATAGCCCTCATACGAGAAGGTCTCGTAGACGGCTGCGTCAGCACCGGCACCGAAGGCCTTGTCGATGGCAGCCTTGATCTTGGCGTTCGGCATGGAGACCATGCGGGCACGCGCGACCGCGGCAGAGAGCGCGGCATTGTTCTCGGGGAGCGGGTCCCCGCCGACGCGGGCCGCGACGGTGATGTTACGCGAGAGCTTGGAGAACAGCGACGAACGCTTGGCGTCGATGGCTGCCTTCTTGTGCTTGGTGGTTGCCCACTTGGAGTGTCCGGACATGCATGTCTCCTCACTGCTGCGTGTGAGGCGCCCTGCCCCGCACGACGAGTCTACGATCACGATGCGTCAGCATCGCGAAACCCTCAATACGATACGCGAATTCACGCCAAAGTGAAAGGGTGATTACCGCCGGGCATGCTCACGCTCGTACTCTGCCGTGACCTCGAGCTCCCACTCACGCCTGTGGCCCTTGACCACGGTGTCGAGGATGAGCCCGCACATGAAGAGCAGGCACGCGAGCCCCACGAGTGCCACGGCCACGATGGCGGTGGGAAGTCGCGGCACGAGATGGGTCACGTTGAACTCCACGACGACAGGGATGCCCACAATGAGTCCAATGACCAGGAAGATGGCCGCGAGCAGGCTGAAGAAGCCGAGCGGCTTGTAGTCCTTGAAGAGCGTCGCGATCATGCCGAGGACCTTGAGGCCATCCGAGAAGGTGTTGAGCTTGGAGACCGACCCCTCGGGACGGTCCCGGTAGTCGATGGGCACCTGGGCGATGCGCCAGCGCTTGTCGATGGCATGGATGGAGAGCTCCGTCTCGATCTCGAAGGCCGGCGAGAGAACGGGGAGCGTCTTCACGAACACCTTGTTGAACGCACGGTAGCCCGTCATCACATCGGTGAGCTCCATGCCATAGAGCACGCCGATGAGCCATCGTACGAGGTTGTTGCCGAAGCCGTGGAACGCGCGGTCGTTCTCTTTGCCATAGGTGCCGTTCGAGAGGCGGTCGCCCACCACGGTATCGGCCGTTCCGTCCTCGAGCGGTTGCAGGAGGTTCGTCACCTCGTCGGCCGGATAGGTGTCGTCCCCGTCGACCATGACGTAGTAGTCGGCATCGATGTCACGGAACATCTGACGCACCACGTTGCCCTTGCCTTGGCGGGGCTCGGAGCGCACGATGGCCCCATGCTCGCGTGCGATGGAGGCGGTGTCATCCGACGAGTTGTTGTCGTAGACGTAGATGTCGGCCTCCGGCAGCTCGGCGCGGAAGTCATCAACGACCTTGCCCACCGTGAGCGCCTCGTTGTAGCAGGGTATCAGGACGGCTATGTGCTCTTGGCTCACGGCTTGCATGGGACTCCTCGGACGCGTGGTCACAACTTGGCCTATGGTACCAGCAGCGTCAACGTTTGCCCTTGGCATGGGTATCATCACACAGCATGCCCGCACCCCCGAGGAAGGCTTCCGACCATGGCCGCGCAGCTTCTCGACCTTGCACTCATCCTGCTCGTCTGCCTCGCATGTCCCTATCTGGCGAGCCTCATCCCCGGACGACCCGTTCCCGAGGTCGTGTTCCTGGTGTTTGCCGGGGCCATCCTCGGGCCCATGGGCGTCGGCATCGTGAGCACGGACGCCCCGTCGATCCAGATGCTCTCCCAGCTCGGCATGGCCTTCCTCTTCCTCATGGCAGGCTACGAGCTCGACCCGCAGCAGCTCACCGGGCCCATGGGCAGGCACGCCTGCCTGGCTTGGGCAGTCTCGCTCGCAGCCGCACTCCTCATCACGCCCTTCCTGCCCCTCTCGGGCCTCACGGACGTCGGCACGCTCGCCTTCGCCATCGCGATGACCACCACGGCCTACGGCACCCTTGCGCCCATCATGCGCGACCGCGCCCTCACCGGCACCCCCGTAGGCGAGGCCGTCACCGTCTACGGGGCCATAGGCGAGCTGCTTCCCGTCATCGCCATGGCCTTCCTGCTCTCCTCACGGTCGTGGTGGCTCACCGCGGTCATCCTCGGGGCCTTCCTGCTCATCTGCCTTCGCATCGCGAAGATGCCCGACCGGGCGAGAAGGACCGGATCGAAGGTCCTGGCGTTCCTGCGCGACAACGCCGAGACGGTCTCGCAGGCGACGGTGCGCGTCACGGTAGCCTTGCTCGTGACCCTCGTCGCGATCTCGGCGCTGTTCGACCTTGACGTGGTGCTCGGTGCCTTCGCAGCCGGCTTCATCCTCCGACATGCCGCGCCCGAGGGAGACCACGTCCTTGAGACCAAGCTCGACGCCATAGCCTACGGCTTCCTGGTTCCCGTCTTCTTCTTCGTCTCTGGTGCGTCCGTCGACCTCACGGCGGCCTTTGCCAACCCGCTGCTACTCGTAGGGTTCATGGGGCTGCTCCTGCTGGTAAGGGCCCTACCGGTGGGCATATCGCTCAGGCTCTGCCCCGAGACGAGGGGCCTCACCGTCGCTGAGCGCCTCTCGTGCTCGATCTACTGTTCCATGGCCCTGCCCCTCATCGTCGCCATCACGAGCGTCGCCACCGAGTCGGGCGCCATGAGCGATGACATGGCGTCCGTCCTTGTCATGGCCGGCGCCTGCACGGTGCTGGTGGTTCCGTGGTCACATCGCTCTTCCGCGTGGTGTCATCGGCCCATCCTGTCGAGGCGATGGAGCAGATCACCCACGAGCCCTCGCACATGACGACCATCCTCCACGACCATGTCCACTCGGCCCATACCACCAGCGAGGTCTTCCATAGGCTGCGCGACGAGGCCGACCAGGGCGGGACGTCCCTCTCGTCAACCGACTTCCTCGCCCACGCATCGGCACGCCGCGCCATGGCACATCGCATTGCCACGCGCGCCGACAAGGCAAGCGGGACGTCCCAGACGCCAGACGCCGAGCGGGGCGGGCAGGACCACGCGAAGTAGGGTAGATTGCCTACAAGTGGCGGCGTCACGGGATGCCGCCTGTCGACAGGAGGCAACACATGCTGTACCTCGGTAACTTCAGCTACAACGACGACAAGGACGATGCCGAGAACTACTGCCTCATGCCGGCCGTGGTCGAGGCCCCCTCCCCCGAGGACGCCATGGATGCCTTCGCACGGATGATGCGCGAGCTCCGCGCGAACTCGGACCTCCTCGATGGCGCCGGCGAGGTCTACCTCGACTCCCTGGTCGAGCTCGAGGCCGCGCCCACCAAGGCGCTCCTCGTGCAGTGGCAGAAGATCGTCCCGTCCGAGGATGGCCTCTGCTCGATCCTCTCCGCGCTTCCCACGGCACCCGGGCGTGACGTGGCAGAGGCGTTCGGCGTCTATGGCGATGACGACGACGACTCCGAGGACGTCGAGGCAGACACGGACGAGGATCTTGACGGCGACGCGTGCGGTGACGAGCCCATCGAGGCCGAGGAGGTACCGTTCCTCTCGTTCGACGAGGAATAGGGTCGATAGCCGACACATGGGCCAGGCCCGCGCATCATGGCCTCGAGGCCCGAGGGACATGACCTGCCAAAAGTGGGACCCGCAGCGCCTGATGAGGGCTGCCTGCGGGTCCCCCTTTTGGCAGGCAGCCGCACATCAACACGAGACCGCCCGTCGAAGGGACTGGGCGAGCATATCCGGCACACCCCACCGAAGGACGCTAGGCAGCCTTCGCAGCGACGTGACCTATCTGGGGTCGCTTGGTCCTCTGCGCCCACACCAGGACGACGGCACCTATCACCACGAGCGGCAGGCTCAGCACCTGTCCCATGGTGATGGGACCCCAAAGGTAGCCGAGCTGCGCATCAGGGACGCGCACGAACTCGATGAGTATGCGGAACACCCCGTAGAGCAGGATGAACGTACCGAAGAAGGTACCCTGGGGGCGCGGAGGCGCCTTACGCGAGAGCGCATAGAGCACGACGAACATGACGACACCCTCGAGAAGTGCCTCATAGAGTTGCGAGGGGTGACGCGGGATGCCGCCTCCCGACTCGAAGCAGACGGCCCAGGGAAGGTTGCAAGGCTTTCCCCAGAGCTCGCCGTTCACGAAGTTGGCGCACCGCACGAAGAAGATCCCCGGACACGCCGCGATGACCCCGAGGTCGCAGACCGTCGGGATGGAGATGTGCAGGGAACGGCAGGCGATCGAACCACCGACGACGGCTCCGACGAGCCCCCCATGGAAGCTCATCCCTCCGTCATAGGTGGCGAACACCTCGAGAGGATGCGCCAGGTAGTAGCCGTCGCCATAGAAGAGCACGTAGCCGAGCCGCGCGCCGATGATGACGCCGAAGGCAAGGCCGATGACGATGGAGAGAATGTCGTCAGGCGTGATGTCGAGCTTCCAGCGCCGTGAGATGCGCCAGATGAGGAGCCCGCCCACCACGAAGCCCAGGAGGTATCCGATGCCGTACCAACGCACCGAGAGAGGACCCACGGTGAAGGCCACGGGGTCCAAGGACTGATAGATGTCGTTGAGGGTCATACGCCGCTACTCGGACAGGGCCCTGGAGGCGGTGGCACCGCGCTGGCCCTGATAGTGGCTCCCCAGCTCCTTCGAACCATAGGGGTGGTCGACCGGCGAGGTCATACGCTCGAAGGACATCTGCCCGATGCGCATGCCAGGGTGCAGCATGATGGGAAGGGTGGCGACGTTGGAGAGCTCGAGGGTGAGCTCGCCGTCCCAGCCGGGGTCGACATAGCCGGCGGTGGAATGAATCATGAGGCCGAGGCGTCCCAGCGTCGACTTGCCTTCGAGCTTGCCGAGGATGTCATCGGGGATGACGATGCGCTCCAACGTGGTACCGAGGGCGAACTGGCCCGGCTGGAGCATGAAGGTACCGCCCTGCTCCACGTCGATGGCCTCCGTCAGGTTCGGCTGCATGTCGAGCGGGTCGATGTAAGCAGTGGCGGCACCCCGGAAGATACGGAAGTTTCCCCCGAGCCTGACGTCGACCGACGCAGGCTGGACGTTAGTCTCATCGTATGGGTCTATGACAAGACGACCCAAGGCGATCTCCGCCTTGATGTCGTGGTCTGAGAGAACCATGTGACCTACCCCCTCGATTCCTCGAGCCTATGCCAAGGCCTGCACGCGCGTGACGCCCGGCACATGCTCCTTGAGCACACGCTCGATGCCCATCGAGAGGGTCATCTGGCTCATAGGGCACCCTGCGCAGGCACCCGAGAGCTCAACGGAGACGACACCCTGCTCGTCCACGCCCACGAGCGTGACATCGCCACCATCAGCCTGAAGGCTCGGGCGGACCGCATCGATCACACGCGCGAGCAGGTGCTCGTCGACCTTGACGGGCGCATCTGAAACGACCTCATCAGGGGTGTTGGTCTCGTCTGGCATGGAACGTCCTTTCGGTAGGGCGCATACGAGCGCCGAGTTCTTCTCGGGTCACATGGTACCCAATATGGGAGCCTTGTCACCCCCTGATCGTTACCTGTGAACCGACTAGGACGTCATCCGTCATCCGAGCGGCTTGGGATTGCTACGAAAGAACCCCATGCGAGGGCCGCCCGAAGGCAGCCCTCGCATGTCATGCCAAAGACCTGACGACCACGAACGGCTAGATGTGCCGATAGTAGAGTGGCGCCCCATCAAGAGTGGTCCTGTAGAAACTGTAGCCGGGATGAAAATGCGCCATCTCCGGATCGTAGAGATAGGACGAACCGCCCTCATTTATCTCAGTCCACCCATGAGCGGCCCAACCGCTACTACCAAGGACCTGGCCGGAGACGGCGTGGGCATCGTAGCCGCAGGCCCTAGCAAGCCAGCACATGACAGAGGCCCACCGATAGCAGTTTCCTGACCTGTTGTTGATCATCTCGATGGCATAGGGAATCGACCAGCTCTGCCAAGAGCCGCCTGGATACTCATTCTCGACCGTGTAGGAGAATGAGTCCCTGACGTATGAATAGCAGTTCCAGAGGCTGAAGCCGGTCGAGTTGGCGATGATGTTTGCAAGCTTCCTGTCGAGGTCGTCATTACCCGACAAGGTCGCACGAGCCACCTTGCCATCGTTGTCAGCAACGGTGACGTACCCGTCACGGATGAACCTCGAGTTACGAAGTACATAGCCCGAGCCGGTACCGTAGAAGTTCGAGCCGCTCACGGTGAACCAGCCGGTCCTTGCGCCCTTGTAGTCGCTCCAGGCGTTGACCATGTAGTAGCGCTGCGGCGTGCCCCCGTCGTAGGCGCCGGTCACGAGCCAGCCCGACTGGGTCGCCAGCTTGCCCTCGTTGTCGGCCAGGAGCACGGTGGAGCCCCAGCCCATCTTGCCGCGCATGACGTAGCCTGCGCCGCCGACGCCGAAGCAGCGGCCGTAGCCGGCCACCGAGAAGAAGCCGGAGCACGCGCCGTGGTCGGAGGCGCTCACGTAGTAGCGCTGGAGGCCGGAGCCGTAGTTCTGAACGACCCAGCCGGTGCGCGTGCCCCAGGCGAGGCGCCCGTCGTTGTTCGCGACGTAGACCCTGCCGGCGCCCGTGTCGTACGCGCCGCGGGCCACGTATCCCGCGGGGGTGGTGTAGTGGGCCCAGCCTGCCGCGGAGTAGCCGGTGACGCAGCCGTGCTTGGCGGCGGTCACGTAGTAGCGCTGGAGGCCCTGGCCGTAGGCGGAGCTCACGTGCCAGCCCTCGGAGGTCGCCAGGCGGCCGTCGTTGTCGGCCAGGTAGGTGACGGTGCCCGAGGTGAGGTGGCCGCGCAGGACGTAGCCCGCGGAGGTCGTGTAGTGGGCCCAGCCTGCCGCGGAGTAGCCGGTGACGCAGCCGTGCTTGGCGGCGGTCACGTAGTAGCGCTGGAGGCCCTGGCCGTAGGCGGAGCTCACGTGCCAGCCCTCGGAGGTCGCCAGGCGGCCGTCGTTGTCGGCCAGGTAGGTGACGGTGCCGGAGGTGAGGTGGCCGCGCAGGACGTAGCCGGCGGAGGTGGCGTAGGCCCAGTACCCCGCGCCCTCGGAGGGCGAGACGAGCCTGGAGGCGGCCACGGAGCCGCCGGAGAGCCAGTAGCGCTGGAGCCCCTGGCCGAAGGCGGACGTCACGAGCCAGCCGGAGGCCTGGACGCGGCCGTCGTTGTCGGCGATGCGCCTCGCGCCGTCGGCGCAGGTCGCGGCACCGCGCAGGACGTAGCCCGCGGGGGTGGTGTAGTGGGCCCAGCCTGCCGTGGAGTAGCCGGTGACGCAGCCGTGCTTGGCGGCGGTCACGTAGTAGCGCTGGAGGCCCTGGCCGTAGGCGGAGCTCACGTGCCAGCCCTCGGAGGTCGCCAGGCGGCCGTCGTTGTCCGCCAGGTAGGTGACGGTGCCCGAGGTGAGGTGGCCGCGCAGGACGTAGCCGGCGGAGGTGGTGTAGTGGGCGTAGCCGTCGGCCGAGTAGCCGTCGGTGCAGCCGTGCTTGGTCGAGTCCACGTAGTAGCGCTGGAGGCCCTGGCCGTAGGCGGAGCTCACGTGCCAGCCGGGCGACTCGAGCCTGCCGTCGTTGTCTGCCAGGTAGGTGACGCCGCCCTCCGTGTAGCGGCCGCGCACGACGTAGCCGTACCTGGTGGCGTAGGCCCAGTACCCGGCCTCGGAGGCCTTGACCAGCTCGGAGGACGCGAGGGCCTTGGTCGTGGTGTCGAGCCAGTAGCGCTGGAGGCCGTAGGTCTTGAAGGTGGAGTTGACGACCCAGCCGGAGGCACGGGAGCCGGAGGCGTCGTAGTAGTACCAGCGCGAGCCCTCCTGGACCCACTGGTCCCTGTACGCCTGCGTGGTGACGGTGGTGGCCTCGGTGGTGGTCGCCTGGGTGGTGGCCTTGTCGGGGGTAGTGGCCTTCTCCGACGTGGTGGCCTTGTCGGCCGTGGTGGCGTCAGGGGTCGTCGCCTTGTCGGGGGTGGTCGGCGTGGTGGCATCGGCGTCAGGCGTCGTCGCCTCGTCAGGTGTGGTGGCGTCCGGCGTGGTCGCGGTGTCGGGCGTGGTGGCGTCCGGCGTGGTCGGGGTGTCGGGCGTGGTGGCGTCCGGCGTGGTCGGGGTGGTTGCCGTGTCGGGTGTGGTGGCCACATCCGACGTACCGGTTGTGACCGTAGCCTGCGTCAAGACGGCAGACGTGCTCTGGGTCGACGCAAGGGCTGCTGGCTCGTCCTTCTCGGTCGTGGCATATGCCGAGACCGGGGCCAGGACCAGAGCGGCTGCCATGAGAAGCGAGAGCCCGACACCCCTCCTCGACCAGGAATTCGATACGACGTTCTTCATTGTTCCCCCATCTTGCCCATTATCTCTATCCGTTAGCTCTCATTCGCGTCCTACCAGCTATTTGAGAACCACATCTGGAGCGCACTGGTCCTCGGACTGCGAAGGGGCGCTGCTTGATGATCCAGATGAGCTCGACCCCGAGGAACTGGAGCCAGTAGACTTTGAGCCCGAGGAGCTTGACGAGCTCGACCCCGAGGAGGACTTGGACTTCGCAGCCTGTGCCGCCTGCTCGGCCTCCGCATCGGCCTCGGCCTGGGCGTCAGCCGCAGCCTGGGACTCAGCCGCAGCCTGTGCCTCCGCGTCGGCCTGCGCTTGGGCAGCCGCCGCGTCCGCGGCCTGCTTCTTTGCCACCGCAGCATCCTTGGTCGAGGCAGACGTGCCGTCAGTGGCCTCATAGTCGACATAGGCGACGCCGGTGTCGGCATCCGTGAGGAACGTCATCGAGGCCACCTGCGCAAGCGGCACGGCCTCGAAGGTGTCGACCGTGCCATCCGCCAGCGTGAGGGATAGATCGTAGGTGACTGACGTGTCAGTGGAGGCAGGGGCATAGTAGAGATGGTCCTCCTCCCCTGCCGCATACGAGACCCCAGATGCGATCATCGAGACCGGATAGGCCTCGTCAGTCGAAGCCTTCACGCTCAACGCCGTGACATCCGCACCGAGGCCATTCGTGATGATGACGTCGAGGGACCCATCGGCCTCCGTGCCTATGCAGGGACGTGTGTCCTCTACGGTCGTTGCCGCCTGCTCGGTTGAGGCGCCCGTTGTGGATGAGCACCCTCCAAGGAAGGCAGCCCCTCCGAGGACCATGCATCCCGAGATTCCCACAGCGAGGACGTTCCTTGCGACAGTATGCATATTCGCTACTCCCCAGACTAGAGCGTGACATCATAGATGCAGGTCAGAGATGTTCCTGAACCGATGAGTACATCAACTTTCAGATTCTCTGTTGATTCTAGCACATCACTTGAAAGGTATGCCCTATACCCATCGTCGGTCTTCTCCTCCGCCCCCGTGGCACTCGAGGCCGAATCGGCATCCCCGGCGGTCTCGTCTCCGGTCGAGACGCGATATGCCTCATAGGTCCTCGAGGTACCATCGGGGGACGTCAGGCGGAGATACACGTTCTCGCCGTAGGCCTCGCATGCATCGTCATAGGTACCCTGCAGGACGTAGTACGGACCGTTCTGCGAGACGTCCAACGTCGTCTCCGAGCAGACCGTCCGCAGGACCGACAGGCCCTGGCGCTCAGGTGCCGGAACATATGCAGGATCCGAAGCGAACGAGGAGAGATGACGTTCCGTGCGCTCGATGACCACAAGGTCAGGCTCGTCCTCCATGCCGCCTGCGATGTCATAGGGAACCCGCTTGCTGAAGGTGGCGTCGGCGTAGTTCGCCGCCATGAACGGAAGCAATGCGTTGCCGAAGGAATCACGGAACATGAGTAGCCTGCCGTTGGCGCCCCTCACGTCCGAGGACGTGGTGATGAACCCGTCCGTGACGTCAGAGGCATCGTTGGTGTAACTCCAGTCGCTCGCCGCCTCCCAGGAGGGTTGCGACTCCGCCGTCGCCGAAAGCGGCGTCAGCATCTCATCTATGTCTCCGACATGGGTGTCGTCCGTGCCCTTTGCCGCGTTCGCATAGGTCTCATGGGACGTCCCGGCAGCATCGAGGATGGCGTTGTAGGCAACGAGGGCGCCGGCATTCGTCCAGTGCGAGTCGCGCTCGAAGTAGAGCGTCCCACCCGCTGCCGAGAGCGCCGACGAGAGGTCGACGTAGCTCACGCCCTCCGCCGACAGGGCAGGCACGAGGCGGTCGAGGTTGGACTGCCCCTCCCCGGCGACCTCGTAGTAGGGCATGTTCTGTGGGTAGAGGGTGCTCTTGTCGGGAGGCACGACCACGATGAGGCTCGAGCCCTGCGACTCGACATACTCTTGGGCCAGGGACAGGTTGTGGGCCGCGTTCCTGATGCCATGGTCTGTCATGAGATGCGTGCACTGATAGTCCTTGAGCGTGCCCGCATAATAGAGCCAGCCGCCGTCCCCGACGACCACGTTGTCCGTCGCTGACGTGCCGAAGAGCGTCTTCTTGATGGTCGCATCGAGGTCGACGAGCTCGTTCCTGAATGCGAAGTGGTCATCGAACCAGTCCCCTGCCTCGGAGAGGTACTCGAGGTTAGGAGAGCCATCGTCGGAGGTGAGAGAAGGCCAGGCGGCAAGGTCCTTCTTCTCGGCGGAGGTCGTCGTCATCGCGAAGGACATGCATACGAACGGTATGGCAAGGATCAGGATCCCAGCCGCGACGAACATGCATGGCCCGATACGACGGCGCCTCGAAGCACCCGCCTCGGGCCGGGTGGAACCTATCGTCGACCTGTTCCTCTCATGCACCCCGCATCACCCCTAGAACCTGAAATAGATGAATGGATTATACGTTCCACTCGAAAGGCTCACGAGGCAGAGGCCCAGCAGGAGCAACGCGCCGACATACGAGAGGAAACGTGCCCGGGGAGCCAGCCTGGGGCGGGTCGAGAGCCAGGACGAGATGCGACCCCTGAGTGGGGTGCAGGCCAGCATGGCGACGACGAAGGTGCAGATGAAGAGCGGGGTGAGCTTGTCCATGAGGATGACCATCGACGAGCTCGTGAGGTCCCACGCCGTGAACATCTGGACGATGACGGCACCAGCCTGCGAGAGCGTGTCGCAACGGAACACGACGAAGGCGAGCGTGACGACGAGAAGCACGTACACATGGCCGAGCGCCCTCGGGAGGCGTCGGGACGGAAGGACCTCCTCGAGCAGGGAGAAGCCTCCGTGTATGAGACCCCACACCACGAAGGTCCAGCTTGCGCCATGCCAGAGGCCACAGAGGAAGAAGACGACGACCTTGTTGAGGCCCGTGCGCAGCCTCCCTTTCCTGTTGCCGCCAAGGGGGATGTAGAGATATTCCTTGAACCAGGTGGAAAGGCTGATATGCCAGCGACGCCAGAACTCCTTTATCGAGCACGAGACGTATGGGTAGTCGAAGTTCTCCTTGAAGGTGAACCCGAACATGTGGCCGAGGCCGATGGCCATGTCGGAGTACGCCGAGAAGTCGAAGTAGATCTGCATGAGGTAGGCGACCGCCGCGAGCCAGGCCGCCGGGGCGTTCAGGGCATCCGGCGACTGGGAGAAGAGCGCGTCGGCGACCGATCCCATGGCATTTGCTATGAGCACCTTCTTGCCCAGGCCGACGCAGAAGCGCCTGAACCCACGCGCCACCTCGTCCACGTCAAGCGAGCGCAAGGAGATCTGCTGCTCGATGTCATGGTACTTGACGATAGGGCCGGCAACGAGCTGCGGGAAGAAGGCCACATAGAGCAGGACATGGGGGTAGGAGCGCTGGGGCTCCACGTCGCCACGATAGACGTCGATCACATACGAGAGGGCCTGGAACGTGTAGAAGGAGATGCCGAGCGGGAGGGCGATGGAGGGGTCCGGGACAGAGAGCCCCGTGAGCGCATCGAACGTCTCCACGAGCATGCCCGCGTACTTGAACACCGCGAGCGCCCCGAGGTTCGCGACCACCGCCATGACGAGAAGGGCCTTCCGATGTCTGCCCACGCCGACGGGGCCGATGACCATGCCGAACGCATAGTTCACGACAGTGCTCGCCACGAGCAGCAGGACATAGACCGGCTCGCCATAGGCGTAGAACACGATGCTCGCGATGATGAGCAGGGCGTTCTTGGAGCGCATCCCCGGCATGGCGAGATAGGCGAGAAACGTCATAGGCAGGAACACGCAGAGGAACGACAGGGAGCTGAAGACCATGAGCTACCTCATAACAGACTGAATACCATCTTCGCCTGCCACATGATACCCTTTGCCAGCACGAGGGAACGGAGCCGTCAAGAAGGGGCGTCTCACCCGATGCCCATGAAGAGGTGCCCCGAGGTGGCTCCCTGGGCGCGCGGGGCCGGGTGCCTTCCCTGCCTCGCGGCCGCAAGCGCGCGCACCAGCCGCTCCACGGCCGAGGCCGCCTCACGCTCGTCGAGGAGCGTCGCATCGACCGCAAGGCGCGAGACCCCCGCCGAGACGAGCTCGCCCACCTGGGGCGTCACGTCAAGCGGGTAGGCGTCGTAGATGCGAGAGCGGCCCTCGAGGTCGCCTCGCACCGGCAGCAGGCGACCGTCACGCCCACGGAGCGACAGACGCCGCGAGCGCAGGGCACAGTGGGCGCAGTCATGAATGCAGGCATCGGCGGCCTGGAACACGCAGTGCTCGCTCGTCATGACGCGTGGGCGACCCGAGACCACCAGACCGACCGGGACGGCGGCATGCGGCGCGAGGCACGCGATCTCTGCCAGGGTGAGCTCAGGAGAGAGCCAGACGCCCGTCGCGCCGGCGCCTTCAAGGGTCGCGAGGCAGACCGCATTGTGCACGGGTATGCAGCCACGTACCTCGCAGAGCGCACCCCGTTCGTGCGCAAGGGAGAGCTCGCTCACGTTGCCGGCGGCACAGGCCAGGCCAGGACGTACCCAGCGGTCGAGACGTGCGTGGTCGGGCTCGCGGCAGACCTCGTCGAGCAGGGGGATGCAGCCATCAGGCCAGACGCCTTCGGCAAGCTCGTCAACGGGCACGTAGATGCGCGTGGCACCAGCAGAGGCCGTGGCCTCGACCGCGGCGGGCGTCGTCACGAGCGCACACACCTCCACGGCATCGAAGGTGTCCGGGCCCGCAGTCGCACCGGTCGGACGGCCCCCCTCGACCGAGACGACCACACCGCCAAGGGCCTCCGGCACGGCGGCAAGGGCCTTCGCTCGAGCCTCGTACGGCGCGAGCAGCGCCTCCTCGAGCGCGTCACATGCCTGGGCACGCACCTTGTGCACGGCCGAGAAGGACATGCCGCAGCCCTCGTCCATCTCGACCTCGAAGCCGACCGCCTCGAAGGGGGTCGAGCCCATGCGCCCCACATGTTCCACCAGGTCCTCACGGGTGACCGCTCTCGTGCGTGCCGCCTCGACCACGAGGCCCTCGGCCGATGACGTCACAGGACCGGCATCGCGACGCCCGGGAAGGGCCGTGACCTCGACGCCGAACGGCTGTCCCAGGCGCGCGACGATGCGCACCCGCACCGGACGCCTGCGCGGGACCTCCTGCTTGAGGGCGGCATCGGCAGCGGCCAGCGCCCCCGCGCTCCTGATCGCGCGGACGGGGCACCCCCTGGGCATCGGGCGGGCCACGATGACCTGCAGGACCTCGCCAGCGGCAGCATCCTTGGGTGCCTTGCAGGTGAGGAAGGCATCGGGGTCGGCATCCTCGCGGAGCTCGAGCAGGTCGCCCTCCCCCACTGGTTGGGAGAGCCTGATGCGCGCAGTGGCGTCGGGGCGCGCCTGGCGGTCCTTGGGCCGTACGAACCCACGAGGGACCACGCCCGACTCGAGCACCTCGCCCACGAGCTGGCCGCGGTTGTTCGACCGGGCATAGCTCATGAGCTCGTCACCAGAGCGACCATGCAGGTATGCATCGGTGAAGTCGCGGTTGAACGACCGCTTGAGGGTACGGGCCCGCTCGTCCCTCTCGACGGCTGACGGCACGCGGCCGCATGCCAGCTCGTCGAGCGTCGCCCGATAGGTCGATATGACGGAGTAGACGTAGTCAGGGGCCTTCATGCGCCCTTCGACCTTGAGCGACCCCACGCCCGAGGCGGCCATGTCCGCGAGGTCATCGATGGTGCAGGCATCCTTGGGACAGAGGGGGCGCGTACGTCCGGGAGCGGCCACGACCTCGCCGCGCTCGTCGACCAGGTCGTAGGGGAGGCGGCATGGCTGCGCGCAGAGGCCCCGGTTCGCCGAACGTCCCCCCGCCATGCTCGAGAGCAGGCATACGCCGGAGTAGCAGTAGCAGAGGGCGCCATGGCCAAAGACCTCGAGCTCGACCCCCTCGCGTGAGATCGTCCCGACCTCCTTCAGCGAGAGCTCCCTCGAGAGGGTGACGCGTCGGACGCCGAAGGTGTCACGGCACCAGGCGACGCCACGAGCGTCATGTACGTTTGCTTGCGTGGACACGTGGCACTCGAGCTCGGACCATGTCGCACGGACAGCCGCGAGCAGACCCCAGTCCTGGATGATGAACGCATCGGCGCCGAGCGTGGCCGCCCTCCTCACGAGTGCGAGCGCCGCCTCGAGCTCATCGCCGCGCACGACCACGTTCACCGTCACATAGACCCGGGCGCCCGCGAGATGGGCTGCGCGACAGGCCGCCGAGAAGGACTCGTCGTCGAAGTTATGGGCCCCCCTGCGTGCGTTGAGGTCATTGCCGAGGCCGCAGTAGATGGCGTCCGCCCCGGCCGCAAGCGCGGCCATGAACGGCCCAGGGCCTCCTGCAGGAGCCAGGAGCTCGGGCATCATGGTGCCGGGCTCCGCGTCAGACGGACAGGGCATCCCTACACGAGCCTGACGAACTTGCGCTTGCCTACCTGGATGGTGGCACCGTCGAGACCCGCAGGGTCGACGTTGTAGGCCTTGGGAGCGACCTTCTCGCCGTTGACCTTCACTCCGCCGCCGTCGATGAGCCGCCTGCCCTCGCCCGCCGACTTGGCGAGCCCAGCCTCGGACAGGAGCTTTGCCAGGTAGACGGTGCCGTCATCGCCAGCCGTGAGGTCCGCGGCGAACTCGGGGATGTCGTCGGGGGTCTCATGCTCCTTGAACTGGCGCATGAAGGCCTCCTCGGCCTCGGCACCGGTGCCCTCGCCGTGATAGAGGTCGCAGATGTTGCGAGCGAGAGCGTGCTTGAGCTCGTAGGGATCGGCGGAACCGTCGGCCAGGGCCGCATCGATCCGGTCGACCTCCTCGACGGGGAGCGTCGAGGCGAGCCGGTAGTACTTGCCGATCATCGCGTCCGGGATGGACATGAGCTTGCCGAACATGTCTGACGGCTCGTCGGTGAGACCCACGTAGTTCCCGTAGCTCTTGGACATCTTGCGCGTGCCGTCCGTGCCCTCGAGCAGGGGCATGGTGAGCGCCACCTGGGGCTCCATGTCCATCTTGCCCATGAGCTCACGGCCTGCGAGCAGGTTGAAGAGTTGGTCGGTACCACCCATCTCGACGTCGGCATGCACCATGACGGAGTCGTAGGCCTGCATCACGGGATAGAGGAACTCGTGCAGGGCGATGGGGGTCTGGCTCTGGTAGCGCTTCGTGAAGTCGTCACGCTCGAGGATGCGGGCCACCGTGAACTTGCTGCAGAGCTCGAGCAGGCCCTTGAGGTCGAGCGAGAGGATCCAGTCACCGTTGTGCACGATCCGGGTCTTCTCGGGGTCGAGGATCTTCATGGCCTGGCTCACATAGGTGGCGGCGTTGGCCTCGACCTGCTCCTGCGTGAGTTGCGGACGCGTCGTGTTCTTACCGGACGGGTCACCGATGAGCGCCGTCCCGTTGCCGATGATGAGACAGACCTGGTGCCCCAGGTCCTGGAACTGGCGCATCTTGCGCAGGGGCACGGCATGTCCCAGGTGGAGGTCAGGGCTCGTGGGGTCGACCCCCAGCTTGATGGTGAGCGGGGTGCCCTTGGCGAGCTTCTTCCTGAGCTCGGCCTCGGGAATGATCTGGGCAGCGCCCGAGCTGATGACTCGCATCTGTTCATCGACGGAAAGCAAGAATCTGTCCCCCTAGGGAGTCGTTGGTATGTTCACAGGGTAGCGCAATCACATGCCGTGAGGCATCAGTCGAGCTCCTCCGCGACGATATAGCGCGGGCGATGCTTGCACTCCAGATAGATCCGCCCCACGTACTCGCCGACCACGCCGAGCGAGAGCATGACAAGGCCGCCCACGAGCCAGACCGAGACGATGAGGCTCGTCCAGCCCGAGACGACATGGCCCATCACCATGCTCACGAGGGCGTATATGAGGACCAGGATGGAGATGCCCACCGCGATGGCCCCCAGTGCCGTGACCATGCGGATGGGTTTGATCGAGAAGGACGTGATGCCCTCGACGGCAAAGGCGACCATCTTGGAGAGCGGATACTTGGACTCCCCCGCGAAGCGCGCACCGCGTCGGTAGTAGACCTTGGCGGTCCGGAAGCCGAGCGAGGGCACGATGCCGCGCAGAAACAGGTTGACCTCGCCGTACTGCGAGAGCGCCTCGAGGGCACGCGCATCCATGAGACGGTAGTCGGCCGAGTCCGAGACGGTCTCCGCACCGAGCCAGCGCATGAGCCCATAGAACATCTCTGCGGTGCGGCGCTTGAAGCCGGTGTCGGTGTCCCGGTTGTTCCTCACGCCGTAGACGATGTCCGCGCCCGCAAGGTGCTCGTCCACCATGCCGTCGATGGCGTCGACGTCGTCCTGGAGGTCGGCATCGAGCGATACGGCGGCATCGCAGCCGCGCTCGAGGGCGCACATGAGACCGGCGTAGAGGGCATTCTGGTGTCCCCTGTTGTGGGCGAACGAGATGCCCGAGAAGAGCTGTCCGTTGGCGGGGTCGTCGTGGAAGCCGGTGATGAGGCGCCAGGTGGCGTCCTTGGAGCCGTCGTCGACGAAGAGGACGCGGCTCCGGGGCGAGACCTTCCCGGCCCCCTCGAGCGCATGGACCTTCTCGGAGAGGCGCCGCGCGGTCTCGGGAAGGACCTCCTCCTCGTCATAGCAAGGGACGACCACATAGAGCACGGGGGCGTCAGACCTGCCAGCATCGGTCGCATCCCGTTTCATGGTTTCCATCAGCTTGCCCTCCTCGAGAGATGTCCGCGGACCCATGATACCCAACCGGCCGACCGGTCGCGCCCATCGAGGCGGCCCATGACCGAGGCCAGCCCCATCGCCGCCAGAGGGAGCAGGACCAGCACGAACGGGAACGCATAGACGCTCTTGGCCTCCCAGAGCAGGTAGCAGCCGAACCCGGTGAAGAAGCAGGAGGGAAGGAGCAGTTGCTCGCTGGGAAGGGCCGCGAGTGCCGCACGAGGCCCGGCCCCATCGCGGGCAAGGCCGGCCGCAGGCTCGCCCTCCTGGCGCTCGACAGCGCGCGCCGAACGAAGCCCCCGCCACATCCCCAGGAGGCAGACGAGGGCCCCCGCATAGACCAGGAGCTGCCATCCGTCGAGCACGAAGGTCGAACCCTCGCAGAGCACGCCCAGGGGGGCCGAGGTGTCCACCGGATTGAAGCGGCCGCCCTCCGGATGCTCGCACATGGACGAGTAGTAGAGCGACTGGTAGGTAGGCTCGCTCCAGAGGCTTGCCAGCTTGCTCCAGAAGAACCAGGCGAAGTACGAGGGGCTCGAGGTGAGACGCGCGGCATCGTCAGAGAGGCATTCGCTCGCCGTGGCATCCTGCGCATCCGCGTCCCCGCCCGTGGCCTCCCACACGTCGTTGGCGTGCGAGCTCCACCCTCCTGGGCTCACCGTGGCCACCCCGTCGTCATAGGTGGTCGTGAACTCGTGCATGTCGTCGCGTAGGCCGAGCTCGAGATGGTTGAGGGTCGTCATGCCGTTCGAGGTGTCGATGCCCGTGTCGGCCGTGAAGGCGGCGGCGGGAAGTCCCGACACCGCATCAGCGACGAGAAGGACGGCGATGCTGCAGGCGAGACCACCCACGGCGCCAAGACCATGCTCCCGCACGGCAGCCACGACCCAGCATATGAGCGCCCCGATCCCGAAGAGCACGAACGTCGACTTGAAGACGAGGCAGACGCAGAGCGGGGCCACCGAGGCCGAGGCCCATGCGATGCGCCTGGTCCCCCGTGCCTTGAGCGCCAGGGCCTGCATCAGGAGGAACACGAGGCCGAAGGCCATCCCGATGGCGTTACCGTAGACGAAGGCACACAGCCACCAGAGGGGAAGGCACAGCGCCACCAGCGCCAGCAGGAGCCGCCGCGCGCGCACGTCGGACACGAGCACGCGGCCCAGGCCTATGAGCGCGAGTGCCGAGACCTCGTTGGCCACGATGTTCAGGAGCTGCATGACGAGATGCCAGGCCTCCCCGAAGGTCTGGAACGCCCAGAGGTAGTAATAGAAGAGGCCGCACTGGAAGGGGTAGCACCCGAAGTACAGACGCGGGTCATGGAGGATGTCACGCCAGACGCCCGTGTCGAGCGAAGCGAGCCCGTCGCTCGCCGCCCGCTTGGCGAAGGCCGAGACCATCCAGACGTCTCCCCAGTCACAGAACCCCGTGCGGACCAGGCAGACCCACAGGACCTGCAGGCCAAGGGCCACCACCAGCACGACTGCCACAGCGGCGCGGCCGTCGAGCAGCGACGAGCCACACCAGACCAGGCGCAGCAGGCCGAACACGCAGACGAGCCCGGCGATCCCCCCAAGCAGGAGGAGCCAGCTCGAGGGAGAGGCCACGGTGAAGATGCCCATGTTCTGCGTGAGCTGACCATCCGTGCTCTCGAGGAGCCAGACGGTGGTCGTGGCCGAAAGCACCACCAGGAAGCCGGCGATCATGAGCAGGACGCAGAGCAGCACCTGCGCAAGGACGTCGCCGACTCGACCGAGCGACCTCAGGGATGCCCTCACGAGGAGGAGCCCGTGGCCGTCGCGGTGGCATGGACCCCTATGACCGACTTCAGGCCGTACCATTGCGCGAGCCGGTAGTTTATGTAGTTGCCCATGTTGTCACGCACGTCGCCCATGAAGAGGACCTTCGGCGCATCGGTGTAGAACGTCACGTCCACCTCGGCGTCAGCCGCGTCCTCCGCCTCGGAGGCGGTCTGGAGCTGGTCGAGGCGAGCCGTGACCTGCCGGTCATACTCGACGGCCTGACCGCTCATGAGGGAGCGGGCCGCCGAGACGGACGTGAGGGTCTCGCCAGACTTCTCGTCGGTGGAGAGGGCGCACACCACGAGCACGAAGACGAGCGCCACGAGCCCGCAGGCCCGAGCGGCATTCCTGGCCGAGAGGACGCAGGCATCGGCACGCGGGACAGGCGGCGGGCAGACGACCATGACGGGGCCCTCCGCGAGCTCGCGCCTATGACGGACCACCCACCCGCACCACCAGAAGAGGTTGACCATCACGAGGATGACGAAGAGGTCGAACCGCGCGTTCTGGACACGCCCCGGCCCCACCGTCCCCATCGACCAGAACGTGGGCGTGAAGCTCGTGCCGAGGACCGCGAGGGAGACGACGCTCACCAGGCCCGGGAGTGGGTAGCGCAGGCCAGAGGCCGCACGACCCGAGACGGCCCGCACGGCGAGCGGCAGCACGAAGAGCGCGGCAAGGACCACGAGCGCCTGGGTCCACTCGGAGAGATAGGTGAACGCCGCCCAGAAGGACTTGACGATGGTGTCGACGACGCCCGCGCCCGCATCAGGGAACTGCGTCTGCTGGCGGACCGAGTTGCCCGGCGCCACCATCGAGACCGTCACCCCGAGCACGAGGCCGGCAAACGCCGGGAACACGTCGACGGACCTACGGCTGCGCATATGGAGCAGCCAAGCGAGCAGGGCCACCCCGAACTCGAGGGCCACGAGGGCGTCCACGAAGTTGCCACCGGCGATGAAGACGGCAAGCACGCAGGCCCATGCATCCAGCCCGCGGCAGCGCCCCTGGCGCGCCGGGTGCACGACCTTCAGGAGCACGCCGATGAGGACGAGGAGGGCCGCATGGTAGACGGTGTAATAGACGGCCGAGTTAAACCAGTAGAGGCCCTCGACCGGGCTGGGCTGGAGCAGGAGCGTGACCACCAGGATGGCACACGAGACCGAGACCCAGATGCTCCGGGGGGCATGCAGATAGTCGACCAGGAGGACGCGCGCGAAGTAGAACGTCCCTGCGACCAGGCAGCCGATGACGATCGGGGCGGCCAGGACATACCACTGCTCGCCGAAGACGCTGGGTTCGAGTGCCATGAGGAAGATCGCCGAGTAGGTGCCCTGCCACTCCATCCATGCCTTGCCGACCTGCTCCGCCGCGACCCCGATGGCGACGAGGATGTTGCCGCCCGTCTCCTGGAGGGAGAGGTGGGCCCATACGCCATAGTGCCAGTCATCCGCATATGAGTGGTTATAGGCCGAGATGACCAGCAGGGGCACCAGCGTGACCACGAGTGCGGCGACCGAGCCGACGGCCACCATGGTCATGGGCTCCCACCTGCGCCGCCTCACGGTCCTTTCAGCCGATTCCCTCGTCTGGCTCAGCGCCATATGCCTGCTCCCCCTCGACTCGCATCGGTCCTCTCGGACCACCATACAACCAGTGTAGGGCACGAATGACGCGCACCCGAGAAGGACCGCAAGACTGCAAGGGTTGTGAACGTGGCGTACGCACTTGTCCCAAATGGGCCCCAGACGCAATCCCGGCCTCCCCGGCCGGGCCGTTTGGTCAATAATGGTCGGGACTCTCAAGGAGGCCCCATGAGCATCAGGAACCGTCGCGCGCACCGGCACGCGAAGACCCACATCATAGGATTCGGCGCCGCGGGCGTGGTCGGGTTCATCGTGCTTGGCATCATCGCCCTTGCGTTCTCGATGGGGAGCCTCGTCGACTCCTGGCTCCAGGACCTCCCCGACTACTCGTCGGCCGATGCCTACCTGGTGGCCGAGCCCACGGAGGTCTATGACGCCAAGGGCAACACCATCGCCGAGTTCTACCTCGAGAACCGAAAGTCCGTCACGGAGGACCAGGTCTCGAGTTATGTGCTCAAGGGCACCGTCGACACCGAGGACGTGCGTTTCTACCAGCACAACGGGGTCGACATCCAGGGCATCCTGCGCGCCGTCGTGGTACAGATCACCGGTGGGTCGGAGGGCGCCTCCACGATCACCCAACAGCTGGTGAGGAACACCGTCCTCAAGGACGAGCAGTTCGACCAGACCCTCAAGCGCAAGGTCCGGGAGGCCTACATCGCCATCCAGATGGAGAAGACCTACTCCAAGGACCAGATCCTGATGATGTACCTCAACACCATCTACTATGGCCACTCCGCCTACGGCATCGAGGCCGCGAGCATCACCTACTTCAACAAGAGCGCGAGCGACCTCACGCTTGCCGAGGCCGCCACCCTGATCGGCATCCCCAACTCGCCATCCACCTATGACCCCACGGTCAACTACGACCTCTGCCTGCAGAGGAGGAACACGGTCCTCGACCGCATGCTCTCGGCAGGCGACATCACCCAGGAGGAACATGACGAGGCCCAAGCCGAGCCCATCACCTTGAACCTCGGCTCGTCCGTCATGAGCAGCCAAGGGACCTACCCCTACTTCACCGACTACGTGAAGACCATCCTCCAGGAGGACTTCTCCAACGACACGGTCTTCCAGGGCGGCCTCAAGGTCTATACGACGATAGACCCCGACTGCCAGGCAGCCGCCGAGGACGCCGTCACGACCCAGCTCGACAGCCTCGGCAACGACCGACTCGACGCCGCGCTCGTCGCCATCGACCCATCCACGGGCTACATCAAGGCCATGGTGGGTGGCAAGGACTACAGCACCAACCAGTTCAACCTCGCGACACAGGCGCGAAGACAGCCAGGTTCGAGCTTCAAGGCCTTCACGCTCACCGCGGCCATCTCGCAGGGCATGAACCCCAACATCTACCTCAACTGCAACTCACCCCAGCAGATCACCTCCTCATGGAAGGTGCAGAACTACGGCAACACGAGCTACGGCACCATCACGTTGAGACGCGCGACCGAGGTGTCAAGCAACACCGGCTATGCACAGGTCGCCGAGGCCATCGGGGCGGACAGCATCGTCAGCACCGCAAAGGCCATGGGCATCAGCGTCGACCTGCCGAGCTATCCGTCCATCACGCTCGGCACGGTTGGCGTGCCCCCCATCCAGATGGCCGAGGCCTATGCGACGCTCGCCTCCGGAGGGGTCCAGCGCGACGCGGTGGCCGTCACCAAGATCGAGGACCGGAACGGCAACGTCGTCTATGAGCACACCGACGAGCCCACCCAGGCGATCGACTCCTCGGTGGCCGCTGCCGTGACCGACGTCCTCGAGGGGGTCGTCACCTCGGGCACAGCCGCGAGCTCCACCGTCTCCCTGAAGGTCGACCAGCCCTGCGCTGGCAAGACCGGCACGACCGAGGACTATCGTGACCTCTGGTTCTGCGGGTATACGCCGCAGATCGCCGTTGCCGTCTGGTGCGGCTACACCGAGGAGGACACCATCACGATCAACGGGTCGAACGGGCACCCCTACCAGACGGCCGTACCCATCTTCATGCGCTACATCAACGCGACCCTCTCAGGCACGGCCCGCGAGGAGTTCCCCACCGCGGCCACGCCCACATACAAGAGCAGCTCGGAGTGGTCCTTCTCGGGAGGGAGCTCAGGGTCATCGAGCAGCAGCTCCTCGTCATCATCGAAGAACTCCTCGAGCAGCTCGTCGTCATCATCATCAAGCAGTAGCAGCTCGTCCTCGTCGAGCTCCTCTGCCACGACCACGTCGACGCAGTCGGCGAGCCCGGCAGCTGCGAGCCAGGCCGCCGCAAGCCCTACGGCGACGAGTCCCACCGCCCAAAGCCCAGCGGCAGCGACGGACGCGAACGCCCAGGAGTAGATGGGCCATCATGACGGTGAAGGGCCGCGCGCCTGCCAGCAACCTCGGCAGGCGCGCGGCCCTTCTCGTAGGATCGGATGGTTAGGCCTCGCAGGACTCCCGCTGCCGTGAGACCATGGCCTTGGCCTCGCCGAGCTGTGCCGCCACCGCATCGTGTCCTGTCCCGCCGTAGGTGCATCGGCGCGCGACGACCCGCTCGATGTCCACGGCCTCCGGGGCGTCGTCACCGAAGAGCGGCGAGTAGCTCCGGAGCTCGTCCGCGGTGAGCTCCTGGAGCGTGACATGCTCGCGCACGCAATCTCCCACGATGCGGCCCACCACGGCATGCGCCTGCCTGAAGGGTAGGCCCTTGCCCACGAGGTAGTCAGCGAGGTCGGTGGCAGCCATGTACCCCTCGTGCGAGGCCGCCCTCATGCGTTCCTCGTCGAAGCGCAGCGTCGAGACCATCCCTGTGACGGCGTGGAGCGAGCCCAGCAGGGTGTCCACCGCGTCGAAGACGGGTTCCTTGTCCTCCTGGAGGTCCTTGTCATAGGTGAGGGGAAGCCCCTTCAGCGTGGTGAGCAGGCTCACCAGGTCACCGAGCACGCGACCGGACTTGCCACGTACCAGCTCGGCGAAGTCCGGGTTCTTCTTCTGCGGCATGATGGACGACCCCGTGGAGTGGGCATCGTCCATCTCGACGAAGCCGAACTCGGCCGAGCTCCAGAGCACGAGCTCCTCGCAGAGGCGCGACAGGTGCATCTGTGCCACGGAACAGGCATAGATGAGGTCCGCGACATAGTCACGGTTCGAGACCGCGTCCATCGAGTTGGGCGACACGCGCGCCAGGCCGAGGTCGGACGCGACCGAGGCGCGGTCGAGGGGGTAGGTGGTACCGGCGAGTGCGGCGGCACCCAGGGGCGACTCGTCGGCGGCATCGGCGGCTGCGTGCATCCGGGTGACGTCACGCGAGAACATCCAGACATAGGCCAGCAGGTGATGCGAGAGGAGCACGGGCTGTGCCGGCTGCATGTGGGTGTAGCCCGGCATGATGGTGCCCATCTCGTCCTCGGCACGCTCGAGCAGGGCACCCTCGAGGTCGACGAGGGCGACCGTGAGCTCGCCCGCGAAACGCTTGCATCCCAGGTGCAGGTCGAGCGCGCTCTGGTCGTTGCGCGACCGACCGGTATGGAGTCTGCCGCCAGCAGCGCCTATCCGCTCGGTCAGGACGCGCTCGATGGCCATGTGGATGTCCTCGTCACGGTCGACGTCGAAGGTGAAGGTGCCGGCCTCGATCTGGGCCGCGATGTCGTCGAGGCCGCCACGGATGGCGTCCGCGTCCTCCTGCGAGATGACCCCCTGCCTCGCGAGCATGGCGGCATGCGCCTTGGACCCCGCGATGTCCTCACGCCAGAGGCGCTTGTCGAAGGTCAGCGAGGCACCGAACCGCTCGAGCTCGCCCGAGGGGGCCTCCGAGAAGCGCCCTCCCCAGAGGGGCTTGGGCTCGGTCGTGGGGTTCTTCTCGTCCTGCTCGCTCATGGCTCTCCTCACGGAATCGGCTGAATGGAGAAGGGCCCGACGGCACATGGCCGCCGAGCCCGCGTCCGTTACATGGTAGCGCAGAGGCGCCGCGCGGCGCCCTCGGCCCTACTCGGTATAGCTCGACTCAGGCATGGCGGTATCGAGAATGCCATGCTCGCGGCGTGACCAGACCGTGTTGGGCAGGCCATAGAGGTCCATGAAGCCCTTGGCCGTGGAGCGGTCGAAGGTGTCGCCCTCGTCATAGGTGGCGAGGCCGAAGTCGTAGAGCGCGTTCTCGGAGCGGACGCCCGAGACGCGGCAGCAGCCCTTGTAGAAGCGCAGGCGCACGTCACCGGTGACGGTCTCCTGCGTCTTGTCGAAGAAGGCGTCGCAGGCATCCTTGAGCGGCGAGAAGTACAGGCCGGTGTAGACCTGCTTGGCCCAGTCGTGCTCGAGCTTGAGCTTCTCGGCAAGGAGGTCGCCAGGCAGGCACAGCATCTCGAGGGCCTTGTGGGCCTTGATGAGCGAGAGGGCGGCGGGCTGCTCGTAGCACTCGCGGCTCTTGAGGCCCACGAGCCGGTCCTCGATCATGTCGAGGCGGCCGTAGCCGTTGCCACCGGCGACCTCGTTCATCTTGAGGATGATCTGGAGCATGGTCATCCTCTCGCCGTCGATGGCCACGGGCTTGCCGGCCTCGAACGAGATGACGACGTCGGTACGCTTGTCAGGTGCGTCCTCCTGCTCGGCCGTCATGACCCAGGCGTCAACGGGCGGCTCGTTCCAGGGGTTCTCGAGGACGCCACACTCGATGGCACGGCCCCAGCAGTTCTCGTCGATGGAATAGGGGGAGGACTTGGTCACGTCGATCTGGATGCCGTGCTCGGCGCAGTAGTCGATCTCGGACTGACGCGTCGTGAACTCCCAGGTGCGGACGGGGCCCAGGACGTCGAGCGTGGGGTCGAGCGCCTTGCACTCGAACTCGAAGCGGACCTGGTCGTTGCCCTTGCCGGTGCAGCCATGGGCGATGGCGACGGCGCCCTCCTTGTGGGCGATGTCCACCAGGTTCTTGCAGATGACCGGACGGGAGAGGGCGGAGAGCAGCGGGTACTGGTTCTCGTAGAGGCCGTTCGCCTTGATGGCCTCGACGCAGGGGCCCTCGCAGAACTCGTCGCGCATGTCGATGGCATGGGCCGAGACGGCACCCATGTCGGCGGCCTTCTGGACGAGGCCGTCCATGTCGGACGAGCCGGGCTGGCCGAGGCTGCCCAGGCAGGCGATGACGTCGTAGCCGTGATGCTTGAGGTACGGGATGATGACGGACGTGTCGACGCCGCCAGAGTAGGCCAGGACGACCTTGCCCTTGTAGTCGGTTCCGGTGATGGCTTGCTCGCTCATGGTGAATCCCTTCGTCTGTGTGGGCCTTGGCCCACGTCATGGACTACGCGATGGACATGCCGTCCGTCGTGTCTATCTCCCGCATGCGCGGGACCGCCCGGACAAAGGACCAGGCGGGAAGAATCCGAAGGCGCGGACGCCCGGCAGGATCACCAGGCGGCCGCCATCATCGGACGCAACGAAGCTTGTTGATGAGGGCCTCTATCGCAGTTCCCCCCTGACCATCCGCCGCGACCACCATGATGGTGTCGTTGCCGGCGATTGAGCCGACGACCTGGGGAAGATCAGCCGCATCTATTGCGGCGGCAATGCCTGGGGCAGTACCTGGCTGGGCCTTCACGAGGATGAGGTTGTCGGCACGGTTGACGTCGCACACGAGGTCGGAGATCATCCGCTGGAGATGCAGGTCCTCGGCAAGCACGTAGACTCCCTCGGGGAGCTTGCGGAGTCCCATGTCGGAGATGTCACGTGAGACCGTGGCCTGGGTGCACGAGAACCCAGCATCCTCGAGCTCGACGACGAGGGCGCGCTGGGTGCGTATGGACTTGTCACGGACGATCCTGCGGATAGCCTCCTGGCGGCTGTTGCGCCTCTTCACCAACGAATGCCGCCCTTTCCCGTAGAGGGATCACGTGAACCATGATGCATGAAATGGCATCAAACCGGATTTGCCGTGCATCAAACCTAGGCGTGGCAGGAAGTCCTGTCAAGCGTCGGCATAGAATCGGTAGCGAGTTGGTAACACGAGTCAGGCCATGCCACCCAGATGGGACCCGCATGGCAGCCTGCCTCGAGTAAGCCAGGCACCACCTAGTCGATGCCCAGGTACCCCTTCCAGAAGGCCACCGAGGTGA
The DNA here is from genome assembly GCA_022483015.1 of Atopobiaceae bacterium. Taxonomy (NCBI): domain Bacteria; kingdom Bacillati; phylum Actinomycetota; class Coriobacteriia; order Coriobacteriales; family Atopobiaceae; species Atopobiaceae bacterium. The sequence goes on along the minus strand of JAKVOB010000001.1, from coordinate 1,339,769 downwards.
GTCTGGCCCTGGCCGCCGCATACTCGGCACGGATCCTGTCCTTGTCGCGGTCGTAGCGTTCGAGGTCGCTCCGGAAGCGGTCCCAGACCTCCCGACAGCGCTCGGGGTCCTTGTGCCTCACGACTCCCCTCTTGGTCGGAGCGTCGACCGCGACGATGGTGGTGGAGCCACAGATCTTGCCCCTGAGGTACGACCAGCCCGCAGCCTCGATGATGACGGGCCCCGCATCGTTCGCGGCCATGTTCCCGAGCTGGCCGTTGAGCGTCTCCCGGAAGATCCGCATGAAGCGGCGCCGGAAGAGGTAGTTTCCCCTGTCTCCCTCAAAGGGCACGTCCCCCTCAATCCTGTCCGAGGTGAGAAAGGCGAGGTCGACCCCCTCGGGGACATCGAGGTCAGCCAAGGGGACGAGCTGCTCCTTGTTGCTGTTCGCATCCATGAAGCGGCTCTCGCCCACTCCCTTCGCGGAGAAGTAGCCAGGACCCCTCATGTAGTCCTCGAAGGCATCGAGCACGAGCGCCGCATCGGCATAGTCGAACTTCATGAGCTCGATGCGGACGTTGTGCTCCAGCTCGACGAGGAAGTCGCTGAGCGGGGCAGCACCGGTCGTCGACTGGGCGATGAGCCCATTCCGCATGCACTGGTAGCGCTCGACGGCCGCGTTGTAGCGCATCCGGAAGGCCATATGCCAGATGCAGATGCCACCCATGGTGATGAACCTAGGCTTGCAGCGAAGGCTGTATTCCATGTCGTCGGAACGGACGAAGAGGGGCAGCGGGAGCCCCTCGCGCTCGATGGTCGCGATGGGGATGCAGCAATACCACCAGGAGGCGTAGGCCTGGGACTGGACCACGGGGTCGTCGGCAGAGATGGCATGGGACTCGACCTGGAGGTAATCGTGGAGGTATCCCATATGGCCCGAGGGCTTGACGGGACGGTAGACGCCCTGGGGCGTCATGTAGCCGAGGTCCTCACAGAACAGGTCCGGCTCGTCATAGCTCATCATGGCACCGCTCACGAAGGCCTCGGCGTAGCCATCGTTGACGATTGCGAGGAGGTTGTACGTGCGGATGATGCTCTCCGGGGAGACCTCCACGTCGTCATCCATGAGAAGCACGTGCGTGGCCTTGGGCTCCTGCTCCATGGCACAGATCATGCCGCGTGCGAAGCCACCGGAACCGCCCACGTTGTCATTGGGATGGATGGAGATGCCGGGGACCTCGAGGGACGCCTGGTCCAAGGTGCGACCGTTGTCGACCACGTGCATGTGGAAGTGATCGGAGACGGGCTCGGATGACCCGAGGATCTTCTCGCTCACCAGGGAGATGTTCCTGGTGATGAACCCCTCCTTCCTGAAGGTCGTGGTCGCGAGTGCCAGTTCCACGGGACGCACGTCCTCGGGTGCCACGTCAGCCCAGTAGTAACCGTTACGGATCGAGACGCCACCCTCGCTATCGATGGCGAACCCCTCGAGGACGTCGAGGTCGTCGACCATGATGTCGAGGTCAAGCTCCTGCCAGACGTCAGAGGGTCCAAGGTCCACGGACGAGCCTGCGACCTTCTCGGAATAGTGGCTCAGGGAGTCGGCAGTCGTCTGGCACACGGTGCAGGCATCACCCCTGAGCTCGAGGTGGAGATGGAAGTCCGAGGCCACCGTATAGGTCTCCCACTTCCGGACCGAGAGGGCATTGAAGAAGGTGGTGAAGTCGAACTCGCCAGGTCCGCGGAGGAGCCACTCCCCTGCGTCCGGCAGATAGACCACCGAGGCAGCCGAGCGGCAGTACAGCAGAGGAGCCTCATGGAACTGGGAGGTGTCCTCGAGCAGGACGTTGGCGAGCTTGAAACGAGACATAGGTCTCCTTTGGATGACCCGTCATGACAGGCGTCTGAAAACGAGTCGAATTATACCAGCGCGGAAAGGTACTCCGGTGAGGCTCACGCCCAGAACATGAAGGCCAGGCGGATGCGCTCCCAGAGCCAGTCGTCTACCCGCGCGCCCTCGGCACCGGCGGCGTCGGTCATCATGCCGCACCGCGCAAGGACCACCATGGCCAGGCAGGCCACGACGACCAGCAGGAGCCCCAGGCCGAAGAGCCGCGACGGGGCCGCGCCCTCGCCACGAGCCAGCACCATGAGTGCCGACGCCAGACCGAGCAGCACCCCGAAGTCCTGCACATAGCGCGTGAGTATGCCCGCGCCCTCCACGTCGAAGAGGCAGACCACGACGGCAAGGACCACGAGGGCCCCGGCGAGGAGCGCCTCTCGGCGGGGGCAGCGGCGCTCGAGGAGCAGGACGGGTGCCACGAGCGCGAAGGGTGCCGTGGCCACGATGCCGCCGAGGACGGGCTCCGAGATCGTGAGTCCCCCATAGGTCGCCGACACCGCCTGCGCCTGCAGGAACGGGAAGGTCGATGTGATCACGGACGGCTGGAAGAGCAGGTAGAAGGCACCTTCGAGGGCGCGGATCACGTCATGGCCCCGCAGCGTCAGGTTATCGTCGGCAAGGTTGTAGGCGCTCCCGAAGTCGAGGGGCGAGCCGAACCGGGCCACGTTGTACCAGAGGAGCGCACCGACCACGACCACGACCGGGATGCCGAGCTGCGCCACCCGCACGAGCCAGACGCGACCGGACGAGACCTTGATGGTGTCCGCGACGCAAGGCGGAGCCTCGATGGAAGCGGCATCAGGGGCAGACGCAGCGGCCAGCCGACCCCCTCCCCCGCCAGGGGTCCCGGCCTCGCGGCGCACGGCCCGCCACAGGAGCGGCAAGGCCAGGAGCCCCACCACGAGGACCTGGGGTCGACAACCCGCCACGAGGGCCATGAGCAGGGCACCAAGGGCATAGAAGGCACCCTTGTGCCTCTCGGCCGTCACCGCATGGTGCCAGGCGACGAGACCCCACATCGCGAAGGCGAGCCCACAGGTCACGGGGATGTTGTAGAAGCAGGGCCTCCCACAGGAATAGACGATGCCCGAGCACGCCAGCACCCCTAGGAACACGAGGACGAACGTCTGCAGGCTCGCATGCGTGAAGCGCGTGCGCACCAGCTGCGAGAGGAGCGTCCACACGGCGCCCGCGAAGGCGAGCACGGCAAGCCCCACGGCCGCCGAGTTGGGCAGGTCGAGCCCCGTCAGCACGCAGAACGGCAGGAAGAGCACGACCTCGGGGACCACGCCGAAGTAGACGTAGTAGTGGCCGTCATGATAGGCGGCGTCATGCTTGAACGAGATGCCGGTCTGGGCCTCCGCCTGCGTGCGGGCGGCCGGGTCGTAGGGGTCCTCCATCTGGACCAACCAGTCCGGCGGCTCCTCGTCGAGGTAGAGCCTGCCTTGCGTGAGGGAGTGCGCGAGCTCTGTGTACTCGTCCTGAGCGTAGGCCCAGTACCAGGGGCGATTCTGGTCATCCGAGCCGTAGTTGGTGGTCGCCCCTATCACGACGAGCGCGCAGACGAGCACGGCGATGCGGATGCGGCGGGCAGGAGCGGCGGCTGCCGACGTGCGGGCGAGCAGACCATGGGGTCGGAGCAGCCAGACGCCCACGATGACGAGCGCCACCACGAGCATGCGGAGGGGATCGACCGAGAGGGGCACAGGCCGGTTCAGGATCACGGAGGCGATGTGCACCGGGTAGGAGTCGGCCTTGATGGATATGGTGAGCGAGCGGAGGTCGCCATAGGGGTCGATCACCGAGGTGAGGCTCCGCTCGTTCGAGGGGAGCAGCTCCGTGACCGGCAGCACATAGGCCGCCGAGGTGCCGTCGTCGGTGATGGAATAGGTGGCGCTCACTGCCGTGTCCTGGGGCTGGTCGGCACCGAAGGTCACCGTGACGGTCGAGACCGCCTGGTCGATGCCATCGAAGGTGAGCGTGTCGTCCGCCGAGGAGAGGGAGGCCGCGGACGCCTCGAGCGTGACCTCCGTGCCTGCGCCCGCCGCAAGCGAACGCCAATGGTTGATGTTGAAGAGCGTGAGCTCGAGGGCCACGGCCACGACGATCGCGACGGCCACGGCCTTGAGGAGGCGACGGAGGTCGTCGGAGCCCATCATGCGAGTTCCTCGTCGACATGGACCAGGGCACGCTCGTCGGTGTCGGCCCCCGTGGTGAACACGAGACCGAGGACGAGGGGCGCGGTGAAGACCGCTGGCACCAGGTAGCGCGGCAGCGCGAGAGGTGACACGATGATAGAGGCCAGGGTGAGGACCGAGGCCATGAGCGCGGCGGCCAGGCCCCAGCGCCTACGCCTGAGGCACCAGGCCATCACGATGAGCGGTGCCCAGAGCGCATACGGGGCCTTCGAGAACGCCTGCGGGAACACCGAGAGGAACGCGTTGTAGACGGTGTCGAACCCAGCCGAGAGCGTCTCGGCGAAGGCAGGGTGCGTGGCCCCGCCCATGAGCGAGGAGACCTCGTCCGCCGTGAGACGCGGCAGCCACCAGGAGCTGTCGAAGTACTCCTGATAGCCCGAGACGTCCCCGGGCACGTTGTCGATCACATACAGGCCCGTCTCGGCCGAGGTGTCATCGACGACCGGCCACTGCACCACGGGGGCCCAGACCTGACAGGTCAGACCGAGGAGGGCGTTCGCGTACGAGCCGGGATAGCGGAGGCCCAGACTGAGCCAGAGGGAGATGCCTGCCGCCTTGTCGGACATGGAGGCATCGTCCTTCCAGCAGTTCTTGGTGGCGTCGGCGCGCGTGGGCACAAGCGCCGTGGCAAACGCGGAGGGGTCACCCCAGCACTTCTCGATGGTCGTGAGGTCGGCGTCGGAGAGCTCGTCACCATGCTCGGCCACGACGGTCGCCACCTGCTGCGACGGAATGGACATGACGTCCCGGAGGTCGCCTTTGGCCACCCCCATGGCGCCCAGCAGGAGGTTCGACCACACCAGATAGAGGATGACCGGGACTGCGGCCCAGGCGAGCACGCGGGCGCGCGACCCCTTGCACCAGAGTGCGACCACGAGCAGCGTGCCCACGTCCACCAGCAGACTCGTCTTCTTGGTGAGCATGGTGAGCAGGGTCACCACGATCACGGACACGAGGAACCTGCGACTGCGGAGGGCAGCGCCACGCGTGCGGGCACACTCGACCACGGCCACGAAGAACAGCACATACGTCCAGCCGAAGAGCGAGTCCTTGCCCATCGTGAGCAAGGTCAGGGGCACGAACGGCAGCAGGCCCAGGAACAACGTGCAACCGCGCACGAAGCCCCGCGGGGCTCCGATGACATCGCGGATGTACCACAGCATGACGCCCATGGACAGCGCGGTGAGGACCATCTGGGAGATGGCGCAGAGAAGGAGCGACCAGAGATGCGACCCCAGCAGGTCGCCTAGGTCCCAGAAGAGTCCGATGACCATCGTGTCGAACCATGGATGATGGTCAGAGGCCGTGGCGTAGCCCGCGTGCTCGAGCAGCTGCCAGAGGGTGTCCTGGTCGAGGTTGCCCGGAAAACGAATCACGAGGTAGGGGATCCACAGGACGAGTAGCACAAGCGCACCGGTCAGCACCGCCCGGGCCGGTGGGAACGGGGCGGGGACGACGCCGAGGCCCCTCTCGGGGTCCACATGGCGCGTGCCCCATGACACACCTCGCGCAGACTCCCTGTTGGCGATGTGCACCTCGCGGACGTCGAGCCAGTGGAAGAGAAGTGCGATGAGGAAGTACGCAGGAACAGCGATGAGCAGACCCGCAAGCACCACAGGAAGCGCATCCGTGATTCCTGGCGACCCCGCCTCGACCGAGGCCTCATAGGTGGCTCCCGCCGACCATGAGAGCCCCAGGATGGCCGCCGCCACGATTGCCCAGACGTCGGGGTGAATCATGAAGAGGCGGCGCACCCGCGCGCCCCGCACGTTCTTCTCGGCCACTCCGGCTCCCCCATCCCACCTCTGGCATACCGCATCAGAGTATACCGTCGGACAGGCCTACACGCCTAGGAGGTCCCAGCGAAGGCGACGTCGACGCTCATCCAGGTCATACCGCGTCCCCCTGAGCCGAAGGCACAGGCGCTGCGCGAGCATGCTGGCGATTCCATCGAGGGCAGAGGGGTCCTCGAGCTGGGCGTTCGAGACGCCTATGACCTTGATGCCCATGCTCTCGAGCGCCGCCTGACGCCCCGTGTCCGACTCGAGCCTCGAGAGTCCCGTATGGAAATCGGCCCCGTGGTATTCGACATCGATGCCTGCCTCCTCCCAGAACAGGTCGGCCACGCAATACGACCTACGGGCGATGGAGCGTGCCCTCGGGTCGAGGTCGATGCGATGGTTCAGCTCGGGGAAGGGCAGGCCATGACCACCGAGGGAGTGCGGGAGACAGAGCAGGAGCACCAGGTCAGCCTCGCGGGGCGACGCCGCGCCGTCCAAGGCGAACCGGAGGGCGCGAAGCGCATGGGAGCGGCCACGGGTTCCTGCCGGGAGCGACCCCACGGTCGAACGGAGGTCCGCCACGCACGAGAGGGGCGTCTGGCCATAGAGGCAGTCGCGATCCTGGGTCGAGGCGCCCAACGCATATGTGCCAGCCGGCTCGAAGGCCAGCCTAGCAGCACGCGTCACCGAGAGGGTGGGCGCCACCTGCAGGAAGGTGAGCGCGGGGGATGTCACGAACACCCTGGGCATGAGCTCGACGAGACCCCCGGAGGGAATGGCACCCTGGCAGACGTGGCAGACGACCCCATCCGAGTAGCGGCGCCTCGCCCTCTCGGGCACCACGACGTGAATGGGCAGGGGCAGACGCGAGAGTGCGAGGATGGGATCCGTGGTCAGGGAGACCTGGAGGCCACAGGGCTCCCCCATGAGCGCCGAGGACCCGATCTCGCGCGCGTTCGCCGTACACCCTGTCAACGAGCCAGAGCGGACCTCGGCAGCAGACAGGCACTCGGCAGCGCCAGGCATCCGAAGGACCTCAAGGGCAGTGTCATGTGAGAGGCAGATTCTCATGGCAAGAGGATACCTATGACAGGCTCACGTACCGGCTGCGAGCCAGGACGAATCGGCGAGCAGACCCGTGTCGGGCATGGACGGCCGGGGGCCCTTGTAAGGATGCGACATGAGGCGATGGCACATAATCGAACTTAGCCATCGTTGCGAAGAGGCATCACATGTTATATGACTATTTGATATTTTGCGATGCCAGGTAGATTGCCTGCCGTCATGCGAAGGTCGCCGCCGCTGCCGGCAGTGTCCCAGACGAACGATGTCTTTCTTCGATTCTGTGCCACCCCCTCCACGGGAATCGGGGCCCGAAGTCGCAACGCCCGGGATTCATCCCATGAAAGAGGCGCTGGGGCCGGCCATGCCATGGCCGGCCCCAGCGCCTTTCTTGCACGAACGGGTCACAGGGGAAGCTGAGTCACCTGTTTGCGCGCCAGGAGCTTACGCCTCGTCCTGGAGCGCGGCGTAATCCTCCTCGCCAGTACGGACCTTGACCACGTGCGCGACATCATAGACGAAGATCTTGCCGTCACCGATATGCCCGGTGTAGAGGACCTTCTTGGCAGTCTCGATCACGCTGTCGACCGGGACCTTGGCCACGACCACGTCGACCTTGATCTTGGGCAGGAGCGTCGCCTCGACAGGGACGCCACGATAGGTCTCGGGGGCACCCTTCTGCTCGCCGCAACCCATGACCTGCGTCAGGGTCATGCCCGTGCAGCCAAGGTCGTTGAGCGCGCACTTGAGCGCCTCGAACTTGGACTCCTGCGCGACGATCGCCACGTGATGGATGGCAGCGGCGCCCGTGGGCAGGACGCTCGCGGACTGGCTCACCGGCACCGAGGCCGCGACCTGTGCCGCGCTTGCCTTGGCGATGTCGGCCTCACCGAGGTCGACGCCCTCATTGGGGAGGTCGACAGTCAACGTAGGTGTTGTCAGTGATGGCAAAGCCCGCATAGGCGCTCGGCAGACCGTGCTCATGGATGTCGAGGCCCTCGATCTCAACCTGTGCGGAGACACGCAGGCCGACCGTCTTGTCGATGACCTTGAAGACGATGAACATCACGACGAGCACGTAGGCGGCGACAGAGACGACACCCAGGCACTGCACGCCGAGGAACGATGGGTCACCGGTATAGAACAGACCATTCTCGGTCGCGAACAGGCCGGTGGCGATGGTGCCCCAGGCACCGTTGACGCAGTGCACCGAGACGGCACCCACAGGGTCGTCGATCTTGACGACCTTGTCGAAGAACTCGACCGAGAAGGTGCACAGGACACCGGCGATGATGCCGATGGCAGCCGCACCGAACGGATCGACCGCATCGCAGCCTGCAGTGATGGCCACAAGTCCGGCGAGCACGGCGTTGAAGGTCAGCGACACGTCAGGCTTGCCGTAGCGGATCCAGGTGGTGAGCAGGGCCGCAAGCGCGGCAAGTGCGGCAGCCAGGTTGGTGTTGAAGCAGATGAGGCCAGCCGAGACCATGGTGTCGTCGCCGGTCATGGAGACCGTGGAGCCACCGTTGAAGCCGAACCATGCGAACCAGAGGATGAAGACACCCAGGGCCATGGAGGTCATGTTGTGACCGAGGATGGCGCGGGGGTGGCCCTCCTTGTCATACTTGCCGATACGGGGCCCAAGCAGGTAGGCGCCCAGGCAAGCCGTGATGCCGCCGACGAAGTGGACGCAGGTCGAGCCGGCGAAGTCATGGAAGCCGAGCTCAGAGAGCCATCCGCCACCCCAGATCCAGTGGCCCGAGATGGGATAGACCACCAGCGAGATCGCAGCCGAGTAGAGCAGGTAGGCCTTGAAGTTGGTGCGTTCGGCCATGGACCCCGAGACGATGGTGGCCGCGGTGGCGCAGAACACCGTCTGGAACAGGACATAGACGAGCGTGGGCAGCGGCGTCACGCTCGAGTAGTCGCCCAGGATGAAGGGGTCGAAGGCACCGATCAGCGAGGACGTGCCCCCGAACATGATGCCGAATCCCACGAGCCAGTAGCAGGGTGTGCCGATGCAGAAGTCCATGAGGTTCTTCATCAGGATGTTGCCCGTGTTCTTGGCACGGGTGAGTCCGGCCTCGCACAACGCGAAGCCGGCCTGCATGAAGAACACCAGGAATGCCGCGATGAGCGTCCAGGTGACGTCAGCAGAGCTATACATATGCTTCCCCTCTCTCTTTCCTCCTCTTGGTGCACGAGGCCCGTGTATCGGACACGACCCCGATCGCGGCGACGACAAGCCGGGTGCCACGTGGATCCATCCGGTTGCCGACAAGGGCTTGACTTGGCGACGCTCGCCGCGTCCATCCCCGCCGTCGACCCGTACCATCACGCCCGATTGTTTCGAGATTGAATCGCAATGGGCCTGTTTACCAAAACGAAAACTGAATGTAAACGCGACGCAAGCCATCTTCAACGAAGACTTCTCATGTCCCATCTAGAGTGGTCTGCGACATCAGAGAGAAGGGAGACGGCAATGGAAGCAGCCATCGTGGACATGGATAGCAAGACATCCGGAACGGATGCGCTGACCGCGCGCGAGGCCGAGGAGCGCTACCGGGCCCTCAGGGCCGAACATAGGCTGGCCGCACGCGAGGCCGAGGTCGCCGAGCTCAGGTCCCGGGCAGCCGAGAAGGACATGACGGTCGCCGACACCATCGGCACGGGGGGTGCGCCCGCCAACACCACCGCGAGCGCGGTGAGCGCCGCGGCGACGGCAGCCAAGGTCCCCACGCACATCATCGCCGAGCCGGCGACGGCGCGGCTCGTCGCCCGGCGCACCGCACGCGAGCGCATCACCTCGAACGGGACCATCGCCGCCGCGGCCATGGTCATCGCAGCCATAGCCGCCATCGTGGTGGCGAACTCCCCCGCCTACGAGACCGTCCGCGCCGTCATCGAGCAACCCGTGGGGATCGTCCTGGGGCCGCTCACCCTCTCGCTGAGCTTCGAGGACTTCGTGAACGACTTCCTCATGGCCATCTTCTTCCTGCTGGTAGGCATCGAGCTCAAGTATGAGATGACCGTGGGCCAGCTTCGCGTCCCCCGTCAGGCGGCGCTTCCCATCCTTGCGGCCGTCGGCGGCGTGATGGGACCCTGCATCATCTATGCGCTCATCAACATCGGGGGGACCTCGGCCGGCGGCTGGGCCATCCCCATGGCCACCGACATCGCCTTCGCGCTCGGCGTCATGAGCCTGCTAGGGGACCATGTGGCCCCTGCCACCAAGGTGTTCTTCTCGACGTTGGCCATCGCCGACGACGTGCTGGCGATCATCGTGCTCGCACTCTTCTATGGACAGTCGCCCAGCGTGCCATGGGTCCTGGCCTCGGTGGCCTGCACGGCCGTGCTGTTCGGCCTCAACCACGCCCGCGTCTACAAGGCCCGCGCCTACCTCGTGGTGGGACTCGTGCTCTGGGCCTGCATGCTCAACTCGGGAATCCATGCGACGCTCGCCGGGGTCATCCTGGCCTTCGCGCTCCCCGTCCAGTCAGACCTCCACCTAGGCAACCTCCGTCGCTGGCTCTCGGAGCGCGCCCACGAGATGGACGATGCCTATGACGACGAGATGCACATCCTCGGGCAGCACCAGGTGACCGAAGGCGCCGCACGGGTCGAACGCGTCATGCACCATGTGACCCCGCCCCTCCAGCGTGTGGAGCGGGCCATCTCCGTGCCGGTGAACTTCGTGATACTGCCCATATTCGCCTTCGTGAACGCGCAGGTCTGCCTTGCGGGTGTGGACCTCGGGGGCCTCCTTGCCGACCCCGTCACGCGGGGCGTCTACCTCGGGGCGTTCCTCGGCAAGCCCATCGGCATCATCGGGATGACGGCCGTGCTCGTAGCCGTGGGCTTCGCCAAGCTCCCCAAGGGCGTCGACTGGAAGCAGATCGTGGGCGTGGGCCTCATGGGCGGCATGGGCTTCACGATGTCGATCCTCATCTCGGGCCTCGCCTTCACCGACCCCGAGGAGATCTTGGCCGCCAAGTGCGCGATCCTGGCCGGCACCATCACCTCGGCCGTGGTCGGCTGCGTCTACATACTGGTGGCCTGCCACCGTCGCGGCACGGCCGTCACCAAGGTCGAGGACGGGTCAGGACCGTCTCCTGCCGCACCCGAGAAGCACTAGCCGCTCTCGCACGTCAACGACCTCCCAGGGACCTCCGTCACGCCTCGCGTGCGGGGGCCCTTCCGTCTGCCGACGCACCGCACGCATCCGGCGGGAGCATCTCGAACGGGAAGGTACCGGCCTTGTTGAAGGCCGAGATGAACATGCGAATGGCGTTAGAGGGTGTGGTGCCGATCTGTGATGTCGCGGCGTAGAAGCGCTCCTTCTCGGAGGGGAGCACCTTTGCGACCACCGGGGTCATCTTCTCTGACATGTCCTGCTTCGTTTCTGGTATGACTTGGTATGTTTTGGTTATACCCTCGTGACGCATCAGAGCATAGCACGCGGCGACGCGCACTCGACCGAGAACCAAAAACCGCGGTGACGCCACCGCGAGCGGTACCCTTCCCCGTGTGTGCGGCACCATCAGCGGGTAGGAACGCCTTACTGGGGAGGCGGACCCCTTACCATGGGTCCGATGGGAGGAATCCACCTCCCGCACCCGCCCAGGGACGCGAGGGGAGGTCGCTCATGGAATGGCGCAGGCACGACGCTCCCCCACGGGCGCTCCGCCTCATGCTCCTCGCACTCATCGTCGCAGGCGTGGGATGCGTCCTTGCCGCCTGCGGATCCTCCGCCACCAAGGAGGAGACCTCTGGCCCCACCTGGACCAAGCCTGCCTCCATCTCAGAGACGGACTTCTCGGCGGACGGGGCCGTCTCGGCCAACGACTCGCTCATCGACGTCTCGAGCGTGGCCGATGGCGTGGTGGGAGCCTCCGCCACCAGCACGGTCCGCCTCAAGTTCACCGTGACCTCGGGTGACGAGACCTACAACTACGACCTTCCCCAGGATGGGACCCCCATCGAGGTCCCCCTCAACATGGGTGACGGCACCTACACCTTCCGTGTCATGCGCAACACGAGCGGCAACAACTACGTCGAGGTCAACGCGACCACGACCGACGTCACGCTCTCCTCGGAGTTCGCGCCCTACCTACGGCCCAACGTCTACTGCGACTACTCGGCCGACTCCGCCTGCGTGGCCAAGGCCGCCGAGGTGACGCAAGGCGCCACGAACGAGGGGGACGTGGTGAGGGACGTGTTCGACTACATCACCCAGAACGTCACCTACGACACCGACAAGGCCGCACAGCTCGCAGACTCCACCGGCTACATCCCTGACCCCGACGAGACGCTCTCGTCGGGCAAGGGCATCTGCTTCGACTACGCGTCGCTGGGCGCGGCCATGCTGAGGAGCCTCGGCATACCATGCAAGGTGGTCACAGGCTACGTTTCGCCGAATAATATCTACCACGCATGGATAATGGTATACATTGATGGCAGTTGGACCAGCTCCGAGGTAACCATAGAGAATGGCACGTGGTCGCGGGTGGACCTCACCTTCGCGGCAGCGCAGGACAACACCGGCTATGTCGGCGACGGCAAGACCTATACGGACAGGTTCACCTACTGAGGGACGTACCGAGGAATTCACGCCGTGTACGCGACGAGAGGGACGAGGATACCGAGATGTCAGCTACCTTGCTCGAAAGCAGCGGTGTCAGCGCATTCTGTGGCAGCATCGCCATCATGCTCTCCGCAGGCGTCCAGACCGACGAGGCCTGCCACATGCTTGCCGAGGACCGCGAGGACACCCGATTCGGGGGCATATGCGCCCACCTGTACCGCGACGTCGCGGCAGGCAAGAACCTCTCGGAAGCCATGCGTGCGAGCAAGGCCTTCCCTGACTTCGCCTGCGACCTCACGCAGATCGGCGAGGCCACGGGCCGCCTTGAGAACGTCATGCGCGACCTCGAGGCCTACTACGACGAGGAGGACAAGATCTTCCAGCGCATCCGGGCAAGCATCAACTATCCGGCAGCGCTCCTCTGCATCATGTGCGTCATCCTCGCCTTCACCGTCGGCTGGATCCTCCCGGTGTTCGTGAACGCCTACGACAGCATGTCAGGCAGCCTCACGAGCGGGTCGTTCGGCTCGGTCCAGCTCTCCATCACGATTGGCTGGATCGCCTTCGGCGTGACCCTCGCATGCACCATCTTCGTACTCGCCATCTCGTTCATGACCCGCTCAGAGCGCGGACGCGAGCGGGTCATCGGCATGTTCGAACGCTTCCCGCCCACGGCAGACGCCCTCTACCAGCTGGCGCTCAGCCGCTTCACCATGGCACTCGCCACCAACGTCGCCACCAACGTGGCCGACGAGGACGCGCTCACCAAGGCCCTGGCCACCGTGACCCATCCCAAGCTGCGTGCTTCCGTAGAGAAGGCACACACGTCGATGATCGACATCGACAACCCGCGCAGCCTCGCCCAGGCCCTCGCGGAGGCCCGCGTCTTCGAGCCCCTGTATGCCCGCATGGTCAAGCTCGGCGCTCGGTCGGGCGACCTCGATGCTGTCCTCGACAGCCTGTCACACACCTTCTTCAGCGACGCGGTGAACCAGATCGACAAGGCCGTCGACAAGGTCGAGCCGGTCCTCGCGGCCTGCCTCACGGTGGCCGTGGCCGCATCCCTCATATCCGTCATGCTGCCGCTCATCGGCATCATGGGTTCGATAGGATAGGGCCATGTATCACGAGGTCACCAAAGAGACGATCTCACGCCGACGCAGGGGTGCCATCCTGAGCGTCCTCGCGGTCGTGTTGATCGTGGCCATCTGCGGCTTCGCCTACCGCGCCGCACGTGACACCGCTCGCGAGCAGGGGGCAGCCTCGCTTAGGAACGCGATTCTCACCACCGCACAGCAATGCTGCGCGGTCGAGGGGTCCTACCCCACCTCGCTCTCCTACCTCGAGGGTGCCTATGGCCTCCAGGTCAACACCACCGACTACATCGTCACCTACGAGTGCTACGCAGCCAACGTCACCCCGAGCATAGTGGTGGTGCCACGATGACCACACACTCAGCAGACCTCATGGAAGCCATCGCAGACCGCCGCGACACGGATGAGTCAGAGCACGGCAACCTTGGAATGGTCCTCATCTTCGTCTTCTTCGTGGTGTTCCTCCTCCTTGCGATCTTCATGGCAGTCGCCGGCTACCGCTCCACGAGCGCCACCACCACCCAGGCCTCGAACGTACGTCTCACCAACAACCTCGTCACCAACATCGTGCGCACGACGGATGCCAGCGATGCGCTCGCGGCAGGGCAAGGCCCTGAGGGCCGCTCGCTCGTGCTTCTCGAGCACCTCGACACCGGCACCTACGAGACGCGCATCTACCTGAGCGGCGGCAAGGTCGTGGAGGAGTATGCGTTGGCCGGCAGCGCTTACACACCTGCGAAGGCCACCGAGCTCGTCTCGTCGTCGACCTTCTCGTTCACGTACTCCAACGGGTTGCTCAGCATCACGACGGACACCGGCACGAGCGACGTCGCCCTACGCAGCCTCGAGGGAAGTGACCGCTGATGAACCTCTCCGATGCGCTCGACCATCAGAAGACCCGTCCGGTCTCATCCCCGAGCCCGCACCACACCAATGCCGCGTTCCTGGTCGAGGTCCTGGTGCTCTTTGGGTTCTTCCTCGCATGCTCGGCCATCTTCGTCCAGATCCTGGTGAGGGTGACCACCCTCTCGGCAAGTGACCTCCGCCTCGAGGAGGCCATGCACCTCGCCACCAACCAGGCCGAGACCTTCTCGGCCGACCCGACTGGCTCCGAGGGGACCACCCAGAGCGGTGACTACCAGGTGACCTGCGACGTCACCCCCGAACAGACCGACCAGGGCACCCTCTACCAAGCCGACATCACGGTCACCGACGAGTCGGGCGAGGCCTGGAACCTGACCACCTCGCGCTACGTGAGCGGGGGCGTCGCGCAATGACCCTCAACGAGGAGGCACCCATGGAAACCACGGAGCGGCGCTCGCTCAGGGTCGGCCCCATCAGCCTGCTCACCCTCATCATCGTCATCAGCCTCGCGGTCATGACCGTCCTCACCACCACCACCGTGCAGGCATCGCATGCCATGACCACCCGCGAGCAGACCTCCACAACCGAGGGTTACCTTGCCGAGACGAGCGCGCAGACCTTCCTGGCGAGCCTCGACGAGACGCTCGGCACGGTCAGGGCAAGCGGGACCACGAGCAGGTCGGCAGCCCTTGCCGCCACCACATCGGCCCTCCCCTCCCTCATCGCGGATGCCCAGGACGCCGCTGACGGCGTGACCGTCACGGCCCAGGTGACCGACGACGGGGTGCAGGCGACGTTTTCCACCGAGCACGGGAGGACCTTGGACGTAGAGGTGGAGATCGGCGAGGATGCGAACTACGACATCACGGCATGGAAGCTCACGACGGCACAGGAACAGACGGATGGCGGCGGGACCCTATGGTCCGGCTCGTCGAATGACTGAGGAGTCAGCATGAAACTTGAGGAGCTCTTGCAGCACATGATCGACGAGAAGGCCTCCGACATCTTCATCGAGGCAGGCCTTCCTCTCACCTACCTCGCGAACGGTACCCAGGTGAGGTCCGACACCCCGGCCTACACCCCGGCCGACACCCGCCAGCTCGTCCAGGACCTCTACGAGCTCGCAGGTCAGGACTTCGCCCGCCTCGAGGCCAACGGCAACCATGACGAGGACTTCTCGTTCGCCCTCGCTGGCGTCGGCCGCTTCCGTGCCAACGTCCTGCGGCAGCGCGGCTCGTGGAGCTGCGTGATCCGCATCATCCCGTTCGGCCTCCCCGATGCGACCAAGCTCGGCATCCCCGAGGAGGTCCTGCGCGTGGCCGACCTCCCCAAGGGCCTCGTGCTCGTGACGGGACCCGCCGGTGCCGGCAAGACCACCACCCTGGCCTGCCTCATCGACCGCATCAACCACACCCGTCAGGGCCATGTCATCACCATGGAGGACCCCATCGAGTACGTGCACCATCATGGCACCTGCATCGTGACCCAGCGCGAGGTCCCCACCGACGTGGCCACCTACTCGGAAGCCCTGCGCTCGGCCATGCGCGAGTCCCCCGACGTGATCCTGCTCGGTGAGATGCGCGACGCCGTGACCATCAGTGCCGCGACCACGGCAGCCGAGATGGCCCAGCTGGTCTTCTCGACCCTGCACACCACGAGCGCGAGCGCCACCGTCGACCGCATCGTCGACGCGTTCCCGCCCTCGCAGCAGCGCCAGATTCGCATCCAGCTCTCCATGGTCCTCCAGGCCGTGGTCTGCCAGCAGCTCGTCCGCACCACCGACGGCGGGATCGTCCCTGCCTTCGAGATCATGTACGCCAACACGGCCACGCGCAACCTCGTGCGCGAGGAGAAGACCTACCAGATCGACTCCGTCATCGCGAGCTCAGGGCAGCGAGGGCATGCGCACCATGGACCAGAGCCTGTTCGACCTTGCCCAGGCCGGGCGCATCACGCGTGAGACGGCGCTCTCGTCGGCCACCCACCAGGAGGCCCTCGAGCTGCGCCTCGACGCCGAGAACATCAAGTAGCGAAGGACGCCATGGCACAGGACGCCCCGTCTGCACAGGCAGGCGGGGCGTCCTTCTTTCATCAGTCGGACAGGGGACGTGGCTCCTGTCGCACTATCCCTCGAGCTTGCTCGTGAGGAGCTGGTTGAAGAGCTTGGGGTTGCCGCTGCCCTTCGAGGCCTTCATGCACTGCCCTACCAGGAAGCCCACGACCTTCTTGTTGCCGTCGGCATACTGCTGGACCTGCTCGGTGCAACGCGCCAGGACCTCGTCCACGATGGGCTCGAGCGCGGCGGTGTCGGACACCTGACGCATGCCGCGAGCGTCCACGATCTTCTCGGGGTCCTCGCCGGACTCCGCCATGAGGCCGAATACCTCGCGGCCCTGGGCCGAGCTCAAGGCATCGGACGAGAGGAGCTTGGACAGGCTCGCCACCTGCGCGGGGGTGATGCGGGTCTCGGCGATGCCGATGCCCGAGGCGTTGAGGTAGCCCGTGAGGTCGTTGACCATGACGTTGGCCACGGTCCTCGCGGCCTTCTTGATGGCCTTCCCCTCGGGTGCGCCCACCGCGGACATGGCCTCCTCGAAGAACGCGGCCGTGTCAGGGTCGCCCGCGATCTGCGCGGCATCGTCGGCCTTGAGGCCGAACGTGTCCATGTAGCGGTCTCGCTTGGCGTCGGGGAGCTCGGGCAGCTCGGCCCGGCAATGCTCGATGAAGTCGTCAGTGAGGTCATAGGGGGCGAGGTCGGGGTCTGGGAAGAGCCGGTAGTCGTCGGCGGTCTCCTTCACGCGCATGACCACGGTGCGCTTGCGCGAGGGCTCCCAGTGACGCGTCTCCTGGTAGACGATGCCACCCTCCTCGAGGACCTCCGCCTGACGGCAGATCTCGTACTCGAGGCCGTCATGGAGGCTCTTGAAGGAGTTGATGTTCTTGAGCTCCGTCTTGGTCCCCAGCTTGGTCTCGCCGCGACGACGCAGGCTCACGTTGCCGTCGCAGCGCATGGAGCCATGCTCCATCGAACAGTCAGAGATGCCCAGCGTCAGATAGATGCGACGGAGCTTCTCCATGAAGAGGCGAGCCTCCTCGGGAGTGCGCAGGTCGGGCTCGGTCACGAGCTCGGTCAGGGGCGTGCCGCAGCGGTTGTAGTCGATGAGCGACTCGGTCGCCGCGGTGATGCGCCCCTCCTCGCCACCGAGGTGGTTCATCTTGGCGGCGTCCTCCTCCATGTGGATGCGCAGGATGCGGACGGGCGTGACGTAGGAACCATCAGCGGCCTTGGCCACATGGGCCGAGTCGTCGGGACGCTCGGCCGCGCCCTCGCCTGAGACCTCGAGGTCGAGGTGGCCATACATGCAGAAGGCGACCGGGCCCTGCGTGGTCTGGAAGTTCTTGGCCATGTCGGGATAGAAGTAGTGCTTGCGATAGAACATCGAGTGCTTCTGGATCTCGCAGTTGGTGGCAAGCCCCGCCTTCACGATGGACTCGATGGCGGCCTTGTTGGGCACCGGCAGGGCACCGGGATATCCCAGGCACACCGGGCACACGTTGGTGTTGGGCTCGGCATCGTGCGTGTTGGGGCACGAGCAGAACATCTTGGTCTCGAGCGTGGTGAGCTCGCAGTGGACCTCGAGGCCGATCACGGCCTCCCAGTCCTGGAGCACGTCGGCAAGCTTCCTCATGCCAGGTCACCTCCCCTTCCCGCGAAGTCAGGCGCGACGGTGCCCTCGCAGTCGAAGCCGCGCTCGAGGGCGCGGGCGAACGTGAGCAGGTGACGGTCCTGGAACGAGGGCCCCACGAGCTGCGCCGAGACGGGCAGGTGCGTGTCGCGCCCCAGCCCCAGCGGCACCGAGATGCTGCCGTTGCCGGCGATGTTGCTCGAGATGGTGAACATGTCCGAGAGGTACATCTCGGTCGGGTCCGATATCTCGCCGAACTTGAAGGCCGACCTCGGGCTCGCGGGCATGAGGATGACGTCGACCTTCTCGTAGGCGGCGGCATAGTCAGCCGTGATGAGCGTACGGACCTGCTGGGCCGGGTAGTAGTACTTCTCGTAGACGCCGGCCGAGAGCAGGTAGGCACCCAGGAGCTGACGGCGCTTGGACTCAGGGCCGAAGCCCACCGCACGACTCTTGGAGCTCTGCTCGTCCAGGGTGGCACACCCCGGCTCCTGATAGCCATAGCGCACCCCGTCGAAGCGAGCCAGGTTCGAGAAGGCCTCGCAGGGGCCGATGACGTAGTAGGCCGCGATGGAGGCGTCCAGGTGCGGGAGCTCCACCTCCACGAGCTCGGCCCCCTGGTCCTCGAGGGCCTTGGCCGCGGAGTGGACGGCGGCACGGACCTCGGGCGTGAGGCCCTCGGCCTCCATGAGGCCGGGGATGATGCCCACCTTGGTACCGGCGATGTCGTCCTCGAGGTGCTCGAGGAAGTCGACGGGCTCGTCCTGGCTCGTGCAGTCGTGCGGGTCATGGCCTCCGGCCACGAGCGCGTTCATGGCCAGCGCCACGTCGGCCACATGACGCCCGAAGGGCCCGACCTGGTCGAGCGAGCTGCCGAAGGCCACCACGCCGTAGCGCGAGACCGCCCCGTAGGTCGGCTTCATGCCCACGACGCCACAGAGGCTCGCCGGCTGGCGGATCGAGCCGCCGGTGTCAGACCCCAGTGAGATGGTGACCTCGCCAGAGGCGACCGACGCGGCGCTGCCGCCCGAGGAGCCACCGGGCACGCGCTCGATGTCCCAGGGGTTGTTGGTGCGATGGAAGTGGCTCGTCTCGGTCGAGGAGCCGAAGGCGAACTCGTCCATGTTGGCCTTGCCCATGGGGGTGGCGCCGGCATCGATGAGGCGCTGGACGCATGTGGCGGTATAGGCAGACTCGTAACCCTCGAGCATCTTGGAGGCACATGTGGTGCGTGTGCCCTTGAGGTTCATGTTGTCCTTCACGGCCACGGGGACGCCTGCGAGCGGGCCCACGGGCCTGCCGGCAGCCCGGGCCTCGTCGGTGGCCTTGGCGGCCGCGAGGGCGAGCTCAGGTGCCACCTGGAGGAAGGCCGCGACGTCCCCGTCGCGCGCCTCGATGGCGGCGAGCGAGGCCTGGGCGACCTCGGTTGCCGTGAAGCTGCCGTCGGCCACGCCGGCGGCGATCCGTGCTGCGGGAAGCTGGTCGAAGTTCGCCATCAGGCAGCACCCCCGTCCCCGAGGATGGAGGGCACGCGGAAGGTCCTCTCGCGCGTCGAGGCGGCCGCAGCCAGCGCGTCGGCCGTGTCGAGGCCATGGGCGGCCACGTCGGGACGCATGACGTTGGAGAGGTCACCGATGGGATGGTAGGTGGGCTCCACGCCCTCGAGGTCGTACTTGAGGATGGGGTCGAGCATGTCCACGGCACTGTTGAGGTACGTGGTCATCTCCTCGACCTCGTCGTCCGATAGGGCGATCCTGGCATAGTCCGCGATTCCGCGGACGTCATCTTGGCTGAGCGCCATGGGGCCTCCTTGCCTCTCTGGAATCAGCCGCCCGCACGGTTTGCCCTGCAAGGCGGCATGTCACATGCCGGGACATGCCCGGCGTCGCAATCCGCACCATTCTACGGCAAGAGGGCCACGCAGGAGAGCTTGGGAGCCGCGCCCGTCACAGGCATGTGACATAGGCAGGCGACGCCCCGATGCCACGTCACGCAAGCCAGGGTGACGAAGGCGTAAGCCAGACGTAAGCCACTTCGATGGATGCGCCGGTGCGGTCCTGCGAACATTGGGTCAACAAGAAGAGGACCTACCCGACGAGAGGAACCCACCATGTTCGCAGACCTTCTCACCAGCGCCGTCGCCGCCCGCACCACCCCGAGCAGGAGGGGCGTCAAGCCCGCGCGTCCCTCTCGGCCCATCGCACGCGAGGAGCTCCTCTCGGCCGCGACGATCCGTGAGGTCGCCCGCATCGAGGCGGAGTCGATGGGCCTCGACCTGACGCAGAGGTTCCTCACGGCGTGACGCGGCACCGCTCCCCCGTCGGCACTCGCATGCCGGCACCCTTTGGGCACCCAGAAGGTGCCGCGATGCGAGCATCGACCGTCATCACGACCAACGGCCGCGCGCCCAGAGCCAGGCCCCGAAGCCCACGGCCACGCACGCGACGAAGGTCGAGGCCCCCAACAGGACGGCCTGCACACCGAAGGCGTCGGCAAGCGACGGCGCCACGAGAAGGGGCAGGATGCCGGCCCCCTGGAATCCCGTGCGCATGGTCGCCATCACGCGCCCCATATGGGTGAGGCTCGTGTCGCGCTGCACCAGCGTGAGCTGCAACGGCTCCAGGACACCGAAGCCCAGGCCACAGATTGCCTGACCTGCCACGGCACAGGCGAGCCACGGCGTGCCCACATAGAGCATGCAACCGGTGCCCACCACGAACAGGGCGACGACCACACTCCTGAGGCTCAGGGCACGCTCGGGCAGGCGCAGCATCACGAGCGAGCCGACCACGCAGCCCACCCCCATCACCGCCGTGAGCCAGCCCATCCAGTCGGCGCTCACGCAGAGCACATCACGGTAGTAGAGCGACTCGAGGCTGTCGAAGGCGCCGAAGGCGAAGTAGCCCAGGAAGCCCATCACGAAGAGCGTGCGCAGGAAGCTGCTCGAGAAGGTCACGCGGACGCCCTCGACGAGGTCGGCCATGAAGTGGCCGTTGCCGGGCTCGCCCTCCTCTTCCTGCACGACGGGCTGATAGCGCTCGTGCACGCCAGAGATGACGGCCATGGCCGCCACGGAGGCGACGATGTAGAAGAGGAACACCCGCACCACCGGGAGGAACATCGTGATGAGGCCGCCTATGGCAGGACCTGCCACCACCGAGACGTTGGTCGCGAGCTCGACCAGGCCGTTGGTGCGATGGAGCTTGTCCTCGCCCTCGACGAGGTAGGGAGGGAAGCTCCGGAAGGCCGTCTCCTGGAGGCCGACGGCGCCCCCGAGGAAGACCGCCACCACGAGGATCATCGCGAAGGAGGGCTCCACGAACTGGATGCCCACGGCCACCACGACCCCCAGGGCGAGGGCTGCCAACGCGCACCGCCGTGGGCCGATGCGGTCCACGATGACCCCGCCGGCAAGGTTGCCCACGACGACCATCGTGTTGAGCACGAGCATGAGCATCGAGACCTGGGTGGCATCCGCGGCCAAGGTGTAGGTGGCAAGGCCGAGGATGCCGATGAAATAGGACGAGTCGCCGGCCATACGCTGGCAGAAGCGGGCGATGACGAGCCGGCGCTCGGCTGGTGTGAGGGCACGCAGGGAGCTGCGCGTGGAAGCTATGAGGGACATCGGGAGCTCCAAGGAGGTGAGGAACGGGGATGAAACGGGGCTATGGGCGCAAGGCCATGGGAGAAGGACCCACGGCCGCCCACATATCAGACAGGGCGTGCGAGCTAGTCCTCGCGCGTCCCTGCCTTACCTCGTCCCATTGAGCACATAGGCCCATCCTCCTGGCACCGCCCAAGCATGCCATCCGCATGCGATGGGTCAGATACTACCAGGCGTGCCATGGCATACGCAACCGGGGATGGTCAGTCGTCGTCATGACCCGAGGCAGACAGGCCCCTCTCGACCATGGCGTCCGTCCGCGCACGGTCCTCGGCCACGACCCTCTGCATCCCCTGCCCGAAGGTCGCGGCGAGGATCTGCTGGAAGAGGGTCCCCATCATCACGGGGAACATGGCCTCCCCCGGAAAGTAGGCCGCCGCTATGACGGCACCTGACGAGATGTTGCGCAGACCGCAGTCGAAGCACATCGTGACCGTGGTGGGAAGCGAGAGGTGCCAGGCCCTCGCGATCACCAGGCCCACGAGGAACCCGCAGCTCGCGAAGACGAGGCAGAAGAGCGCCACGGCGACGAGCTCCGGGGTGAGGTTGCGCATGTAGTCCGAGATCTCGGTGGAGTTGGCCGTGATGATGATCATGAGCAGCACCTTGCATGCCGGGGAGATGGCCGGCGAGAGGCGCTTGCTCCCCCATCCGTGCGTGAGGTCGTTCACGAGCATGCCGGCAAGCGCCGGCAGGGCGATCATGAAGAGCATGTCGACCATCATGCCCACCGTGTCGATCTGGACGGACTCGCCCAGGAGCAGCTGGAGCATCGCAGGGATGGTGAGAGGTGCGATCACCGTCGAGACGAGGACGCACGAGAGGCCCAGGGCGGTGTTGCCGCCGAACATGCCGACCCACATGAAGCTCACCACGGCCACGGGGATGGAGTACTCGAGCACGATACCCGTGACCAGGCTCATGTCGTTGCCGAAGAGCAGCCCTGCGAGCAGGCGCGCCACCACGGGCATGGCGACGCTCGTGACGCCCAGGATCACGAGGAGCTGGGCGGGGTGCCTGAAGGTGTCGACCACCTGGCGGAAGGTGTTGTTGAGCGAGCCCTGGAACGTCATGAACGCGAAGAGGGCCGGCACCACGGTCTCGAGCCCACCGAAGACGTCCGGGAACAGGACGCCCGCAGCCACGCAGAACGGTGCGATGAAGGCCATGTGGCTACCGAGGAGACGCCCGAACGAGGACCAACGCTGCATGTGCTAAGGCTCCAGATCAAAGGGATGGGCTCGATTGCTCAAGCGGGCATTAGTACGGGCTATAGGCCGCCGAGAACGAGGAGAGCCTACCGAACGTGATCCCCATGGAAGGGCTCATGGCCTCGATGGTCTTGCCATTCCCGACGTAGATGCCCACATGGCCACTACGCCACACCACATCACCAGGCTGGGCCTCAGAAATCGACTCGTTGCAGCGCGCACCATACCAACCTGAGTAATGCTGACCAGAGATCCCGGCACAGGCCAGGCAATAGGTGACCAAGCCGGAGCAGTCGAAGGTCCTCGAGGATGGGTCATAGGCGGTATAAACATAGGTACCGCCGACCATCGAGTAGGCAGCATCGACCACAGTCGAACGAGCACTGGAGTTCGAACTGCCCGAGCCACCGCCCGAGTTGGAGCTGCCGGAGCCCGAGCCGCCCGAGTTCGAGCTGCCGGAGCCTGAGCCGCCAGAGTTCGAGCTACCGGAGTTCGAGCTACCGGAGTCAGAGCCACCGTCGTTCGCATCACTGCCCGAGTCGGTGGTGCCGGAGTCGTCGGTAGCGTCATCGGTGCCCGCCTCCGCCGCTGCCGAGGCAGCGCTCTGGGCGTCGGCATCGGCCTGTGCCTGCGCTGCGGCGGCCTGGGCGGCCTGCTGCTCGGCGAGCTTGTCCTGGACCTCCTGGCTGAGGCTGCTCACGTAGGTCTCGGCCTCGGAGGCCTGGGCAGAGAGCGTGTCCATGTCGGACTGCTGCTGGTCGGCCAGGGCCTGCTGCTGCGACTGCTGCGTCTGGAGGTCGGCCTGCTTGGCGTCGAGCGCGGTCTGCGCGTCGCGCACCTGCTGGATGGCCTGGGCATCGGACTCGCTCACCTTCGAGGCGTAGTAGACGCGGCTGACGAGGTCGGTGAAGTCTGAGGAGCCAAGGACGATCGAGAGCAGGTTGGTGCCGCCGGTCTTGTAGTTCGACCTCACACGATCCGAGAGCGTGGACTGGGCCGAGGAGAGGTTGGCCTGCTCGGTCTGGATGTCGCTCTGCGTCTGCTCGATGTCTGAGTTGGTCTGGTCGAGCTGCACCTGGGTGTCATTGAGCGCCTCCGAGGCCTCCTCGGCCTGTGCGTAGATGTCGTCGAGGTGTGCGCTCGCCGTGTCGAGCTGGGCCTGGAGGTCTGAGGTCTCGTCAGCCCGGGCGACGGTCGGAGCCACGCCTATGACGCCGCAGACGAGGGCCGCACACGCGGCACCCGCCACGAGCGCCCTCGTGAGGCGTCCGGTCACATGGTCGACCCTCTGTGCACCAAAGAGACCCAAACGGACTCTCCCCCTCTTCCTATCCAAGGTACCCGCCGCCGATGAGCCTGCCGCCGTCCCAGATGGCGCCCTTGTGGACCACGGGCTCCACGGCCTCGATGATCTGGCCGTCTCCTGCGTAGATGGCCACGTGACCGGTCCAGAAGACGAGGTCACCAGCCTGCAGGTTCGAGATCGACGTCTGGTTGAACATGCTGCGCTGCGCGCTGGAGCTGTGAGGCAGCGAGATGCCTGCCTGCCCGTAACAGTACATGGTGAACCCGGAGCAGTCGAAGGCGGACCCGGGACTGCACGCAGCCCATACATAGCTCACACCAAGCTGAGAGTAGGCTGCCGAGAGGATCGCGCTGCGCTGCGAGTCGGTGAGGGCCCCGCCCGTGTAGGTGCTGGTACCAGGGGTGTAGGTGTACGAGGACTGGGCCTGCGCACGGGCTGCCGCGGCGGCCGCCTCGCGCTCCTCGGTGATCTTGTCCTGGACCTGCTGGCTCAGGCTGCTGACATAGCTCTGCTGCTCGGCCTGCTGCTGCTCGAAGGTGGCCTTCTGGGAGTCCAGGGCGGCCTTCTGGGTCTCGAGGTCGGCCTTCTGCTGGTTCTGTTGGTCGAGAAGGGACTGCTGCTGGGCCTTCTGGTCCTCCAGCTGGGCCTTCTGGTCCTCCAGCTGGGCCTTGAGGTCCTTCACCTGCTGGATGATGTCCTGGTCGGACTGGCTGATCTTGCCGGCATAGTAGACGTTGTTGATGAGCTCCTCGAGGCTGGAGGAGTCCAGCACGACGGAGAGCAGGCTGTCCTCGCCACCGGACTTGTACGTCGCCGAGATGCGCTTGGAGAGGACCTCCTGCGCGGCATCGAGGTCGGCCTGCTTCTTGGTGATGTCGGCCTCGGTCTGGTCGATCTGCGTCTGGGTGTCGTTGAGCTGAGTGGTCGTGGCGTCTATCTCGGACTGCTTCTGGTCGAGTTGGTACTGGGCGTCATTGACCTGCTCGCTGGTCTGCTCGAGCTGGGCATTGAGGGTGTCGAGCTGGGTGTTGGCCGCATCGAGCTGGCTCTGCAGCTCTGCGGACGTGTCTGCCGAGGCCTCGCGAGGTACGGCGCACAGCCCCAGGACAAGTGCCAGGAGGGCGAACAGCGTTGCTCGGATGAGGTTGGTTCGGCTCACGGGGCTCTCTTTCGATACGGGTGCGGTTATGGCAACGGCGAGCCAACGCCGATACGCATATGATACCCAGCCCCGAGCACGATTGGCAAATAACCTGTAAGGGATGTGACGGAATGACCTTGCTCTCTCCATACGCCTTGAGGGTTGCTCCAGGGTTGGCCTCTCGCAGGTTTTCCTCAACACAAAGGGGGCCGGCCATATGGCCGACCCCCTCATTAAGCGACTGACTCGAAGCGACCTTGCGACTAGTTCCAGCCCTTGCCGTTGGAGCCGAACTCCTCGATGAGCTCCTTGGTGCGGGTCGTGATTGCCTCGCGGCCGGGCTTCATGAGCTTGCGGGGGTCATAGCCCTTGCCCTGCTGGTCGGCACCGGACTCGATGTACTTGCGCGTGGCCTCGGCGAAGACGACCTGGAGGTCGGTGTTGACGTTGACCTTGCAGATGCCCAGGGAGATGGCCTTCTTGACCTGGTCGACGGGGATGCCGGTGCCGCCGTGGAGCACGAGGGGCAGGGTGCCCGTCTTGGCCTTGATGGCTGCGAGGGCGTCGAAGGACAGGCCAGCCCAGTTGGCGGGGTACAGGCCGTGGATGTTGCCGATGCCGCAGGCGAGGAAGTCGACGCCCAGGTCCGCGATCTGCTTGCACTCGTCGGGATTGGCGATCTCACCCTGTGCGGTGACGCCGTCCTCGGTGCCGCCGATGCCGCCGACCTCGGCCTCGATGGAGATGCCCTTGCTGTGGGCAAGCTTCACGAGCTCCTTGGTGTGGTCGAGGTTGATCTGGAAGCTCTCCTCGTGAGAGCCGTCATACATGATGGAGGTGAAGCCTGCGTCGATGCACTTGAAGCAGTCCTCGTAGGTACCATGGTCGAGGTGCATGGCCACGGGGACGGTGATGCCCTTGGTCTCGACGAGGGTGTGGACGATCTCTGAGACCATCTTGAAGCTGGTCTGCCACTTGGAGGCACCGCTGGTGCACTGGATGATGACCGGGGACTGCTCCTCCTCGGCGGCGTTCAGGATGGCGTCTGCCCACTCAAGGTTGTTGGTGTTGAAGGCGCCAACACCATAATGGCCGGCCTCGGCCTTCTGAAGCATGTCGGTTGCGTTGACGAGCATGTGATACCTCCATAGTCGATGGAACACATAGGACCACTCACGCCCCTCATCATAGCGCTAGTTGGGCGTTCGGGACGCACATGATGGAGCGATTGGGAGCGTTGCGCGGTTAGCGCACATGGCACCCACCCCTCCCCAGCAGGAGCGGAGAGCCCTACTGTGCCGCCTCGCAGTCAGGCGTGGTGCGTACCGTGAGGTCGGTCGTTGCCGTGGCAGGGGTCGTCACGGTGTAGGTGATGGTGGTCGAGTCTCCCCCCTCGGTCTGGACGAGCGAGGACCACACGTCGAGGCCCGAGATGGACCCCTCCGTGAACGTCCACCCTCCACTGGCCGAGACGTTCGAGATCGACCCACCGGCCGGGGCATAGAGGTAGACGTGCGTGATCATGTCGGTACGGTCGCGCTTGAGCGTGTTGTAGCCATAGACATAGGCTGGGGCCGTCGAGGCGATGTTCGTGGTGAACGAGTTGGCGAGCGTCGTCGTGACCTGATAGGACCTGGTGCCGTCCGCATTGGCGGTCGCAGCGCCCACCTGGGTGGTCGTCGAGAGATACCAGCAGATCTTGGACCAGGTCTCGTCATCGAGGTACACGCCGAGCACCGGCTTCGTCACATCGGTGGAGATCGATCCCGTGATGCCCAGGCCCTCGAGCGCGGCCTCCTCCGTGTCGTCGGCCATCCAGACCTGGATCCTATGGTCTGAGATCGAGGACTTGAGCGTGGTCGCGAGGCTCTTGATGCTCACCTTCCCGATGTTCGAGAAGAACTGCTTGAACGACTGGCCGGCCACGGAGGCGAAGAAGGCGTCCTGCTCGTCGACGGGCAGGTTCCAATAGGTATCGGAGAGGAGCACGCGAGCCGCGTTGGTGCCGTCCACGGTGCTGCCGTCCGCGGCCGTGAACCCTCCCACGAGCTTGAGGACGTTCTGGAGGAACACCGGGTCGATCGCGACCACGCCATCGACGGAGGAGCCACCCCGAATCTGCCAGTACTCGCTCATGAGCTGGGCGGCACGCGTGAAGTCCGGGGTGTAGTTGGAGTTGCCGGGGCTCTGCTTCAGACCCGTGCCGAAGAGGGCCTCCTCCTCGTCAGTGATGGAAGGCTGCTGGTCGGCGGTAACGCTCGTGGTCTGGATGGAGGCGAAGTCACCCAAGGTCATCTTTCCGTCGGTCACGCTGAGCGTTCCCCATGACCCCGGGAAGCCGCCTGTGGCACGGATCTCGGCGTTGTTCTGCGCCACGATGAGGTAGGTGCGCGTCTGGCCATTGCCACCGAGCATCTGAGGTAGGTAGGGGGCAACCTGGTTGGCCGAGCTCAGCAGGGACTCCGCCTTGGGGAAGAGCTCCTTGACCTTGTCCACGGCCTTCGTGAGCTGGTCGACATGGGTCTCGGGGAGCGCGTCGACCGTCGCGGCGTTACGTGAGATGACCGGCTCTACCTCCCCCAGCACCGTCGCGACGTCCTGCAACGAGGCGACGTCGATGCTGCCGTCGTCGCCCACGATGTTCTTGACGTTGAGGCTCGGAAGCTGGTCGGAGACGGGGGCCACGGCGTTCTGGGCGACGTCATCGAGCACGTCCACCAGCTCGCGGGCCGCCTTGACGTCAGAGCCATAGACCGGCACATGCTCGGCGAGAGCCCAGAGCACGCCCGAGGTCTCCTTCTTCATCTCGGCCGACTTGGCCACTATGTCATCGGCCGCCGTCTGTGCCTCGTCCGTGTTGCCGGCCAGGACCTTGTCCTTCATCGTGGAGACGTCCTGGATCGCCACGGTGGCGTCGGCCTTCACGACCTTGACGGACTCATAGAGCTGGAGGCCCGAGAACCCGACGACCCCCAGGAGCACGAGGATGACCACGAGTACGACAGGCCATACATGATGGCGCCTCTTGGGCTCCTTGAACCGGACCTCGGACCCTCCATGGCCACGCGACTTCACGCGATCGAGCTCGCTGGCATAGGCGCTGGACGAGGTCTCGCGCGATGTGGCGTATGGACTCGCCGAACGGCCGGCCGAAGGGGCCGCACCGTCGTTTGCGAAGTGGCGTCCGCCACGCGATGTGTTTGCCATGGGACCAATCTCCTGGTTACTGACGGAAGGAACGACTACCTACCAGCGTACATCCTGGTGTAGTAGTCCTGGTAGGCACCACTCGTGACGTGGGCCATCCACTCCTCGTGGGCAAGGTACCAGTCGATGGTCTTGACGATGCCATCCGCGAAGCACGTCTCGGGAAGCCACCCCAGCTCTGAGTGGATCTTGTCGGGGGCGATGGCATAGCGACGGTCATGGCCCTTGCGGTCCGTGACGTGCTCGATGAGGTCCTCGGTGATGGCGGCATCGCCCGTGGCCTTGGCGACCTCGCGGATGATGATCCTGACGATGTCGATGTTGGCCATCTCGTTGTGGCCGCCCACGTTGTAGGACTCCCCCAGCCGGCCCTTCTGCAGCACGAGGTCGATGGCCTTGCAGTGGTCGTCCACATAGAGCCAGTCACGGACGTTGAGGCCATCGCCGTACACGGGGAGCTTCTCGTGGTGCAGGGCGTTGTTGATCATGAGCGGGATGAGCTTCTCGGGGAACTGGTACGGGCCGTAGTTGTTGGAGCAGCGCGTGACCAGGCAGGGCATGCCGTAGGTGTCGTGGTAGGCATGGGTGAAGAAGTCGGCCGATGCCTTGGAAGCCGAGTAGGGCGAGTGGGGCGAGAGGGGCGTGTCCTCACGGAAGAACGTGTCAGGTCGGTCGAGCGAGAGGGTGCCATAGACCTCGTCCGTGGAGACCTGCAGGAAGCGCCTGCCCTCCTTGAACGAGCCGTCATCGAGCTGCCAGGCGGCCTTGGCGGCGTTCAGCATGGTGACCGCGCCACCCACGTTGGTCTCGGCGAAGATCTCGGGGTTCGAGATCGAGCGGTCCACATGGCTCTCGGCGGCGAAGTTGACCACGAAGTCGGGGTCGTAGTCCGAGAAGACCTTGTCCATGGCCGCGCGGTCGCAGATGTCGGCCTGCACGAAGGTGTAGCGCGGGTCGGACTCGACCGAGGAGAGGTTCTCGAGGTTGCCGGCATAGGTGAGCTTGTCGACGTTCACCACGCGGCAGTCCGGATGCTCGGCGAGCATGCGGAGCACGAAGTTGGAACCGATGAAGCCGGCACCGCCGGTCACGAGGTAGGTCTTGTTCGACATGATGTGCTCCCCTGAGAATCAGATGAATGGTCACTACTGCATATAGCATACGGCAGAAGCGCGCGGCGCGACCAAATCTATGAAGACAACGGAGGCCGTCGGTCAGAACGGCCGATCTGCTGCGTGGTAGTATTCAGCCTGACGGTATGCTGCATTGCCCGCACCGACCTTACGTCATGCTTGGACGCAATCGACACCTGGCACTATGTCGACCTAAGGAGCAGGCCATGGACAACCCCGACGCATCGCTGCCCTCTCTTCGGATCGCCTTCAGTCGGAGGACATTCCTCGCCGGGCTGGGCCTTGCGGCGGCAGGTGTCATACTCTCCCCTGCCGAGGAGGCACATGCCTGGGCCTCCACCAACCTCCTGGGCCAGAACCCCGTCCATGAGGACATCACGCAAGCCGCCTATGCCGCCGTCCTGCAGCGACGTGCCAACGCACAGGGGTCGCTGCCCGCCACGTTGCTCAACCCCTATAACGACAGCTATCCTGGGGCCTCCTTCTCGCCGGAGGACTACTTCCAGGAGAACAAGAAGTACCTTCGCACGGGAGCGTTCTGGAATGACTATCCCGCCAATGACGTATATGACTATTTTGCTGCGTATTCAGCGACCGAACTTGGGGGCGGCATCCCCTATTGGCGCGGCACGACCGACCCCGACTATCAAAGCGCCTATGACGTCGCAGACCATATGTCGCAGACCTATGACCAGACCGTCAGCCAAGGAAAGACGCTCAAGTCGCTCATACAGTTCACCACCCCCGACCGTGTGGGCTTCCTTCATTCGATGCTGTTCACCAACGCTGACGGGGCCACCTACTACGGAGCCCAGAAGACGAAGGACTTCGTCATGCAGTGGCTGGAGTCGGCATATACCTACGCCCTAGGCACGGGGGAGCCTCCCAGCGACCCGTCATGCCGCAGCATCTTCGACTCGAACAACCAATACGACGCCACGCTCACGAACCAGCTCGACACCGTCGCAGAGGCGGACCCCTATAACTCCGGCACCTTGGCCACCAAGGGGCTCACCTCCCGGCAGCTCCGCGTGAGGACCCTGGGCATGATCTGCCATACCATCGCCGACTCATGGTGCCCGGGACACACCTGCCGTGCCTATCACGAGCAGACGGCGGAAGACCCCGAGGGGGCCGTCACCTTTGGCAGCATCATGGCGTTCGAGAACTACACCATGCAGACCAGCAGCTCCCTCTTTGGCGATGACAACCACAAGCCGTACGACCTGTATTCCACGGTCGACACGGACCGCGCCGAGGGAGACCTGCGTACAGACCTGGTCGCGAAGACGGGGACGCTGCAAGATGCACTCTCCTACACCAACGGCAGCTTTGGCGACGTGCAGAGCACCTGTTGGAACTTCAACTCCTTGGGGCTTCGCGAGACCGCACGTGCCCTCATCGACTTCCTCGACCTTGCCTTCCAGGCCAAGGGCTGGTCAGGAGACCCATTCGTGTATGAGGCGGGACAGGACGACCCCTTCTCGACGGATAACCCCGACCCGCAGACCTACACCGGCGTCGGCGACTGGTTCGATCGCGTCATGTTCCGCACCTACCTCACCAGCGAGGACACCTCGTGGATCTGCGAGGGAGGCCGGCGCACCGTCCTGGTCTCCAAGGTGTTGACCCCCCAGCTCGATGCCGTGCGGCAGGCCCTGGCCGATACCTACGGCGATGCGGGGAACGCCTGCTGTACCGCGCTTGACCAAGCGCTCTCCGCACTCGTCACCTACCAGGAGGCCGCCCGCACCTTCTTCAAGGAGACCAACACCACGAAGAGCCGTCTCATGCCCGGCTCCCAGGAGACCGACTGCCAGAAGATCTTGAGGGACGCCCTCGCACAGCTCTTTGAGCTGGTATGCGGCAAGGATGCCGACCTCGACACCCATCGGGCCTTCTATAGGGGTCTGACGGATGCACAGCGCTCAAGCCTCACCAACCTTGTGACCAGGCTCGGGGGCATCGTGCAGGAGTTCGCCATCGACGTGACGGGCGTCCCGGACACGAGCGAGACCGCCCTCTACGTCCGGGCCCTGGTCGAGGGGCTCCTCTGGCGGACGACGACCGGTACGGTCGTGAGCGTGGACACGACCGGCGACGCACCTCGGTTCACGTTGCGCCGGGACGATGATGCCCAGCTGTGCTACCTCTCCTGCGACAACGCAACCATCACGACGGGAAGCCTCGGCTCCCTGTGCGACGCCACGGCAGGCATCACCGTTGACTACCTCGTCTCCAGCCTCGAGGATGACGGGCTCCTCACCTATACGGTCTCGAGCCTGACCATCCCGGACGCGCCCGAGAGG
This sequence comes from Atopobiaceae bacterium, assembly GCA_022483015.1. Classification (NCBI taxonomy): domain Bacteria; kingdom Bacillati; phylum Actinomycetota; class Coriobacteriia; order Coriobacteriales; family Atopobiaceae; species Atopobiaceae bacterium. The sequence continues at coordinate 1,307,647 of JAKVOB010000001.1, read as the reverse complement.
ATCCGCAGCGCCCGCGGCACCGTACAGGCCGTCGAGGGCGACCGGGTGACGTTCGTCGTCGACGACCTCACGGATGAGGGGACCTCTTACACGTTCGTGCTCGACGCCGGCTGCGACGCCCCCGGCGTCGGGTCATACGTGCGCGTCTATTACCGGGCGGCAGACCACCAGCTGCAGGCCACGAGCTTCCTGGAGGTCGACGCACCGGAGGCGTCCGCGTCACGTACGCTGGCCCGTGGCCTCGTGGTCGAGGAGGTATACGGCGACTCCGTGCGAACGGATGCTGGGCTTATCGACCTGAGCGACGCAGACGTGCTGGGAACGCCCGTCGTCGGAGAGACGCTTGACTGCCTGTACCTGTATACAGAGGGCGCGAGCTCCCTCCAGGCGATACGCATGGTCTGTCAGAGCCATGCCCATACGGACTTCTACCTGCCCGTGGGCGATGGGACCCATACGCACATCTGCCTCGACCTCGACATGAAGCAGAGCGAGGCCTGCACGCGCGAGGGCGGCACCTGCCCCCTCTGCGGGTATGTGTTCCCTGTCGTTCCCTCAGAGACGGGAGGCCCCAGTGAGTCGACGCCAGGCGGGTCAGCGTCAGGCGCCGCCAGCGGGGATGCTGGGGCTGCAGAGGCGATTCCCATAAACAGCTCAGGCAGGACGCCAAACACTGCCGATGGCAATGCCGGCATCATCGCAACCGCAGCAGTGGCCGCAGCATCCGGGGCCGCAGTGATCATCGCTCGCGACTGTCTGTAGCATGCATCGGCAGGCGGCTCGCGCCATCGCGGCCGAGAGATGACCAGGGACAGCGGTATCCCGCCTTGCAGTCCCTGCCCTACAGGCCCTGGCTTGCGCGCCAGTCCGTGAACGACGGATGGACCTTGTCCTTCTCGGAGAGGAGCGGTGCCTCGTCCATATGGGGCCACTCGACGCCGATGGTGGCATCGTCCCACATGAGGCCGCCCTCGTCGCCGGGGTGATAGACGTCGTCGCACTTGTAGGCGAAGACGGCGGAGTCGCTCATGACATAGAAGCCATGGGCGAAGCCGCGCGGGAGGAAGAACTGGCGGTGGTTGTCACCAGAGAGGACGACGCCCTCCCACTTGCCGAAGGTCTCGCTGCCGGGACGGAGGTCGACGGCGACGTCGAAGACCTCGCCCTCGAAGACGCGGACGAGCTTGGCCTGCGGATGGTCGATCTGGAAGTGAAGGCCACGAAGGACCCCCTTGGACGAGGAGGACTGGTTATCCTGGACGAAGTCGCAGGTGATGCCACCAGCCACGAAGTCGGGACGCTTGTAGGTCTCCATGAAGTAGCCGCGGGGGTCGCCGTAGGCCTTGGCGTCGACGATGGTGACGCCGGCGATGGACGTGGGCGTGAAGGTGAAGTTACCGGACGTGATGGGCTGTGCTGTCATGCTTCGATGCTCCTTGGACTCATATGGGGACGGGTTGGTACGGGCGAGTGAACCTACAGCCGGTCGAGGTTCTGCGCCAGGAAGGAGTCGAGCTCGGCCTCCCAGGGACGCATGGAGTCGCCGATGGTCTCGCGCAGGTGCCGGTTGTCGAGGACCGACCAGGCGGGGCGCGGTGCGGGAGCGGCGTACTCGGCGGTGGTGCAGGGCCTCACGTGGCAGGCGAGGCCGGCCTTGTCCATGATGGCCTGGGCGAAGTCAGCCCACGAGCACTGGCCCTTGGCCGTGACGTGGTAGAGGCCGTAGTTGGTGGTACCGAGGAGCGCCAGGATCTCGTAGGCGAGGTCGTTGGCGTTGGTGGGGCTGCCGTGCTGGTCAGAGACGACGGTGACCTCGTCGTGCGTGCGGCCGAGGCCCACCATCGTGCGGACGAAGTTCTTGCCGTTGGCACCATAGAGCCAGGCGGTGCGGCAGATGAACGAGCGCGGGCACGCAGCGGTGACGGCCTTCTCGCCGTCGAGCTTGGTACGGCCGTACGCAGTGTTGGGGGCAGGGACGGCCGACTCGTCCTGGGGCTCGGGGTCCGTGCCCGAGAGCACGTAGTCGGTGGAGACGTGCACGAGGACCACGTCGTGGGCGGCACAGGCGCGGGCGAGGTTGCCGGGCGCCTCGGCATTGAGCCTATGGGCGAAGGCCTCGTCGGACTCGCAGCCGTCCACGTTGGTGGCGGCAGCGCAGTTCACGCAGGCGTCGAAGTGACCGGCTGCCAGATAAGCCTCCACGGCGGCGGAATCGGTAATGTCGAGCTCCTCGTAGTCCGTGGGCACGACCTCGCAGCTGGCCCACGACGCGTCGATCGGGCCGATGTCAGACTTGCCGGCGGCGATGATGGTCTGGAGCTCGGTCCCCAGCTGACCATGGCTGCCCGTGATGAGCAGGCGCCTCACGGGCTTGGCGGTGTTGGTGGTGACGTTAGCGGTGGTGCTGCTCATCGAGCGACTCCCTCTCCTGCGATGCGGTTGGATGCTACCTCGGCCAGGTGACGGCCATAGGGGCTCTTGCCATAGGTCTTGGCCGCCTCGGCGACCTCATCACGCGTGATCCACGAGTTCTCGAACGCGATCTCTTCGGGGACGGAGATGGGCATCGCCTGCGAGAGCTCGACGGCGCGCACGAAGTCGGCAGCGGCGTAGAGCGACTCCATGGTGCCCGTGTCGAGCCATGCGAAGCCGCGGCCCAGCGTGACCACGTCAAGCGAGCCCTCCTCGAGGTACATCTGGTTGAGCGAGGTGATCTCGAGCTCGCCGCGAGCGGATGGCTTGACCCTCTTGGCGAACTCGCAGACGCGCGAGTCATAGAAGTACAGGCCCGTGACGGCGTAGTTCGACTTGGGATGCTCGGGCTTCTCCTCGATGGAGACGGCGTTGAAGTGCTCGTCGAACTCCACCACGCCGTAGCGCTCGGGATCGTCGACGTGATAGCCGAAGACCGTTGCGCCCTGGGTGCGGGCGACCGCCTGCTTGAGCTGCGTGCGCAGGCCGTTGCCATAGAAGATGTTGTCACCGAGGACGAGGGCGCACGACTCGCCGGCGATGAAGTCCTCGCCGATGATGAACGCCTGTGCGAGACCGTCGGGGCTGGGCTGCTCCGCATACGAGAGGTTGATGCCGAAGCGGCTGCCGTCGCCCAGGAGGGTGCGGAAGTTGGGCAGGTCATGCGGGGTGGAGATGATCAGGATGTCGCGGATGCCCGCCATCATGAGGCAGGACAGCGGATAGTAGATCATGGGCTTGTCATAGACCGGGAGCAGCTGCTTTGAGGTCACGGTGGTGAGCGGGTACAGGCGCGTGCCCGAGCCACCAGCAAGGATGATGCCCTTCATGTGGGAGACCTTTCTCCGTGGATGCATACGGTATTCAGGATAGCGGCTGTGACAGGCGGCACCGTCGCCAAAGGCCATGCTTCGGCAAAGGAACAGAGGAGGGGGGATGAGACGCCCCTACCCCACCGCGACCGTGGCCTTCTCGTCGTACGACGTGGTCCAGGAGTAGGCGCCCACAACCTCGTCAGCGAGGCCGTCATACGAGAGCACGGTCACACCATTGGCCGCGGATGCGTAGTCCTTGAAGGGCAGCGAGAGCTTCGCCGCGCCGCCCGAGGACCTCCTGGCCATGATCGTGGAGGAGCCCACGTCGGCATGCCATTCGAAGGAGCTTCCTCCCGAGGAGAACACGACCTTGCCTCCGCTCGCCACGAAGCAGCAGTCCCCCGAGTACTGGTCCACGTCGACGCCGGCTGCCTCGAGCGCGTCGTGCGCGGATGCCCAGCCGGACGTGTCACGGAAGCTCCCACGCAGGACGTATGCCGTGGTGAGGTCGGTGTCCGTCGAGGCAGCAACCGATGCCGCAAGCGACTGCTCGTTCCTCAGATCCTGGTCGGAAGCCTTCTGCCGGATGAAGTCAGCGTCATCCTGCCAGGACGAGTAGGCGGCATCTCCCCTGCGGTCCGGCAGGTCATAGTTCGTCCTGAGATAGGAGGCAAGGAAGCGCGACCACTTGGCGGCACCGCCATACCTCAGATGAGCGGTGCTCTCGAAGTCACTTGCAGCGTCGATGCCGATCTTGTCCCAGCCAGAGGTGCCATAGTCCAGGAAGGGAATGTCGTACGTCTCTGCGAGGGTCTCGACCGCATTCATCTTCGCCTGCCGTGCCACACCAGTCGTAGGCAGGGGCGCGTTCACGAAAACGAGGCTGACACCCTTCTCCTCACAAAGCGAGATGATCTGCTCGAAATAGTAGAGTGTGCCCTCATCAAGGGTCGACGAGGGGACGTCAGACAGACCGCTTGGAGCGTCGTATGCAGTAGAGGGCCCATAGTTTCCCTGGTAGCCCTTCCAAGTAGCGCTATCGGTCCTCCCGTAGCGCAGGAAGGAGGACGATGTCAACTGATCGACCATGGAGTGATAGACAGGGAACAGGAGCTGGTAATCAAGACGATTGGACGTGCTCAGTCCCGCCTGGCTTTGTAGAGACTCCCAACGATCGGCCCAACTCAACTCGCCCTTGTTCCGAAGCATGTGATCAAAGTAGTGCGTGCTCGTGTATTGGACCGCCTCGTTCGCATAGCAGACATCGACCAAGGCCACGCGGGGTACCTGGGACGAGAACGCCTCCCTCATCCGGTAGTAGGTGTCCATGATGGTCTGTCCCGGCGTACCGTCATCGAAGGAGGCTATACCTGCCTCGTCCCATATGGCACCCGTATCGATCTGATTGCAACAGTGCGACGAGCCGAATGCCATCACGTCGGAATCGGTCGTCTGCGAGGTCAATGCTTCGTGCCCGTTATTCCGTTCGCCCATCGGTGCCACGGCCAGCACCCCGTTGATCCCCACGAGCACCGCCGCGACCAGCACCAGGAAGGCGACCGTGCGGCCTGCGTTCCTCCACCTGCGTCCAAGCCCCATGTCCCCTCCCCTCCTAGAATCCCGCATAGATGAACGACGCCGACGTCACGTTGGGCCTGTACTCCCCGAAGACGAAGACGCACACGACGAGGACGAGAAGCACCGCCCACCTGAACCACATCGACTGGGGCGCCAGCAGCGCTGCGAAGTCGAGGTCCCTCCGGTCATGCAGGAGGCCCACCACAGCGAGCACCGCCAGGCCGAAGAGGAGCACGTTGACGTCGGTCTGGGTGAGCCCCAGCTCGAGCAGGGACCCGTCGAAGAGCACCCAGGGGTCCAGGCGCGAGACCACGCGCCACAGCATATGGACGGCCATGCCCAGACTCTCGGCCCTGAAGAAGACCCAGCAGACGGTCACGAGGGCGAAGGTCACGAGCACCTTGCCGATGTGCCAACTCGAGGTATCAGTGCGAGCCCCGATGCGCCCGAAGAGCCTCTCCTTGGCGGGCCTGGTGGCTATGCCTATGTCCTGGAGCGCACCATGCAGGAGCCCCCAGACCACGTAGTGCCAGCCAACGCCATGCCAGATGCCACAGGTCACGAAGACCACGAGCACGTTGAGGTAGCGCCTGGCCGCCGAGCACCTGCTGCCTCCCAGCGGGAAGTAGAGGTAGTCGCGGAACCACGTGGACAGCGAGATGTGCCACCTGCGCCAGAAGTCCTGGATGGAGGTGGCGAGGTAGGGCACGTGGAAGTTCTCGGGCAGCTCGAAGCCCAGGATGCGGGCCGACCCCAGGGCGATCTCCGAGTAGCCGGCGAAGTCGGTGAGGATCTGGAAGGAGTAGGCCACGGCGGCCAGGACGGTCTCGACCGACCCGTACATCCACCAGCTGCCGAAGACCTTGTCCACCAGGATGCCGAGGCGGTCCGCCAGGACGAGCTTGAGGAAGACGCCCCAGAGGATGGTGACGAGGCCGGAGACGATGCGGTCGTAGTCCCAGAGCCTGCGTGTGGGGAACCCGTCGCGCAGGTCCGCCAGCAGCACCGTCGAGCGCTGGATGGGGCCGGACGTGATAGTGGGGAAGAACGACGCATAGCAGGCATAGCGCACGATGTCGCGCTCGGCGGGGGACGTGCCCCGGTAGACATCGATGACGTAGCCCATGGCCTGGAACGTGTAGAACGAGATCCCCACCGGGGCCACCAGGGAGACGGGGTTGGTGACGGCGGCGGCCCCAAGGTAGGAGAGCACCTTGTTGAGGTTATCCACCGCGAAGCCCGAGTACTTGACCACGAGCAGCAGGGCGAAGCAGGCCAGCAGGCAGGCGGCGAGGACGGCGCGAGGGCTCAGGCGATGATGCCTGTCAGGGTCTTCGAGCCGACCCCCATTACAGTCCGTGTTGGTTCCTTCTGCGGTCGTCTTGAGCCCTTGGCCCGTGTCTGGGCCTAGAGTCCATGGTGGCCCAGAGGGGCCGCTGGCCGGCCCCCGACGGATGGCCCTAGTCCCCTGCCTCTCGCGAAGGCCCGGGGGGTGTTGCCACCGCCGGGGTGCCGCGCGCCGCCGCGACTGATAGGAACATGCCCGACCCCGAGGGGCCTGGGCTCGGTAATGTGGGTGTCCGGGAAGCGCGCGTCCGACCAGCCGACACGGTTGGAGGATAGCATCATGGACGCATCGGGTGTGTACGACGTCTTCATCGGCGTGGACGTGGGCAAGCTCTCGCACAGGGCATGCGCGCTCACGTCGGACGGGATGGTCGGGTTCAACGTCCCGACGGACAACCTGGAGGCCGAGTTGGACGCCGTCTTGGCGAGGGCCGCCGCGCTAGGCCGTACCCTCGTGGTCGTCGACCAGAGGCGCAACATCGGGACGACGGTGATAAGGCGCGCGAGGGCGGCTGGCATGGACGTTGCCTACCTGCCCGGCATAGCCGCCAACAGGGCGTCCTCGCTGTTCCCGGGGGATGCCGAGCCCGACGAGCGTGCCGCAGGCGCTGCTGCCCGTCCCAGAGGAGGACGCGCTCGAGGGCGCCAGGAGGCTCGAGGCCCAGAGGTCCGACCTGCTGCGCGACCGCACGCACCAGGTGAACGGGCTGCGGGCCCTCCTACTCGAGTCGTGCCCGTCCTTCGAGCGCGAGCTCGACCCCACGGCACCGTGGTGCGTCACGGTGCTGGAGCGCCTCGGCGGGCCCTGGCAGGTCGCGGACGCGGGACGGCGCAGGTACCGGGCCTGCACGACGAAGGCCCCC